>CAIPAT010000289.1 GCA_903863035.1 uncultured Lentisphaeria bacterium
CTGTCAAGTGATCAAATGGAATAATAGGGAGCCTGCGACCGGTTATGCCGGATTGAACACTTGACAGAATGAAGGTTCTGCGGTATCTCTATTAAACGCTATTTCCGGCCATTAACCCACAAATTCTAGTGAAGACCCATAAAAAACATAAAATCTGTCGCTCTTTATGTCGACTATTAATTGATTTTACTGCGTTTTGAAGTATTGTATTATTTATGTTAATTATGTATTAAATAAGGAGATTCCCATGGAAGAGTTGAAGGTTGGCATAGATATGCAAAGCATTCTGCAGGCATTGATGAAATACTGTATCGCCATTTTTATATGCGCGATATTAGGCAGCTTAGCCGGCTGGAGTTTAAGTAAGTGGGTATTCAGTCCGGTTTATGAATCTTCAGTAATGATCTTTGCATGGGACGCAAATCAGAATATCAACCAAGTCAATTCAACAAGTGCAATGAAGTCTATTGAATTGGATCTGAACACCCGCCTGGTTAATGATTATAAAGAAATCATCTCCAGCCGTAAAGTGCAGGACGAAGTATCCAATTTGAAACAGCAGAAATTTACTAACGAAGCCAGGAAGAATAATATCAGCACTGATATACAGCGCAATACCCGGATGATAAAAATTGTCGCCTCCTCTTCCAATCCGGAGGTGGCCGTATTCGTAGCCAACACTACGGCGGAAGTGTTCATCAAAGTTGTCAAGGAAATTATGAATCTAAAGAGCATTCAGATTATTGACGCCGCGGAGTTTCCTAAAAAACCGGTAAAACCCAACCCGCTGACCAATGCAATCATCGGTTTTATACTCGGTCTGGGCCTGGCACTGCTGGGAGCATCAATCAAAGAATTACTGGACTGGACTATAAAAATCGCTGAAGAGATTCCGGAACGTCTTGGTAAAAACGTGATCGGCACCATTCCTGAAGCCAAGAATGGTGACAACTCGAAAAAAAGCAGACAGAAAACCAGACACGGCGTTGCAATCCGGACGTCACGTTTTTTCAGCAATGAAAAAAATAATCACGCCATAGTCGAGGCGTTCAAGATACTGCGTACTAATATTGAATTCATGATACCCGGCAAAAGCAAGTCCAGAATCGTCATGTTCACCAGCGCATTGCCCGGAGAAGGCAAATCAACCATCATTGCCAATCTGGCATCATCCTTGTGCGAATCAGGCAAGAAAGTACTCGTTCTGGACTGTGACTTGCGGAAGCCTTTTATGCACAAGTTTTTCTCGGTAGATAACTCTAAAGGTCTGGTTTCCATTATTGTCGGATCAGCGCTTTCCCAGGATATCATTCACCGGAATGTGCATGATAGCGGTCTTGACCTGATCAGCAGCGGGCCGATCCCGCCGAACCCGACTGAACTGATGATGACTGACAAGTTTAAGCTGCTGCTTGAGGAACTGTCGCAGAGTTACGATTACATTCTCATTGACGCGCCGCCGACTTTGAATATGGCGGACACCGCAATTATCGGTCATCTCGCCGACGCCACCATATTCATCATCACCGCCGGCAAGACCAGAATTGAAATCATCAAACGCTGCCTCCGTCAGCTTAGCCAGACTAATATCGAAGTCAACGGAATTCTGCTTAACCGGTTTGACATCGAGTCGATAAAATATAATTACTATTATTATTATCACTATCATTACCACTATAATTATAAGTATGCCAGCTCGACAGCTGAGCAAAGTAATGCCTCATAATACGCCATGATTGATATTCACTGCCATATCCTGCATGATATCGATGACGGCCCGCCTTCGCTGGAAAAGGCAATTGAAATGTTGCGCGCCGCCAAGTCGGACGGCATTGACACAATTATAGCTACTCCTCATTTCAATTCGACTACCGTTCCTGTGATTTCTTTGCGCCGGAGCGAACTGTCCAGTCACGCACTGCAATGCGGCATAAAACTCTTAACCGGCTGTGAATACACGCTGTCCGACTTCAGCGCGGAGCTGGAAAAATCAATACTGGTGCTTGGGGAAACTTCTTTCGTACTGGTGGATCTAAATACCTGCTCAATTCCGCAATTTATGGAACAATTGGCATTTAAAGCAGGACTTAAAGGATTGCGCATCATTTTAGTGCATCCTGAAAAACTGCTTACCGCTAAAAGCCTGCCGGGAATGATTGAATTGCATCTTCACGGAGTCTTTTTTCAAGTCAACGCCGCCAGTATTAACGGCAAATCTGGACGTTTCCCGCAGATTATCGCAAAAAAAATGATTGCCGCCGGAATCTGCGATTACATCGCTTCCGATGCGCACAATATGAAAAACCGTCATTTCGAGATGAAACAGGCAAAATCGTGTGTGACCACTTTGTTCGGAAACGATGCTGCAGAAACGATCTTTGAACTAAACCCGCAATTACTGCTCCAGAATAAAGAACCTGAATCAATTGCATTCAAGCGTAAAAGTTTATTCTCCAGTTTATGGGCATAATTTCTGCTAATCCATCCCGCCGCACTACAGCAACAGCATTCGCTGCCGTCTGTCTAAAGCAATAACTTCAGAGAACTTGCCGAATTCAGGATGAAGATTGCGGTTTCTGCCGCACCCGAGTTCCAGCCCTTCTCCCGGCTGATTATGACTGTCACCGCCATTGGTTGCCAGTAACGGCACCGCATACGGGTGCTCAGTATTATAGCGGATGCGCATCATCTCAAAAAGCTCTGTCTGCCGCATCCCGGTTTCCGGACAAATACCATTGCGCCAGCCGTCAACCTCAATGCACTGCATTCCAGCCGCGGCCAAATCACAGATAACCTGATAAAGCGAACCATTGCCAAGCCCCTCCTTATTACGCAACTCAGTAGGATGCGCCAGGCCTGGCAACCCGCCCCACTGCCTGATCCGCTGTACAAATGCCTCCGGTGAAAGATTCATATCTATCTTCAGCGGCAGATTCAGATATTCGTCCCGCGTGGTATATCTGGCTTGAAAATCCTTGACATCAGCGGCAATTCCAGCGACAGCCAGCTCACGGCCATATTTCTGCCACATCACAACGCTGATATCGCCCTTGGTTGATATTCCATTCCGCAAATACCTGGCTATATCCTCATCCAATATTTCTGCATGAAATCCCAGCCTCGAGAAACAGTCCGGAATCCTCGCCAGCATGCCATTCAGCTGGATCTGCTTTGCTTCACGGATCGGTTCAACGACATCAGCAAAAACTCCCAAGCCGGATAACTTGAGAAAATGTTCAACATTGGGGAAGAATCCCAGAATTTCAATTCCCGGACGGTCTGTATAGAATTCCACAGCCGGCACTACCCTCACACCGAATATTTTGCCGGCTTCAATTGCTTCACCTTGACCGTCAAAAACATCATGATCGGAAATTGCCAGCGCCCGCATGCAACGGCGGAACGCCTCAAATACAAGCATTGACGGGGAATTATAGCCGTCAGAATAAAATGAGTGACTATGAAGATCCGCCTCGCATACCGCCGACATGTCCGGCGTGTATGCTGCGGCAAGCCGTTTGGCCGCCTGAAGACGGGTTTCAGCATTTACTCTGAAATCATTTATAAGATTAAGGTCATTCATAACAATCCTGCTTTTTATGCTGCAAGCGAATAATTTATCATTAGACAAAAATTCGTCCAGGATAATCTCGTCCTGTTTGAAGGACTGTCCTTCATAGTCGCAGTAGAATATATCATCAATGTTTACTGTCTGGTAGATGAAATATTGAAAAAATCATAAAAAACAGCATCCCGCAACAAGGATAACGCTACTCATCAAAGACAAGAAGCTGAATTCACAAAACACAGAAGGCCAAAAAACTGTAAACTTTCAGTTTAGGCAGGTTCACTATGCTGGACAAACCGCGGTTTTCATCTATATTCTGCGATGGTCGTTATTCCGCAACAATTTTGCGCTGAACAAACAGAAAGAATTTCATGCTGGACATTTACAATAATAAGTTTACGAAGGACGAAAAGTATTTAAACCGCGGATTTATTGCGGGAATATCGTTGCTTTTTCTATTTTATCTGTTCATTCCGGTACTGCTGTCCAGCAGTCACCGGCTGATTGCCGGGCTTAACGAAATGCCGAAATCGCTGATGATCCTGATCATATGCTTTCCGCCGCCGCTGCTGTCACTGGCAATTATGATGATAATCTTCAAATATACCGACCGGCGGAAATCTCTGTTTGAAAAACTCGGGTTAAATAACTGGCGACTAAGCAATTTCTGGATTTGCGTGGCGGTTTGTGTGTTAATGCTTGGAGTCTCGGCGTTTACTACAATTAATTTCAAAAAGATCCTGGATTTTTTCGACATCCCCTGCAGACAGCCTGCATTTCTGACGCTTGCGCTGAGTTGTGATACCACTGGTTTCATTCTCCTTGCCATCGCAGCGGTAATTATCGCGCCGATATCAGAGGAAATATTGTTCCGGCGAGTGATTTACGGCTTTATCGCTGCGCGGGTAGGAATCGCCGGTTCCATCGTTTTAACCTCGCTGCTTTTCGCCATGATCCATGATTCGTATGCGCAATTCCCGGCACTTTTTCTACTGGGGGTGGCGTTTCAATTGACCTATCTGCATTTTCATTCCCTATATCCGGCGATTTTGCTCCATTTTTTAAACAACGCGGCGGCAGTCTGCGCAATCCTGATAGTGCGTATTTTCAACATCCCGCTGCTTCAGTAGTAAAAGTTTTATTGGACAGCAAGCTTAATGACAATTATATTGTATGATATAGTTCCCAAAGCAAAACATTGGAGCCGGAAATGAAAATTCAAGTATTAGCAATGATTGCCTGTCTGTTGGTTTTCATTCAATTCACACATGCTGAAACAAAAATTGATGCCGACCAGACAAAGTTGAAAGATGCCACGGCGCTGACTCCCGAGCAGAAAGTCAAAGAAGATTTAAAATTAGCAAAAGAACAGAAACTGAAAGAGGCTGCCGCCAAAGCCAAAGAAGAAGCAAAGTCAGTTAAAGAACAGAAAGTCATGGACACAGCAGCGCCGGCAACCAGTCCTCCGCAAAAAACCGCAGTCCCCGCCGCGGCGACAAAAGACAAATCCACCGTTAAAAACCAGAAAACCAAAGACAAAACCGCAACGAATGATAAGACAAAAAATAATACGGCAGCAACAACGAATACGGCAGTGAAAAACAATGAGATCGACCCGGCTATTCAGGCGTTGATTGATCAACAAATAAAAGAGAAGAACATCAGAAAAAATTACAAAACAACCTATTCATCCAATGGCAAAGATTTGATTGTAACCTATCAGAATGATCAAGGCAGTAAGTATTCCCCGTCTAAAACGAAACTTTATCCTAAAAACACCCAATCGATCGATGGAGTGCAAGCGACTTCTGCCGGCTATAGTGAATCTCAGACCAGGGAATCGGCGGAACAGCTAAAACAGAAGAAAATGTACGTGAATGATAAAAAAATGATTGCCGGACTGAAAGGCAATTTTAACGATGAATGGAAAGTTGATGCGCTGGATACGCTGAAAACTACACGCGTTTTTTTGGAAAAGCTTAAAGATGCCGGTTTCCAGTATAAGGATATTACGGCAATCACCGCCAATGCCGATGAAAAAGCTTTCTGGAAGGGGAAAAGTTCAAATTCAGGCGAAATATCCATTTCTCCGGACAGTGATCCAGGGCTGATCGCCAATATGATGGGTTTAGGTTTTTACGAAAAGCTCCGGGATAAAGGTTATAAAGCACAGTCAGGACAGGATATGGCGGAAGTCATCCGCTATTTTACCGAAGCCCGTATGGGAAACAGCAAGTGGGAGCCCGCGGAAAATGCCGCAGTCATCTTAAAAAGCTGCACTTACAGTGAAGAAAAATTCATCGCGATGCTGAAAAATGGTGAAATGAAGAAACTACTGAATAAGTAAAGAAGTCAATTGCCACGCACGACTGCAGTGTAGAAATTATTTCTTCATTTTAGGAGCAACAGCGCTGAAAAGCAGGGATGGTTTTTCCTTAATGGCGACAGAATAAAAATTGCTCTGACCGTGGCATCCCCATATTCCGATTTTTGTATTTGCGGTGAATTCTTTCGGGAAATAAAGCACAACCGTATCTGAATCATCAACCTTTATGGCGAATGCCTTTTTATTATACCGACAGATGATTTTATGTTTTTGAAACATGGGCTGCCACCGGGAAATGCGCACCAGATGGGTATATTGGGTGCTTTTCAAGACAGAATCAGCCTCGGCGCACCACACGGCAATCGTATAATCCGCAACAAAAATACAATATGTTTTCAATAAAATGCCGTCGCCGGAAATTGCAGGCGAAATAAAGATTCCGGGATGGCCTTTGCCTGATTCGAAAACCACTTCGAATTCCGCCTCATTGCGGCCGGTGTCATATACCATCAGACAGTTATCATCGCCGAGCTTGACATCTTCCGTTGTGCAGTCAAAACTTATGCATTCCGGCTTCTGGACAAATTCAAAATCTTTTATTTTTTCTACAGGTTTTACCGGATAACATTTAACTGTCTGCCATTTGGATTTGTCCCATCCGCCTCCGGCAAAATCTATCATGACATCGGCGGCCTTTAGGGTTACAGATGCAATACATAAAATAACAACGGCTGCTGACATTCGCATAAAACTCATCATTTCCTCCGCTTCAATCAGTTTTAAAATGCAATTCCTTTAATATACAGCACGATTCCATGATTTCAGCTTACAAGACTGGAATATTCGTAAAAACTACGCTGTAATTCTGGAAAAAAGGCTATGACGGATATATATTCTGAACATAATTTATATTAAACAATAAAGGATTGAGAATGGCTGAATATAACAAAATCAAAGTTCCGCAGGGAGATAAAATCACCCTTGGCGCCAACGGTAAACTGAACGTTCCCGACAATCCGGTTATCGCCTATATTGAAGGGGATGGCATCGGCGGCGACATTACCCGGGCCAGCATGATGATCTGGAACAGCGCAATCAAAAAAGCTTACGGAGACAAACGCAAAGTTTCCTGGATGGAAATATATGCTGGCGAAAAAGCCAACGCCGTTTACGAGCAAACGGTCTGGCTGCCGGACGAAACCGTCGCCGCGATTTCCGAATATCTGATTGCGATCAAAGGCCCGCTGACCACTCCGGTCGGCGGCGGCATTCGTTCACTGAACGTAGCGCTGCGTCAGATGCTGGATCTCTATGTGTGCCTCCGTCCGGTACAGTATTTCAAGGGGGTTCCGTCTCCTGTCAAAAACCCTGAAAACACCGACATGGTGATTTTTCGCGAAAACACTGAAGACATTTACGCGGGAATCGAATGGAACGCGGGAACCCCGGAAGCCAAAAAAATCATTGAGTTTCTGCAAAAGGAAATGGGCGTCAAAAAAATCCGTTTCCCGGAATCATCCAGCATCGGCATCAAGCCGATCTCGCAGGAAGGCACCGAACGCCTCGTCCGCGCGGCGATGCAATACGCTATTGAGCATAAGCGCCGCAACGTCACGCTGGTGCACAAAGGCAACATCATGAAATTTACCGAAGGCGGCTTCAAGAACTGGGGCTATGATCTGGTCCGCAAGGAATTCGCCGACAAGGCAGTATGCTGGGCGGATTGTGACGGCAAGCCGCCGGAAGGCAAACTGCTGGTCAAAGACTGCATCTGCGACGCATTTCTCCAGCAGATACTCACCCGTCCGGAAGATTATGACGTGATTGCCACGATGAACCTCAACGGCGACTATGTTTCCGATGCGCTGGCTGCATGTGTCGGCGGTATCGGTATCGCGCCGGGGGCGAACATCAATTATGTTTCAGGTCACGCGCTGTTCGAGGCCACCCACGGCACCGCGCCGAAATACGCCGGGCTGGACAAGGTTAACCCCTGTTCGCTGGCGCTTTCCGGCGAAATGATGTTCCGCTACCTCGGCTGGGAAGAAGCGGCAGACTTGATCATCCGCGGCATCGAAAATGCCATCAGCAAAAAAATTGTAACTTACGACTTCGCCAGACTGATGGATAACGCCACCGAAGTTTCATGTTCTAAATTTGCCCAGGCCGTGGTTGACAATATGAAATGAGTTTGCCGGGAGCGGATAATGACCAATTTCAGCGATGTTGAAATACGCATAATTACTTCCGCCGACACGGCGGCAGTTGTCCGCTTGTACAAATCCGCCGGGTGGTGGGAAGATCATTATGTTGCGGAAGCATTTATTCCCGGTATGGTAAAACATTCCACCTGTTTTGCCGGAGCATTTGCCGGCGGCGGCATGATCGGAATGGGACGCGCGGTGTCGGACAATGTCAGCGATGCCTATATTCAGGACATCGTGGTACTGGACGAATACCGCAGGCGGGGCATAGGCGGCGAAATCGTCAAAGTGCTGATTCGCGAATTGAAAGCGAAAGGCATAGACTGGATCGGCCTGATCGGCGAACCCGGCACGGAAAAATTTTACGAACGTCTTGGTTTCGAGACGCTTAAGGGTTTTGTCCCGATGAAACTTAGAGCATAAATTTGAAATACTTGATAAGGAGCATGATTGAATGAAGGACTATTATACGTTTCCCAAAAACTTTCTCTGGGGCGCCGCCACTGCATCATATCAGGTAGAAGGGTATCCCCGCGCCGACGGAGCCGGGATTTCCAACTGGGACCATTTTGCCCATCAGCCGGGACGGATTGAAAACGATCACAACGGCGATATCAGCGCCGCCCAGTATCTTAAATATAAAGAAGACGTCCAGTTGATGAAATCCATAGGCATCAAAGCCTACCGTTTTTCTATTTCCTGGTCGCGGGTTTTTCCAAATGGCACAGGCCGCATCAACCCCAAAGGTCTGGATTATTACAATAAACTCATTGACGAACTGCTGGCCAACGACATTCAACCATGGGTCACCATGTTTCACTGGGACATGCCGCAGGCGCTGGAGGACAAGCATGGCGGCTGGCGTTCACGCAAGACAGTGGACGCTTTCGGCAAATATGTCGGTTATGTCACTTCACAGATATCCGACCGTGTAAAAAACTATTTCACCGTAAATGAAATTCTCTGTTTTACCAATCTTGGATATGAACTCGGGGTGTTTCCTCCCGGCTTGAAACTTGATGCAAAAACCGTTAACCAGACTGTTCACCACGGCTGTCTGGCGCACGGCATGGCGGTTCAGGCGATACGCGCCAATGCCAAAACCAAGCCACAGATCGGGATTGCCGAAAATCTTAGTTCAATGGTGCCGCTGTATGAAACCCGAGAGCACATTGACGCCGCCAGAAAAGCTTTCCGCTGGAATTCAGCCCCGAGAATGACCGCAATGATGGAAGGCGCTTATCCGGCGGAATGGCTTGAGCATATCGGAGCCAATGCGCCAGAATTTACCGATGAGGACATGAAAATTATCAGCTCCCCGCTGGATTTTGTGGGCATTAACATCTATGCGCCGACTTATGTCAAAGCCGCGCCGGAATCGAAACTGGGCTTCGCGGAAATACCAATGCCGGAAGGCTACCCGAAAATGAATATGCCGTGGCTCAACATCGGCCCGAACATCACTTACTGGTCACCGCGTTTCCTGAAAGAGCTCTGGAATGTTAAAGGAATATATGTTACCGAAAACGGCTGTGCGGCGATAGACAAACTCGACCATGACGGCAAAGTTTACGATACCGACCGTATCATGTACCTCAGAAATCATTTTATTTCCGCCAGCCGGGCGGTAAATGAAGGAATCCCGCTGAAAGGGTATTTCGTCTGGAGTCTGATGGATAATTTTGAATGGGCATGCGGTTATAACAAGCGTTTTGGCATAGTTTATGTCAATTACCAAACAATGGAACGCACTCCCAAGGCCAGTGCCGAATTCTATCGTGAAACTATCAGCCGTTCCGCAGTGGTATAAACACCCATGCTTCGGTAATTTTACCGGTAATAACTGTTTGTAAGCCACAAACCGGTATTGTATGGTTGATACTCATCGTTGGCCGGGCGCTGGTAACTTGAATTTGGTGAAGCTTCGTTGCCGGCGGGAACGCCGCTCTGATAATCTACGCCCATGTCTTGAAGCGCGGCGACAGCCGCCTTGTAATTACTGCCGGCGGCTTTTCTAAACCAGTCTTCCGCGATGCCGTCGCTCTGCTGAACACTTTGCCCTTTCAGGTACATCACGCCAAGATCGTATTGAGCCGGCGGGATATTCTGATCGGCCGCCGCCTTGAACCATTTCAGCGCCTGTTTAAAATCTTTGTCAGAGCCTTCACCGTAATAATACATGCAGGCTAAGCTGTACTGAGCATAGGGATTATCCTGTTCCGCGGCTTTCTGATACCATTTCATCGCCATTGGATAATCGAATTTGACCCGGTAATAGATGCAGGCCAGCCCGTATTGTCCGTGGGCATTGCCCTGGTCGGCGGCTTTCTGATACCACATCATCGCTTTGTCAAAATTCTGGGCAATCCCGTGTCCCAGGAAATACATTCTGCCGAGACTGGCCTGAGCTTTGGCATTACCCTGCATCGCGGCTTTCTGGAACCAAGTAAAGGCTTTAGCGTAATCCACATCCTCGCCAGTCACCTCCCCGTTGAAATACATGCGCCCGATGTAATATTGGGCGGTGGCGTCACCTTTGGCGGCAACCTGCTGGAATAACTGGAAAGCATTATCGCAATCACCGTTGTTAAAGAGTTGGATTGCCCTGGCTTCATTATATTTAATTTCCGGAGTTTCGGCAGCGTAAAGATTTACCGCAAAAGCGGCGGCAAGAAAAAGCATGATTAAAGATTGCACGTTTCTCATAACCCGGTTCTCCCTTTTTGCAAATTTCAAAGATATCTTAACAGATAATATTGTCCGCAAGAAAAATAATGCAATTCATGATTAATATTTTTCCCCGTCATTTAGGCCCCATCTTTCCCAGTTTTTAACCCTATTATGCAAGATGCGCTTTTATAATCCTGGAATCAGGGGGACTGCGATGTATTTTCCGGCTCCCGACTTTGATTGTGTGTCATTACAATTATGCAGAACGTGAATCTGGCAGTCGATGTTGGCAAATTGAAGCGATATATGGGGTAAGATGACGTTTGCATAATATTAGTGATTCATATATATTTTGCTTCAAAGGAATGAGGAATGCTTTTATCAGGATGTGCGACATCCTTTGTTAGATTCAGCCCTGAAAAGAAAAAGAGATGCGCAATGATTTTATCGGAATCTATCCTGCCACAATACTTGACGGCATATTTGTTGCAACTCCATTTGTTCCAATATTTGTTAAATTTGAATAAACAGACGCATCTGAAGGCAAAGCCATGTGTTATTTTCTCTGACCTTTCTTTTTGGTGGGCTGTCTTATAGATATGCCCTTTTCAATAGTTTCTGATACACTTATGATTCCATTCGACTTATGCAATAACAATCCCAAAACAAGCGAAAATACAGATCCGACCCGACCCTTTCCGCCGGAGCAGATACCGGGAAGCCATGACCAGATGCTGCCACGCCGGAACTGAAACTTCTTGTCTCGCGTTTTATGTTATTCTATACGCTGTCGTTTATACCTTAATTAATACGTAAATAGCAAAAAATGGGAAAGAAAATAATTTAGCGGTTTGACTTGTTCGAAAATCAGGGTATTTTAATTTTCTCTTTCTTGCTCCGTAAACCCGATCGCGGCAGGAAAGGGATGATGCAGCTTATTGGATGTACGTGATAGATTGTAAAATCGAAACAGTAAAAAAAGACAATCAAGAGAACGAAAAAATGAAGACTTATCTTGCAAAAACTGGTGAAATCGAACGTGAATACATACTGTTCGATGCATCCGAGGCTCCGCTGGGCAGACTTGCGGTGAAAATCGTCAACGCGCTCAGAGGCAAGGACAAGCCGACCTTTACTCCGCATATTGACACCGGTAACTTTGTTATCGTGATCAACGCGGCGAAGGCAGTCCTGACCGGAAAAAAATCGATGGAAAAGATGTATCAGACTTACAGCGGACATCCGAGCGGCCAGAAGGATTTCACGGCCGAAACGATGCGCGACAAGCATCCGGAACGCATGGTTAAATCAGCCGTATGGGGCATGCTTCCCAAAGGCAGACTTGGCCGTTCACATCTGCGTAAACTGAAAGTTTATGCCGGTACTGACCATCCGCACGCGTCTCAGAACCCTGTTAAAGTCACACTCTAAGGAGTAATACGATATGGTAAAAATGGCTAACAAGACTGAAGAAATTTGGGCAACCGGACGCAGAAAATGCGCAGTCGCCCGAGTACGGATTAAACCCGGAACCGGAAAGATCCTTATCAACGGCAAAGCGCTGGACAAGTATTTCCCGACCGAATCCATCAGCGGATACATTTATCAGCCGCTGTCAGTGACTGACGCACAAGGAAAATTTGATATCACCGCCAACATCACCGGCGGCGGACCCGCAGGCCAGGCCGGCGCACTCCGTCACGGCGTTGCCCGCGCACTGGTAAAATATGACGAATCTCTGCGTTCAGTTCTGAAAAATTGCGGTATGCTTACCCGCGATGCCAGAGTCAAGGAACGTAAGAAATCCGGTCAGCCCGGTGCTCGTAAACGGTTCCAGTTTTCCAAGCGTTAATCAGATTTATGGCAGGAGTTTGTCATGTCTGAAATCCGTGCTGCAGTGGTTGGAGCTTCGGGTTATTCCGGAGAAGAACTCGTTCGTCTGCTGTCAAGGCATCCCCGTTGCGAACTGGCGGTGATTACATCCCGCCAGTACGCCGGTAAACCTGTCGGCGAAATTTTTCCGCGTTATGCTGAAAATAAGTTGCTGTTTACCGCGCCGGACGTCAAAGCGATTGCCGAACAATGCGATGTGGCTTTTCTGGCGCTGCCCCACGGGCTGGCGACGGAATTCGCCATACCGCTGCTTGAAGCAGGCGTGACAGTTATCGACATCAGTGCTGATTTCAGACTTAAAAGCACCGCCAAATACAAAGAATATTACAAAGAAGAGCATCCGTCCCCGGAACTTCTCAAGAAAGCCGTATACGGTCTGCCCGAACGCTATCGCGAGAAGATCCGCCAGGCAGACCTCATCGCCTGCCCCGGATGCTATCCCACCAGTTCCATCTTGCCGACCGCACCTATACTGGCCTCTGGCCTTGCCTCGAAAGACGGGATCGTTATCGCCAGTATGAGCGGCGTCTCCGGCGCCGGCCGCAAAGTCGATCTGGCATATATTTTCCCGGAATGTAACGAAAGCCTCCGGGCCTATTCAGTTACCGGACATCGCCATCTGCCGGAAATCGAGCAGGAACTTGCTGCCGCTGTCGGTCCGCAGAGCGAAGTTGCAATCAATTTCATACCTCATCTTGTCCCGGTCACTCGCGGGATAAACTCCACGATCCTGTTGTATGCCAATCCTGGCTGCACCGTGGAAAAAGTTGAACAGGTTCTGAACGAGACATACGCGAAAGAGCGTTTTGTCCGCGTACTGCCGAAAGGTCGCCTTTCCGACACCAAATACGTCACCATGACTAACGTTTGCGAAATCGGATTCAGTTTTGACAATCATACCGGAAAAATCATATTGACCGGAGCGATTGACAATCTGACCAAAGGCGCCTCCGGCCAGGCAATACAATGCATGAATATCAGGTTCGGGTTTGAAGAAACCGACGGATTACTTTGATTTAAGCTGAATTGTTCTGTTTTTTACGGAACTTTGTTGTTTATAAAGAGTCTAACTGTTACGTTATGTATATTATTGTATATTCTGTGCAGGTTTTTTAGATAATAAAGTTGAATTGACGCTGAAAGTGTTTTATTGTATGTAGAAACCTGATGAATACGAGAATTTTTTGAAGTATAAATCTATTTTGAGGTTCTATGGAAACAGATAAAGTCCTGAGAGAGAATATTGATAATTCCAAACTGTTAGTTAAACTTTCCATTATCGGCGGCATCGGCAGTGCTGTTATGGCAATTCTGGTTCTGATCCTGAGCGGAATATCCAGCTGGGCCGGTTCCGATGTATTCGCGCTGTCATTACTTCCTCTTACTTTAGCTGTAGTTTTCGCGATCGGCTCAATGATTTACGGGATTCTGTCCGCATCCGCCACGCAGGAAGACGAGGATAAAAGACTGCTGGAAAAACGTAAAGAAAATATCGCGGTTATCAATGTAAATGAAGATGTCCGTTTCACTGCCGGCAGGTCATTCGATAATTACAAGAAATACACGCCTTACTTTCTGGCGGCGTTTGCTGCGGTAATCACATTCTCGCTGCTGGTGATGTTCTGGTATTATCATAGCGTCCGCACCGTAGTTCCGGTTCCGGAGAATGCACTGAAAAGCGCATTTGTCGCGGTTATACTCATGTGCATTTGTATTTTTTCAGGAGCCTTTTTTGTCGGACAGTCGCGGGATAAAGATTTCCGGTGGTTGAGGCCGCTTGGCGCATGGCTGATTCTGGCCTTTGTTATTTCGCTGTTTACCACTTTTTCCGCACTCATGTTTCGTTTCGGCTATCCGCAAGTGGACAAATATCTCAGCCGCATAACCTTCACGCTTTATGCGCTGCTCGGATTTGAATTTATCATCAATTTCATTACCGAATTTTACCGTCCGCGGACAATTGAAGAACCCCGTCCGGTATTTGAGAGCCGCCTGCTGGCGCTGTTTACTGAGCCTGGCGGCGTAGCCAGAAATGTGGCTGATATGCTTGATTATCAATTCGGATTTAAAGTTTCTAAGACCTGGATTTCGGAGTTCACGGAAAAATATCTTTTCCGCCTGGCCATAGTATGGCTTATCTGCCTGTGGATGTTTACCTGCATCTTCGAAGTCGGTCCGTCCCAGGTGGGAGTAAGAGAACAGTTCGGCAAGATTGTTTCCGAAGAGTTGCTGACTCCGGGAGTTTACTTCACCCTGCCCTACCCTTTCGGGAAAATTAGCCGCTATTCCTGCACTGAAATTCACGATGTGCTGGTCGGCCCCGGAATGATTGATGAGAATGGCAAGAAGTTAAGACCGGAAATTGTGACCTGGACTGAAAAACATTATGCAACTGAATCCGAATTCCTGGTAGCATCTGAAAAAGTTGACAAAACGCTGAAACCGGCAACATCCGTTTCATTCCTTGGCATCAGCCTGCCGATCCAGTACCGGATCAGAGAAAGCGGCCTGATTAATTTTGCCTACAAACACAAAGACGCGCCCAGGATTCTCCAGAACATCGGAGAAATGATCGCAACTAAATATTTTGCCAGTGTTTCTATCATGGAAATCATGTCTTCCGGTCGCCAGAAAGCAGCTGCAGATCTCAAAAAGCAGATACAGCAAGCGGCCGATGACCAGAATCTCGGAGTAGATATCGTGTATGTAAATCTGCATGACGTACATCCGCCGACAGAAAAAGTTGCCCCGGCGTTCGAAGCCGTAATCGGCTCAATTGAAGAAAAAGAAACTGAAATTCTAAAAGCGAAAAGCTATCGCGAAAGAATCATTCCGCAGGCGCAGGCGGATAAAATGCAAATTGAAGCTCAGGCCAAATCCTACCGTTATCAAATCACCACGGTTGCTCAGGCTGAAGGTGAAAGATTCAACAAGCAGCTTCAGGCTTATGAGGCGATGCCGGAGTTCTTCAAGCTTAGAACCTATCTGGATATGCTGGAAAAAGATTGTGCAGATACAAGAAAATACATTATGAGCTCATCAATTCCAAATGAAATATATGAGTTGAATTTTGAACAGAAAGCCAGGTTTGACTTGATTGACACTAATGTCAATTCGCTCAGTGACCAGCCTGGAAAATAAGCATATTAAATAATTTAAATAGAATAAAATGGAGGCGAAGACAATATGACGGCAGAAGTAAATAATACAAAGATTATCAGGCATTGGCCGACTATGTTACTGGGACTGATTGTAGGTGCGATTTTCATGATCGCAGTATTTTCCTTTAAAATAAACAGTACTGAAACTGCGGTAGTTACCACATTCGGCAAGATTGAAGCGCTGACAGCCGGACCGGGGCTGCATTTCCGCTGGCCGTATCCAGTTCAGGAAATTTTTAAATTTGACAATCGTTACTGCTGCTTTAACGGTAATGTCGGCAAGCTCGAAGAAACCATGACTAAAGATGGTCAGAACATCATCGCCGGAATTTACATTATTTATCGTATTGATGATGCCAAAGAGTTTTTCAGAAGCATGGTCACCATGACCAACGCCGAAGATCAGCTTAATAATTGGATGAGAAGCATTAAAGATGAGACTTTCGGCAAATACGAATTTAATCAGCTCATCAACACTAACCCTGAAAAGATGCGTCTCGGCCAGATCGAATCCGAAATCTGCGATAAGCTCAACACAAAAGCCAAGCCTTACGGGATCTTAATAAAATCCGCCGGCATCAAAACTATCAATGTTCCGAAATCTGTCAGCGAAAAAGTTTTTGAACGCATGATTCAGGAGCGAAACGTTGTCGCTTCAGGATTCCGCGCCGCCGGCGAAAAAGAAGCCAAAGAAATCAAGATCAATGCAGATACTGAAAGACAGGTTGTTCTGACTGACGCAGAAGCTGCCGCCAAGGAAATCCGGGCGCAGGGCGATGCGGATGCCGCCAAATATTACGCAGTATTCAAGAAAAATCCGGAACTGGCCACTTTTCTCAGAAAACTTGATTCTCTGCGCAAGATCATGAAATCCAGAACCACGCTGGTACTGGACACCGACTCGGCGCCATTCGATTTAATGAAAATGAATGCCGATAAATTGAAACCGTCCGCACCGGTCAATACTGAAAAGAAATAATCACTAAAGAGAATGATTGCACATTATGGACAATACGAATAAAAAGCAGGATACGGGTTATCATGCTGACCATGAGGGTCAGTATGACTCCGGTTTAAAATCGCTGGTAAGAAGTCTTCAGGTCTCGTTTTTCATTCTGGTGATAATTATTGTCGGGATGCTGGCCTACTTCTTTACCTTCGGCGGCTATTTCATTGTTAAGCCTCAGGAAGCAGTTATTGTTTTGAGATTCGGCAAATATGTCGATACCTATACTGAAGACTGGCACTGGTTTTTCCCGCATCCGGTAAACTCACTGATCCGGATTAAAACCAATCCGCAGATTTTGACGGTTGATTTCAAAGCTTCATCCTTTGCAATGGACGAGCAGCAGGCGCAAATGGGCGGACCGCTGGATCCCGGTCGCGACAGCTATCTGCTGACCGGCGATGCCAACATCATCCATGCTTCATGGATACTGGAATATCAGGTCGTCAACCCTCAAAAATATTATGAAAAATGTTTCTGTCCCGAAAATCCGCTCAATGATGACGAAGTGCTGGTGGCGGCCAGGGATGGAATTATTCTTGGGACACGCGGTCCTCAGACTATTCTGCGCGAAACACTTAGAAACATAGTTTTAAAAGTTACCGCCGGCAAACCGGTTGATGATGTTCTGTATGAAAAGAAACAGGCTTACAAAGATCAGGTCCAGGCATTATTTGACAAAGCAATCGCTGACCTGGATATTGGGATAAAGATTAACAGCGTGGCACTTCAGCAGGCTTATCCGCCGCAAAGGACCAAAGCGGCATTCGGCGAAGTTACCGCGGCCAACCAGGCCAAATCGACCATGATTGACACTGCCAACGAATACCGCGTAAAACTGGAAAACAGCGTTTTCTCGGAAAAAGCGGAAATTATGGCGGCAGCGACGACTTATAGAAAGCAGATAGTTTCCGAGGTTAAAGCTGAAAATATTTATTTCGAAAAAATTAATGCGGAATATGCTAACAGTCCGGATACGGTGCTGATGGCGCTTTACAACTATACCCTTTCCGACGTTCTGGGTAAGATACAGGAAAAGTACATCGTGACAAAGGGTAACGGAAAACAGCAGCAGATACGTTTGAAAATCAATCCCGAACCGCTGGAAAATGTTAATAAAAAAGCAGAAGCAACTGAAGGAAAATAAATATGGCAGAGGCCAGCACAGCACATAACGGACATGAAAATTGTGGTTGCGGACACGATCACAATCATGATCACCATCAAGATCAAGTCCAGAAAAAGCATACGCATAAACCTGGAATTACCTGTCCGACTTGCGGCGATCACAACCTGACTGACGGTACCGGCCATGACCGGACAATGGGCCGTTTGTCTATCGCCTTGATCGGCGGTTTCTTTATCATCAACTCATTCTTGCTGGAATGGGTGGTGCCTGACCAGTCATTTTCCGCCAAATTCAGCGCAATTATCGGATCTGTAATTCTGGCATTCCCGATTATGGTTACAGCGCTGAAAGATATTTATTACGGCAAGATTTATATGAATGAACTGGTCGCGCTGGCTATCCTCGCCGCTTTCGCAGGCGCAGATTTCCAGACCGCCGGAATTATTTCGTTTTTCCTGCTGCTGACGATTATTATCGAATCCCGTACTGCCAGCGGCGCCCAGCGTTCCATCGAAGATCTTATTAAACTGACGCCCAATACCGCCAGAAAAATCGTTGACGGCAGCGAAGTTGATGTTGAAGCGCTTGAGCTGAAAATCAGCGATGTGATAAGAGTGCGTCCGGGCGAAAACTTCCCGGTGGACGGCCGGATTATCGTCGGGGAGAGCACCGTAAATCAAGCATCAATTACCGGGGAATCGCTGCCGGTGGACAAAGATTTGAATGATGATGTTTTCGCCGGCACCCAGAACCTTACCGGGATTGTTGATATCCAGGTAACCAGAGTAGGCGAAGACACCACGCTGGGCAAAGTCAAGGAAATGATTCTGGCGGCGGAGGGTTCCAAATCTCCGATTGTCAGAATTATCGACAACTATGCCGGGTATTATACTCCAACCGTACTGATGATCTCCGGCGTAACCTGGTGGTTTACTCAGGATATGCAGCGCGTTATTACACTGATGGTTATCGCCTGCCCATGTGCTATTGTGCTTGCCACTCCGACAGCAGTAGTCGCAGCGGTCGCTGCGGCGGCCCGCCTGGGCATTCTGATCAAGAATGTCAGCCATCTGGAACTGGCCGCCAAAATCAGGGCTTTCGTATTTGATAAAACCGGCACTCTGACTGACGGCATCCTGTCGGTGGCCAGACTGAATCCGTTTGATAACATCGCTCCGGCAGAACTGTTGAAAGTAGCAGCCACTGCGGAACAGCACAGCAATCATCCGACTGCGATTGCGCTGCAAAAGCTGGCTGCGGAGGCTGGAGTTAAACTGGTTGATGTCAACGAATTCAGCGAAGCCCACGGTAAAGGTGTCCAGGCAGTTATTGACGGACAGAAATGTTATGTCGGCAGAGCCGCCTGGATCAGCACTTTCGGGCTGGATACTTCCATCTCTGCAGAACAGGAAGACCACGGCATGAGCGTAGTTTATGTCGCGCGCAACGGCAAAATTATCGGCTGGATCGGTTTCAAAGACAAACTGAGAAAAGATGCCGCCAGGATTATTACCGATCTGAAAATTCTCGGCGTTAAACATTGCGCAATGGTTACCGGTGACCGCAAATCTGTGGCTGAAGCCGTAGCCGCTTCGCTGAATATTGATGAATTTGAAAGCGAATGTCTGCCCGAATCCAAAGTTGAATATGTTGAAAGAATCAAACAAAATGCCAGAGTCGCGGTAGTCGGGGACGGGGTCAATGACGCGCCAGCGCTTGCGGCCGGCGATCTTGGCATAGCCATGGGCGCCATCGGCAGCGATATTGCCATAAACAGCGCATCCATTGCGTTGATGACTAATGACCTGCGCCGCATTCCGATGCTGGTATATTTGTCCAGAAAGTTAAGGGGTGTAATCAATCAGAACCTGTTTGTCGGCATGCTGTTTGTGTTTGGCGGAATGATTCTGTCGGTTTTCGGCTGGATGACTCCGATCTGGGCGGCGGTGCTGCATACCTTGAGTACGCTGCTGATTATTTTTAACAGCGCAAGACTGGTCAGAACCGGCGAGGAGCTTACGCTTGAAGAATCTTCGCATCGTGATAATTAATTTAATCCGGGCGAAAGCCTAATTTGCAGCGGAGATATTATGTCTGAAAACAAAAATCCAATAATCAGTGCAGTCGGTCTGAGTAAAGTGTTCAGAGATTTCTGGAGCCGTCCCAAAGCTAAAGCAGTAAATGATATTGACTTTGAAGTCTATGAAGGCGAAGTCATCGGATTGCTTGGACCAAACGGTTCGGGCAAATCAACCACCGTTAAAATGATACTAGGCCTGCTTTATCCGACTGCCGGGACTCTTTCTGTATTCGGTCAGTCCCCCCGCGCAGTTGAAACGAAACGGCAAGTCGGTTATCTGCCGGAAGAATCCTATCTGTATAAGTACCTTACAGCAATTGAAACCCTGGATTTTTTTGGCGCGTTGTTCAACCTTTCCGCGGAAGAACGCCGCGACCGCAGCAATCAGTTGCTTGAAATGGTCGGCTTGAGTCATGCCCGCAGACGCCGCGTAGGCGAGTTTTCAAAAGGGATGGCCAGGCGTATCGGACTGGCGCAGGCAATGATTAACGACCCGTCGCTGCTGATTCTCGATGAGCCGACTTCCGGCCTTGACCCGCTCGGCTGCAAAGAAGTTAAAGATTTGATTCTGATGCTCAAGAAAAGGGGCAAAACAGTTCTTATAACCAGTCATCTGTTGAGCGATGTTGAGGATATCTGCGACCGGGTCATCATTCTTTACGGCGGAAAAATCCGTGCGACCGGAACTTTGCATGAGTTGCTTACCGTGACCGACGCCAATAGAATCACGACTCCGGCGCTCAGTCCGGCAGTTACGGATAAATTGATTAGCATCCTCCGTGAAAACCTTTCCGGCGATGAATTCACGTTTGACCATCCGAGAAAAAGTCTGGAACAATTCTTCCTGGAAGTGATTAATCAGGCAAAATCAGAGAGCATAGAGACTGCCGGGGTGGTCGGCGGCGGAAAAATAGCTGAATATTTGACTGAAAATCAAACCGCTGAGTCAATTCTCAGTGATTTAACCCGGGATACTGACAAAGTTACCGTTGCGGAACCTGCAGTCAAGCGGGAACCGGCAGAGGATATTGACGCGGAGAACAAGGCGATTGAGAGATTAACCGCCGATGCTCCTCCCGCTACCGAAAAAGCAGTGGAAGCACAGGAAAAAACGGCGGAAACTGCGGCAAAAGCAGAAGAAGATTTGTCAAAGGCGAATGAAAAACTTAAAGATCTGCTTTCTTAAAGTTCAATATTATTGGAATAAAAAATGACGGCATTCTGGGCAATCGTAAAACTAACTCTTAAAAACGCAGTCCGCTCCCATATTTTTCAACTGCTGCTTTTCCTGCTGCTGTTGTGCGTTCTTCTGATTCCATATACTATTTCAGGAGACGGCACGGCCCGCGGCTACATCCAGATATCTTTATTGTACAGCCTTTCCGCGGTGGCATTTGTGTTGTCCCTTTCTTCAATCTGGCTGGGCTGTTTCCTGATGACCAGGGATGTGGAAAGCTACCAGCTGCACATGGTCATCTCGAAGCCGATTTCCCGGATCACGATCTGGATTGGAAAATGGATGGGTATTATCCTGATCCATCTGATTCTGCTGCTGATTGCGTCCAGTACGGTCTATTCCATCGTGCTCTGGAGATTTTACAACCAGCCATTCTCCGACAAGGATAAAAGCCAGATCGAAAACGAAGTGATGGTCGGACGGCGGGTATTTTATCCGGAAACGCCCGATATTGATGAGTGGGCCCGTAAGCTGCTGCAAGCAAAATTAGCGGAAGCAACTAAAGGCGGTGCCCAGATTGATACCTCCCCCGTTGGACAGGATAAGATGCTGAAAGATCTCAAGCGTGAAGTTCTGGGCCGTCTGGCGGAAGTTCCGCCCGGCGCCGACCGGATATGGATTTATAAATCGCTGCCGACCGGGTTTGACCGTCCTCTCTATTTCCGCTACCGGGTCTATGTCAGCAAAGTCTCTTCAGAGTCGCAGCGGCTGACTCGCGGCTGGTGGGGTGTCAGGATTGCAGTGCCGGAAGCCGAAGAGAAAAAACCTGCCAATGTATTTGAAAAAGAAAAAAACGAAAAGAAAAAATATAAATATTCATTTTTTGCGATGACCCCTTACCCGGAACAGATTATGTCCGGGACTTTTCTTGAAAAAGATTTGCCGCCCAAGGTCATTGATCCGAACGGCGAAGTTGTAATCAGATTTGAAAATCATGACCCCATGGAAGCTGCGCTATGCTTTCAGAAAGCAGATGGGCCCAAACTGCTGATTAAATATACCGGTTTCTCCGAGAACTACTTCCGTGCCGTACTGGTCATATTTATGCAGCTGGTCATCCTTGCCGGACTGGCCTGCGCCGCCGCGTCAGTGCTGTCAATGCCGACTGCGGTTTTTGTCGTGGTCTCATATCTCATGTTCGGCAGTTTCGCGACATTCATGGCCGGAAGCTCATTTTTCGGCGGCGCCGCTGATTATGTCGGATATTATGTCGGAAAAACAATTCTCATCGCCGTCATACCAATGCAGGAGTTTGAAGTCACCAACCTGGTCTCCAATGGCGAATTGATTGAATGGTTTTTTATCGGTAAATTATTTCTCACATACTTTGTTCTGCGAGCCCTCCCGCTGTTCCTCATTGGAATGTGGTTGTACTGGCGCAGAGAAATGGGATTGGTCATAAGAAAATGAGCAGATTCAAGACATTAATATTTTTTACAGTTCTGCTGCTGGTTTCAGCATTAATGCTGATCGCGATCAACCGGACTGAAAAAAAGCTTGACGCCAGTATCAGAGATAATAATCTTTATTATACAGGACAAATCCGCAACGCCCCTCCCATCGTGGTTTTCACTACAGTTGCGCTGGGCAGCTTCCGCGGTCTGCTGGCCGACGTTTTGTGGTTGCGGGCAGCCTCGCTGCAGGAAGAAGGCAATTACTTTGAAATGGTACAGCTCGCATCGTGGATTACCAAGCTGCAGCCGCGCTTTTCCGGGGCAACCGCTTATCTGGCCTGGAATATGGCATATAACATCTCTGTAACTTGTTCCCTGCCTGAAGACCGCTGGCGCTGGATTCAGGAAGGGATAAGACTCATCCGCGATGAAGCTCTGGTTTACAATCCGGCCGACCCGTCACTCTACAAGGAGCTGGGTTGGATTTTTCAGCATAAGCTGGGTAATATTATGGATGATTTCAATCTTTACTATAAAAACCGGCTGGCGCTGGAATTGGAGCAGGTATTCGGTTCCAGGCCGGATTGGCAGCTGCTGGCTTCAGCACCCCGCGACAACAGTGCTCTGCTGAAAATAATTCCCAATGCCGTAAAGTTCATGGAGCTGCTGACCAAGTCCAAGTACGAAACTCTGGATAAATTGTTCGATGAGTTCAGGAAACAGTCCAAACTGCCGGCTGATTTCGCCGCGCAGATTGACAATACCAGAACCGCTGATCTTCTGGATAACTATTTCCGCGCACTCTGGCTGAGAGAAACCTATAAACTGGATCCGGTATTGATTAACAGTATCAACAATAAATATGGTGCTCTCGACTGGCGGACTCCGGAAGCACAGGCTTTATACTGGGCAACCAAAGGCCTGGAAATGACTTTGGGCCATCGCGACCTTTCCTGCGAACGCATGATTGCCCAGTCATTGAAGGAGTCTTTCATCTCCGGCAAAATTCTAATGATCGACAAAGAGAAATTCGAGCGAATCATAATGATTCCGAACTTGAGTGTCGTTGATGCGGTAAAAAGGACTTTTGAAGAAGCGTATGAGAATAATGACAAGCAATCAACATTCCTGTCCGCCAAACTTAATTTCATGCAGGAAGCGATCATTCTGCTGTATAATTACGGCAATTTCTCCAAATCCGCCGAATATTATAAGATGCTTCAAAAAGAAGAACCCGGCAAATACCGCGAAACGCTGGAAGGTTTCGTAATGGAACAATGGGCCTCGGAAGTTCGCGATGCTTCATCGAAAAAAGCTACTGACATCATCAGCGGCCTGATCTTCAGAAGCTGTTATTTTATCGCTTATGGCGATGATGATGCGGCGCTGGCCAGCGAAAGAATGGCCAGATATATTTACAACGCGTATCAAATAAGTCATCAGGATATTCTAACCAGAACCGGTTTGGCTTCATACAGAGATATTAAAAATACTGCCACCGCCACCTGCATTAAAACTTTGCCGCCGGTTGTCGCGGAAATACTGAAATCCAGACTTCAGGAAGACGCCGCCAGGAAGAAGGATGAAGAAAAAGAAGCTAAGGAAAAAGAAGCTGCGGGCAAGAACTGATCCCTGCCCTTCCCGGTTGCTTTAATGCTTTAAATTAAGCCTTTGAGGTCGCTTTTTTTCTGTTGAAAATCGCCTGTGCGATAGGTAATGCATCAATCTGCTTCAACCGGTACGCTTCCACCGCCGCCAGAAATCCCGGACCGGTCAGGTCAACTTCAGCGCCCAGACGGCTGAAAACAACCATGCCTTCAGCAAATTTCCCTAAATTCCGCGGATCGTTGAGACGGCGGACCATGCTCTTTTCGATATAAGATGCGGCTTCCGCAATTCTGCCGTTGATAACAATTCTTTCCAAGTCCATGAAGTGGAAAATATTGACGATTGCCTCGCCGATGTAGCCGCCAACCTGGTCGAAAAGTGCCAGCGCTTTCGCGTCGCCCGCGGCGGCGCGTTTGAGAATATCGCTGAAATCAATATTCTCGCCAAATTTCCGCTCTATCGCGGAGATTCCAGCAAGCTGCTCAAAGCAGCCGCGATTTCCGCAGTAACATTCAGGGCCGCAGGTATCAAGCGAAAGATGACCG
Organism: uncultured Lentisphaeria bacterium; assembly: GCA_903863035.1. Taxonomy (GTDB): domain Bacteria; phylum Verrucomicrobiota; class Lentisphaeria; order Victivallales; family Victivallaceae; genus CAIPAT01. Next base: position 24,822 of record CAIPAT010000289.1, read on the forward strand.
AACTCGCCGGCTCCGTTGTGCGATCCGCGAAAAAGCTTGCCGTCAATGACAAAACGGCTGCCGATACCTTCGTCAATAAATAAAACGCCCATATTCTTACAGGCGCAGGCATTCTCCAGATAATATTCGGCTATCGCCACTCCCGCAACGTCATGGTCAACGACAGCCGGAATTTTGAATTCTTTCGCAATAAATTCTTTAACCTTGATCCCCGAAGGACCTGGAAAACCGGCGGCTTCAAAGAAAACTCCCTTTACGGGGTCAACCTTGCCGGGAAAACTTACCGCCACTGCCCTGATTTTCGTCTTGAACCTGGCGGATGCTTCTATCGCTTTGCTCAAAGATTCCTTCAGTGAGCGCAGAAGCGCTTTATTGTCAACCTTACCCTCAAATCTAGTATTAAATTCGGCCTTTTTCTTGAGGTTCATCGAGAATAAACCGCATTTGATGCTCTCTCTGGTTACGCGAATTCCGGCTACGGAAAAAGACTGCGGATTCAGACAAAGCAGTACCGGCTTTCTGCCGCCGGTTGAATTCTCGGTGCCGGATTCGATGATGAGACCGTCGTCCAGCAGTTTACGGGTCTGTTCTGTTACCGTCGCCACCCGGATGTTGTATTTTTCCGCCAGCCGGATGCGCGAAATCGGCTCATCTGCGGCAATTCCTTCAAAAATTTTCTGTCTGAGATTTTTCAAAATAAAGCTCCGGGCTATAATATAATCCGTATTCAGTATATATAATTTTTTTACAAAACACTTATTTCCCAGCGATTTTCAAAACTAGTTGTTCCAGGATGATTCTGGAATCGCCGCCGCCGGAAACCAGCCGCCGGTTGGCGTCAAGAATAGCTTCCAGCGCTCCGGCCAGATCCCGGTCAGAAAAACTCATTGAGTTTTCACACATCATATAAGCACGGAACGGGTGAACGTTCACCAGGATATTGTCAGGATATTTCTCTTTCAATCCCGGATCCAAAGAATAAAAGAATGATTTGCCCACACGCTTGGGCATATTCAGTTCAACCGCCGCCGTCTTGACTTTCACCATTTCCTGAAAACTGCGCGTTGCGCTGCTGAGAATTGCCAGTTCCTGATTGCCGCCGCTGCGCTGTGAACGCATCTGCTCCATCAAGTCGCCGACAATCGCCAGCGCACCCGGAACATCGCGTTCAATCAGCCGGTTGGCAAAGTCCCAGCTCATGGCTTCCGGAGTACGGCTGCAGATGGCCTTGCAGTCAGCCAGAGTAATGGAACTGTTCTTACCCACATAGCAGATCAGCTTGTCCAGTTCGCTTCTCATGCGGCCGCTGTCGCTGCCGACAGTCTCAGCCAGATAGTCTTTGGCCTGCTGTTCAATATTTTTTCGCGCCTTTGCGCAAATCTCGTCAATCCGTTCATACTGGCTTTTGGTATAATCTTTAGACGCGATGTCCGCCTTGCGGAAATAGTGGATTTCCGCGCCGGCGTTCTTGCAGGCCTTAAAAAATGCTTTGCGCTGGTCAAGTTCCGGACCGTCAATAATCAGCGTAATATCGTCCGGAATCCCCTGCTTGATGAATTCAATCAAGGCCTCGGCCATAACGGTAATACTGTCTTTCGCCGAAGCCGCGAAAGCTTTTTCAAAATGCAAAAAATGGCGCAGCCAGATTTTTTTGTCAGGACAGAGGAACGGCGGTGTTTTCAGACAGTTCAGCAAATCAGCCATAATTTCTTCGGGCTTCATCTCATCGCTGTCGCCGGCGACTGTTTCCAGGTCCGGATTATTTTCGGGCTCTTCTCCGCAAAGCGAACAGATGATCTCCCGCGTCTTGCTTTTGATGGCAAATTCGTCATTGCCGCTGATTAGGTAAAACTTGCCCATTAGAATTTTTGCCTTCCGCTCAATCTATACCGGGAATGAATGACTCTTTGCCGGTGAACGATGCGATAGTTTCAGTCAGCAGTTCAATCGCACCTTCAATGTCACGCAGATCGCAGATTTCCACAGGGGAATGCATATAACGGTTCGGAATACTCAGCAGCGCGGTGGCGACGCCGGAACGGGTCAACTGCATTTGAGCGGTATCGGTGCCGCCCGAAGCCCGGTGGGCGGCAGTTTCCTGATATGTGATCTTGCGCTTTTTCGCGATTTCGCGCAGTTTGCGGCCCAGTACGGGATTGTTGTCGGCGTTGCGGTTCAATTCCGGACCGGAACCCAGCTTGATTTCACCCAGTATCTTCTTCGCGATGTCCGGAATATCGGTTGCAAAACCGACGTCAATGGCAAAACCGACTTTCGGATCAATGCCGAAACAACTGGTCGCCGCCCCCCGCAAACCGAGTTCTTCCTGGACCGTACCGACGCCGCAGACTTCGACTTTAAGTTTCCGCGTGCTCAGGCAGCGCAGCGTTTCCGCAACCACAAATGCTCCGACCTTGTCGTCCATACCCTTGGATTTGATCCGGTTTTTGCCCATGCGCTGATAATTACTGCGCACGGCAACAGGGTCGCCGATTGAAATTATTTTAGCGGCGTCTTTTTTATTCTCCGCTCCGATATCAATCCACAGATCGTTCAGTTCGGGGGGAATTTCGCGTTCTTTCGGAGTCAGCAGATGTATCGGCTTCTTGCCGATCACTCCGGGAATGCGGCCTTTCGCGGTCAGGATTTCCACTTCGCAGCCGGGAACCGTCAGCTTGTCAATGCCGCCGTTCGGGCGGAAATAAAGCAGACCTTCATCAGAAATGTAAACTACCTGGAATCCGATCTCATCATAATGCCCGGCCAGCATCACCCGGTAAGCACCGCCGGGATTAACCACCCCGACCGTATTGCCCATCACATCGGTATAAACCTTACTGGAAAAATCCTTCAGGTATTCTCTGAACGCTCCAGCGGTTTCTTCTTCAAATCCGGACGGGCCGGAACAATTCATCAGCTTCTCCAGAAATTTCAAACTCTTTGCCGGTAACATTTTGCATACTCCTTATCTGAGAATTAATTTTGTACACTTAAAAATCGTCAAGCAGATAAACATTATCCGATTCCCGATATTCTCCATTCCCGCAAGACATTTTGCGAGATTTAATTAACCACAAGACACAGAGACACAGAGAAATCATTTTAAATGGTTAAGAGTTAGTCGTTAAGGTTTTATTCTGACTCCTGACTCCTTGTCACTTACTCATGGTATCTGACTCCTGACTCCTGACTCCTGTTAATCATAGCACGGAGACTTGGCGCGAACTGCAAGCGGACGCGGCAAAGAACAAAGTACCGGTATATGCGATTTTATTGCTCGGCGGTGTAATTCGGCGCGTCTTTGAGCATGATCACGTCATGCGGATGCGCTTCACGCAATCCGGCGGAAGTGACTCTCACAAGTTTGGCTTTCTTCTGCAATTCCTCAATCGTCTTCGCACCGCAGTAGCCGCAGGCATATTTAAGTCCGCCGACAAACTGATGAATGACATCGCCGACGGGACCGCGGAACGGCACGAGGCCTTCAATCCCCTGCGGAACAAGCTTCTTTTCATCCTCGACATCCGCCTGGCCGTAGCGTTCGCGGCTGGCCTTGCCGTTCTTCATGGCTTCAAGGCTGCCCATGCCCCGGTAAACGACATAGCGGCGTCCGTGATGCAGTGTTATCTCGCCGGTGCTTTCCGAGGTTCCGGCAAGCGCGGAACCCATCATAACGCATGAAGCGCCGACCGCAATAGCCTTCGGCACGTCGCCTGATTGCTTGATGCCGCCGTCGGCAATCACCGGAATACCGGGACCAACGGCTTTTTTAACTTCGTAAACTGCGGTAACCTGCGGGATGCCGACACCGGCAACTACGCGGGTAGTACAAATTGAACCAGGGCCGATACCGACCTTGATACCGTCCGCTCCGGCTTTCGCCAGCGCCAGTCCGGCTTCGGCAGTAGCCACATTGCCGGCAACAATATCAACTTTATCGCCATAAGTGTTCTTCAGCATTTTCACCGTCTCAAGCACGTTTTTGCTGTGTCCGTGAGCAGTGTCTATGACCATGACATCCACGCCCGCGGCGACCAGCGCGGCGGCGCGTTCTTCGTCATAAGGGCCGATTCCGGCAGCGGCGCGGAGCTGATGTTTAGCATCGCGGTTGTAATCGGGTTCCTCTTTATCAATCAGCGTTTTTACGTCCTGAAAACTGTACAGTCCGGTCAGACGGCCTTCGGCGTCCACGGTGGGAAGCTTGCCGACCTTTTTCTCCAGCATGAGTTTATAAGCATTCTTGATGGACACCCCGTCTTTAGCGGTAACCAGCGTTTTTGCCATGACGTCGCCGATTTTATGATTATAATGAGTAAGGTATTTGATATCGCGTGCAGTAATAATCCCGACCAGCTGATTCTGACCGTCAACAATTGGAAATCCGGAAAAAGAATACTTCTTCAGCTTCTTTTCCTTTAACATTTCCGCCACAGTCTGATCGGGGTGAAAAACCACCGGCAGTTTGATGATGCCGTTCAGATAAAGTTTTACCCGTCTGACTTCCTGGGCCTGGCGTTCAATACTCAGGTTCTTGTGAATTACGCCAAGTCCGCCCAGACGGGCCATGGCTATCGCCATCTCACCTTCGGTAACGGTATCCATCGCGGCGCTGACAAACGGGATGTTGAGCTTGACATTCCTTGAAAAATATGACGATATCTCTGCCTGTTCGGGCGCGAAGTCAGCATATTGAGTAATCAGTGAAATATCATCAAATGTTAAGCCTTCAAATTTGAAAGCACCCATAAATTCATCAATGAATTTGTTCATTTTGCCGTTCCCGCGTCCCTGTATTTAGGTAAATTCCTTTATCTCTGATAAAACTTTTAATATAGACATAAAACCGCGAAAAGCAAAATTTATTCGCCAATAATTTTCACCAGAACACGTTTTTTACGTCCGCCGTCAAATTCTCCGTAGAATATCTGCTCCCACGGCCCGAAATCCAGTTTGCCGTCAGTCACCGCGGCCACGACTTCCCGCCCCATGATCTGCCGTTTAAGATGCGCGTCGCCATTGTCTTCAAATCCGTTATGGGCATACTGGCTGTGCGGTTTTTCCGGCGCAAGTTTTTCCAGCCAGCGTTCAAAATCGGCATGCAGCCCGCGTTCGTCGTCATTGATGAAAACCGACGCCGTAATATGCATCGCATTGCAGAGCACCAGCCCTTCGCGGATGCCGGATTCCCGGAGACACTCTTCAATTTGCGGAGTAATATTGATATAAGCTCTTCGCGTCCGGGTTTCAAACCACAACTCTTTCCGGTAACTTTTCATTGTCCCCTCCGTTATCTGTTCTCTGCACGTTTGAAAATTTAACATGGATTGCGATTTTTTTGCGGGTTGGTCCGTATTCCGGGAGGCTGCCGATACCGGTGTATCGAAGGCCTCGAAAAGTGCGAATCCAAACTCGAAAAATTGCAATCCTGCTCGTCTATTTTTAAATGTTCAGCAGTGCAGAGAATAATTATGGATATTCCCGTGCTTAATTATTGCATGACCGCTGATTATTTTATAATCGTCCGGAATATTTACATTCCGGTAAATCGTCTTTATATTTTTACCGGACACGACTTCAATGTCATTATTATTGATTTGAATTTTCGCATTTATCGCTTTAATCTGGTTGCCTTCAAAGTACAGATAGGCCTTGTCGAGCATGAAATCAGTCAATAATTTAATAATTTCGTAGGTTTCGCGACCGCCTTCCTCAATGGTATCAGTCAGCGCCATATCCAAATATCTCTCGCCTGACCATTGTTTGGAACTGGTGTCATATACGTAACTTTCCGGAGTAAAGCAAAAATATACTGATGACATGCGCACATCAATCAAACTCAAACATGCCGTGAGGTTATTCAGAAATTTGCGCAAATAAGCAGTGTCGCCGGTGGCTAAATAGATAAAATAATATGCCTCTCCCGTCCAGGCGCTCCAGCCGTGCGGGGTATTTAAGGTATTATGCCAGCCAATCGCCCAAAACGTTTCCCAGAAACGAACGGTTGCGCCGTTGGTCTTACTGCTCGGGCCAAACCATTCCAGACACTCATGGCCGGCAATGATTTTTTTGGATGCTTCCGCGAATTCACTCTTTCCTTTGATAAATGCCCAGTACGCCAGCTGCAAACTGGTGCAGGCAATAGCGCCGTCTTCATAGCAGGGCGCTCCTTCTGTTCCAATGTTTTCCTGACGACGTAAAAGATCGTCCATACCGCGTTCAACGCACAGTTCGATCTCGTTTTTAAGCTGATCTTCATTCTCTAATATTTGCGCGAACTCATGCATTGAGCGCAGGGGGTAAATCACGCTGGAGTAATGCTGCCTGCCATTATGCGCATATAATCCGCCGTCAATCCCCTGTCTTGCCATCAAATCGCGAATCAGTGTTTCCCCGCGTTCCAGCCAGATATCATTTTGATCCAGGTTATGCATTTCACGGCAAAGATCCAGTGCGAACGCCTGATTTTGAATTCGATCCGGGTATGCCAGCGGAACTCCGCTCGCGGAAAACGAGCAGGCAAAATACTCCTCATCAAAAAAGCGGTAAAGCGAATTCCGGCGAGTAGGAGCCGTACTGATTTTTTCGGCGGCTATCCAGCCGTATGCAGGCATGGCCGCCTCCATGGTATTAGTCCCGCGCGGCGGTTTGCGATTGGCAAAGCTCGCGCTTGACATGATGTAGCGTTCAAACGGCAGGATTGCGGCAACGCTTCCAGTGCATTTGCGATTATCAGCCGTTAATTCAAATCCGATTTCAACCCCGTGCCGGTTCGGGTCGGGAATTTGAAATCTAATTTCACTTATCAATACTTCATCAATCGTTTCAATTGGAGTAATCGCAAATTTATCGTCAGCGTATTTGCAGGTCAACTCCGCGTCGGCCGGCGAATAGATTGTGCCACAGGCGATCCCGCCTTCAAAATCGCCGGAACGCTCTAAATCAATAAAAGGGGCTCTTGTGAATCTTGCAATTGCAATATTCCGCTTTTTGTCATTCTGATATGGAATGAAGTGAAAATTCCAAACGCGGGTTTCGCCTTTTTCCCATGCTTTTTGAAACTTTTCCGTCCGTGCAGGCAGATTGTCCAACTGATTAAACAGATCGACAACCATCGTTCCCATCTGGTGGCTGCCGGAACGATAATCGCCGCGATTCATGCAGTCATACTTGTTCAAATCATACCAGACCATCCAGCCGGCTGCGGTATTGTCGCAGCACAGCGCTAACTTTTTACCGGACGGCGAGGCAAAATTGCTCCAGAAAAATCCGTCTTCAATTCTTGCGGCATTCGGGGTCAGCTTCTCCAGGTAATCGGGATATTGCATCATCAGCGAGTCAATCCCGGTCACGAAACGAATCCTTTGATTTTCTGTATAACTCAGCTTTGTTATGGTGATTGCAAGATTTATTGCTTCACCAATATTTTCATGACAAAGTTCAACCTTCCAGTCTTCGTTTGCGGAATTGGTTAAAGAAATCTCTTCGCCATTATGGTTAATTAAAACTCTTTGAGCATATTTTGAGTTATTGTCCCAAAACGGATAATCCAGATTTCCACTGACCAATTTAACCAGTGAACCATTTTTTACTTCAAATCTGTCAATCTTCATATTTAATTCATACTTTGGGAGTATTGCGGAGAGCGGTTATCAGCCAGGCGATGGTTTCGCCAAGATCTTTCATATTGTTCATGGCTTCCTGATCTCCGGCGACCTCGCCAGGTTCACGGCCGACCCCGAAATTCCAGTAAAGCGAACCCGGAACAATCATCTGCGACATCAGAAACATGTGATTGATCGAGTCGAAGACATTTACCGCGCCGCCGCGCCGGTGAACCGCAACGGCTGCCCCAATTTTGTGTTTGAATTTCCTGCCGTTGGCAATCGCGACATAGCCGGACCGGTCAATCAAAGCTTTCAGTTCCGGAGTAACGCCGGAAAAATAAGACGGCGAACCGAAGATAATAGCATCAGCTTCCAGCATTTTCGCAATCCACTCGTTGACCATATCGCCGGCGATCACGCATTGATTGTTTTTATTTTCCGCACATTTGCCGCAGGCCATGCAGCCATGTATCATTTTCCCGCCAACCTGAATCAGTTCGGTTTCAATCCCGGCTGCCGCAATCGGCGCCAGCGCCTTGCTCAACATTAAATGTGTATTCCCGTCCTTGCGCGGACTGCCATTGAAAGCGATTGCCTTGAACATATTCCCCCCCTGTGGTTCTGAAATTATCAATAATTATAGAATCATACACTGTAAAACTGTAAAAGCTAATCGCATACTCTGCGCGGCTGAAATTTTAACATAGATTGATATTATTCACCGATTGCGGTGAAAGAGCCGGTACCGCTGCCGGAGAAAGTCACCGCCGAAGGCGTGATATCGGAATTTTTTACCTGGATTCCGCCATTGCAGAAAATAACAGGACGAGCCTTGAACGGGATGGAAAAATTAATCGTTTGTCCGGCGGCGGCCAGTCCGGCAAAACTACGGCTGCAACTGCTGTTCGGACGGGAATCATAAGAGAACAGGCCAAGGACGGTCACCGGTTTTTCGGCCGCTTCTATTTTCACCAGATGCAATCCGAAAGACAGTCCGGTTATGCCTTTACGATTTTCAAGATACTGCGATTCGCCGTCAATGAAAGTGTATTTTACGTCGGTCGGAACAGAAAGCGCCAGCCTGCCGTCAACATACGCATTCAATTTACCGCCGTTATCTGTATCGGCATAAGCAATCGAAAGATCAGTTGCCGCCGTTTCGATTTCGATACTTTTTCCAGGAGGAATCATTATCTGAACAGTTCCGCAAGGCGCGCCGTAGAATGATTTAAACGGCTGAACGGCCAACCCGTCCAGCAGCCAGAGCGGACTGCTGACCGGATAGAATACACGGTTCGAGCAGATTTTAGCATCAATCGCAGTTATCTTTGAATCTTTCTCCGGCAGTTCGAGAACATGACGGTCTCCAAGTTTTAGATCGCCGTGCCGGAAAAGCGAATTGCGCACATCTTTTGCCTTGAATTGCCCTGCCCTGCAAGGTATTTCCCTGCCGTCAATAATAACCTTTGACGTTTTCGAGTCGGGATTGACCGTCCCCCAGAGATTGACCGCCGTATCATCTAAAATAAAACGATTCCGGTTAATTCTCGGATTGTCCGCGGTATAGGAACGCATTTCGCCTTCCCAGCCATAGGTGTTCTGGTGCAGACGTTCCGGCTGCTGTAATTGAACGATTCCGGTTACGACCGGATCCCAGCATTCGAAAGCTTTCTCCAACTGCTTGAACCAGAGATAATGCGCCGCGGCCTGGGGATGACCGTCCGCCGGAACTATCGCTTTGGGCTCGCAGATGCCGGCAAGATCGTCAGCGACTTTGCCGAAATCCAGATACGGAATTTGATAACGCAATGCCAGCGCCTGCATATCTCCGGCACTGGCAGTGTACCCGCCATAATTCTGGAACGGGCAGAAGATGAATTCAGTATCCGGATAATTACGTTGAATCCAGCGGATTGCTCCTTCGAATACCGCAATTTCGTTCGGAGTATCAGTTTTTTCATTGGCGCCGCTGCCGTAGATGATCAGATCCGGACGGGTCCCTTCCGGGCGCTTGAAAAGATCGGGATATAATTCGAGCCAGGTTTTATTGCTTTTATGCCCGTTGAGTTCAGGATTCGGCGGCAGCGACAGCGAACAGTATTCCCGCAGCCCGGAGTGGGATTCGCCAATACAGGAACCGTCGCAGGCCATGAAATTAAGCAGTATTTTGTCCGCCGGCAAATTAAATTTCTTCATCAGTTCTACTTTCAACCTGCCGCAGTAGCTGAACCAGTGACGGGACTGCCCGAAATAATCGTTCAGCTCCGGGCGGCCAACCAGTTTAGTATCGAAATTTGAATAATCGCAAAGCGGCTGTTTGAATTTGGGTGAAGCCGGATTTTCATCATATACATACATCGGCGGATTGGCGCTGCCGCGGTCAATGCTGGAACCCATGACAATAATATGAACCGGTTCGCCTTTCCAAAGTTTCTGGATGGTGCGCGGAATATGGCGGTAAAGCGGATTCATTTCCCTCAAGGTTTGTCGCGTGAAAAATGATTTATCTCCGTTAACCAGCGAAGGAGCGGCAAGCCATGCCCAGCCGTCTTTGGCGTCGGTTGAACAATTTTCAAATTCCACTGAAATCCCGGCGATATTCTTGAACGCCGCACCATCCGCGAGTAAAGGAATCTTAATATTTTCAAGTCTTAACTCTGTTTTGCCGGCAACCGGAGAAACACAGACAGACTCTGAAACAGCCACCATTTCCCCCCTGGCGGTTTTAGGAAATTTACGGATATCCGCCATCCCGAAATCCTTCGGAGACCATTCGCCGCTTTCAGAATCAATTTTCAGGAATGTAATTTTGGCCTTGATTGAATCCGGACGATTTTGAAAAATATATGCATAAAGACTGATTACTTTGCCCGGAAGCAAATCAACTTCCGGCAATGTGAAAAACTGCGATATCTTGTTACCAGGCGCCAGATAAACAAAATTATGGACATAAAAATCCGGCTTGCAGGAGCTCGATACATGCGAGGAACGCTTTACCGTAATGTCTTTTGTGCCGGATGAATTCCAAAATGCCGTATTATTCGACTCAAAGCTCACGGTCTTACCCGAACGGTGGTTTTCGAAGGCGTGAAATTCAAAATCCGGGTTCAGCAGCAGATTTCTTCCTGCGTCTTCGCCTTTTGCATAAACCGCGATTATCAGTATTCCACAAAACAGCACTATGCGCTTTAACATATCACCACCTTTTTTTGTAATGTAGCGCGGGCATTCCTGCCGGCGAAATGTCTTTATTTTGCAATGTAGCGCGGGCATTCCTGCCGGCGAAATTCCTTTATTTTGCAATGTAGCGCGGGCATTCCTGCCGGCGAAATGTCAGACAGGAATGTCTGACCTACATTAATTAAATTAAGATCTGAAAAGTATCAGGATCGTGAATGACCGGCAATTTCGCCTTCGGCTCCCGCCCCGGTACAACCGGCATGATACTTTCAGACGCCCTGTAAAATCGGAATCGAACCACCGCTTATTAATTTGACCAAGTATTCCGGATTTTCAAGCCTCCCTGACGTTGATCTTAAGTTAAATTTTCAGCCTTATGAGTTAATTGCAAAAGTAGTTCCCCCAGGGCGGGACTAGACTAACGTCCAGCAGTATTATAGAGTCAGTCAGAATAAATCTGGATTTTAGTTCGAATTTCATTCTGAATTCTAGATTCTAAATTCTGAATTCATGCAAAACTTAAGTTTTGCAATTGGCTCTTATTAGAGTTATAGAATAACGCCGGGCATATCAGTTTTCAACTTTATACTCTGCACGGCTGAAATTTTAACATAGATTGCGAAGATTTTGAGAATTGGTTCGTATTCTGAGAGGCTGCCGATACCTGGGTATCGAAGGCCTCGAAGTGTGCGAATCCAAAATCGAAAGATCGCAATCCCGCAGGCGCGGAACGAGCGTCTTGACCCAGATTTACCAGAGTACCGCAAGCATCTTGCTTGCGAATGCCTTCAATGGGGAAGTTGACCCGCAGAGTACCGCAAGCATCTTGCTTGCGAATGCCTTCAATGGGGAAGTTGACCCGCAGAGTACCGCAAGCATCTTGCTTGCGAATGCCTTCAA
>CAIPAT010000290.1 GCA_903863035.1 uncultured Lentisphaeria bacterium
GGTTAAATGAACATGAAGAGAATATAGCACAAAAGCCATGCGGGTATGAAGTTATAAGTACTTGCAATACAATCATCTACAGTAATAGATTTGACATCGCCAAGTGGCTTTTAGCGGCATGAAAGAGGATTTTTGGTCAAAAATGAGAAAAAACAGCGCCAGCGGCGCAGGAGGTTGCTAAAAAAGCAAATAAACGCATTTGGCACTAAGGTCTGGGAATTTAATTCGTCGGGGCTCCATCCCAGGCAGCCCGAAAAAAATCGACTTTTTTTTCGTAATTCCATCTCAACGGCAGTAAAACGGCGAACTATAGCCGAATGTCAGACTCCGGTTCGGTAGATAGGTTAAAAAAACAGGAAAACTTTAGTATACAAAATCTTCAAGAATGCAATGGACAAAATTCCGGCGACGCATCGGATATTTACAGTTTCGTCGCCACGCTCTATGCCATGCTTTGCGGCAGGCCGCCATTCTGCGGCGACAACATTCATGCAACAATGAACATGATCGTCAATCTGCCGCCAACTGATGTGCGGAAGCTGTGCAATACTGCTGAAGACGAACTGGCCGGTCTGATCACGTGCTGCCGCCATCGCTAACCTGGGTGTCCTCATACTAAGCTGCAATCTGGATTTTCACGCCGTTTATGCAATAAAGAAAAACTGACTAACATAAAAATATGCAAGTCAGTATATAATCAACAAATTATTGCGGGAAACTTATTTCTTCTTATCAGAAACCGCTACATTCTCATTTTTCTGGAGAACGCCGGCTTCAAGTAACTTATCAATCAGTTTCTGCATGGAATTAAATGCATTCAAGAAGCCCTGCGGCGGCATGATGATGCGTTCTTTGCACAGCGGGGTCGGCTCACTCTTGCCGTCGCCATCAGGCTGGAGAGTGACGAAATCGAAGCGGACCATGCCGCCGGCGAAATGAATCTGTCCGATACCGTCTGCGAAAATTTCAGCTTTAACATTGACATCCATCTTTAATTCTCCTTGATTTTATTGAGGTTTAACTCATGTCATTGTTATAACATAAGCAAAACAATAATTTACTCTTCAAAAATAAATATGCAAGTGTCGATTTTTAAAATAAACGCCTCTTCTGGGTCCGATGCGATTTTTCAAAAAAAGTCGCCAAAAGTTTGATTTTTTAGCGTACACCTCCATTTTCGGGCTTTCCGGATTGTCAATATTTCGTTGTCAATTCAACTCAACTTACTTCAATTCAACATGTTGAATAACTGTTTTGCGGTGATAACGATTACCCCGAACATCAGATGACAGAACACTTTCAAATGCCCTTTGACTCTGACGTTCCTCCCGCCATAGTTGTCCTTCAAATCCGAATTGGTACGTTCCACAGTCGTACGCTCGTTATAGCGTATTTTTTTGCCGGTTCAAGCTCAGATTGCTCTCCACTGCGTTTGTTCGGATCAATAATCGGCACGTGTTCGAACGAACGCGACATATCATGGATTTCCGGCGCGTCGTACGCCGAATCCGCGAGGTCGTAAAATATCCGGCCGCGCCTCCATCTGTAAATTGCTCAAAGCTGCCTATCGCTCGCTACGCTCCCTCTAGGCAGCTTTGAGAACCAACAGCCGGAAAGCCCAGCCGGAATCCAATACGTAGTCCCTTTCCCCGCCTTGTCCGTAATAGCCTTGTAGATCCGCGAATTCAGCATTCCGCTCAGCTCCTGCAGCGGTATCGCCCGTCCCGCACGTTCCCCGATCAGCTCGGCGCGGAACTTCTGGCCTACGAGCTCTTTCGGATTGTTAAGCCCGGTCAGCCCGCCGATACGTTCGGTATGCACAATCGGCTTGCCGTCAGCTCCAGGGCGCACCGAGGTGACTTCCAGCTTGTCCGGATGCACCTCGACAACTTCTGATGCACCGTCCAGCTTTGGCGATAAAGCGTAGCCTCGGTCCAGCAGTTCTTTTACTTTATCCTGCAGTATGGTCTTGTAATGTATCTTATTGTATATGGCAGGGTCTGCAGTCTGCGGCGTGGTATTGATAGCGAGCGCCCCGCCCTTCGTGGTGATCAGGCTGTAGCGTTCCGGCCGCTGCTTGTCGATCAGCGAGAAGTCCAGCTTCGCGGGAGTGTTCTTGGTAATGATCGCGTTGCCCGCCAGCCCCGGCAGCACGGTGCCTTTGCCGTAGCCTTCTGGTATGATACCTTCGAAGTCTTTGTAGTCGTAATCGTGCACCGGCTGGGGTACAGCTAACCGTTTCTCACCGTAAGCGGGCAGCCCTTTCGGTAAAGCCCATGACATCAGGCCGAGCGCCGCGTTGCCTAGTCTCAAATCGGTATGTAAACCGGCGCGGTCCGCGAGATGCTGCCTTGCGGTGACAGTAATAGGTTCGTCAACGGGGAGCTTGGAAGTGTCGCCCATGTCTGAGCGGTCGGGGATGCCTTTCGCGGTCTCGCCGCCGGCCAGTCCTCTGGCCCACATGTAGCGTCGCTGTTTGTCTGAAGCGTATGGCACGTTTAACCTCTTTACTTAAGTTGCCCCGCAGCAGGTGGAGTAGTCTGCTGCGGGGCGGGTCGGGAACGAGGAGGCTGTAACTATTGATCGTGTACGCCAAAAAGATATTCGGCCCATCTTGACTTTGTAACAGCGTCGGGGAACATCTGCGTCGGATTACGCACGTATCTCCAAGTGTCTTTCTTTCTCTGTTCGTCTGCTTCTACTTCTTCAGGGCTTCTACCCAGCTGACCGCGCTTGTCCTCGGCCTGTTGCCCGCTGATGGGTTGGCTGGTATCACCCTTGTAGGTCTTTATGGTTTTAACCCGGCGGGTTTCTTTGGCATCTTTCACAACATCTTCCTGGTCCCTGTACGGTTTATGACCATCCTGTGTGTAGTTAGCTTTGATATCAGCATCTGCCAGCGTTTTCAGCTGAGCGGCTGTCAACTTCTGCACGGGTTGCCGCTTAAGCAAAGCTCCGGCACCGAGACCTAGTCCCGCCCCCACAGCGCCGCCTGCGACAGCTCCTTTCACACGACTGCCCTCTCCCGCCATCGCTGCGCCGATACCGGCACCGCCGAGCAGCCCCATAGCTGTTCCGATAGTGCGCGGATCTTTAGCGAACTCCGAGAAAGAGGCTTCTTTCTTTAATCTGCATATTGCTTCTTTATAGTATTGCATGATAACTCCTATTCCGATAGATCGATGTAACCTGACGGTTTGACGAAGCTCTCTATGCTTTTCTTTGCTTGTCCGGCATACTCATTTAATTTAGCGACCGCATTGCTTCCGGCTGACTTGAGGGTGCTCATTCCTTTGCTCTTCAGCGTATTGACGGCATTCTCCTGCGCAGGGGTCAGGCCCTTAGGACTTCCGCCATTGATATCATCGTCGACGTTATTCATCATTTTACCGGCGAGGGCCTTGTTCATGTCTCTGCGCGTTGAATGTATCACCGGCATTTCGTGTACAGGATAGCTCTCAGGCAGGGTTGCGTGCGCCGTAAGCTGACTGGGTCTGTAGTTATGGGCTGCCCCGAGCTGCTGAGGCGTATAGCGCTGCTCGTCCGAGTCGCCACGGTTGGGAGCAAGCTTCATGTTGGCATTGAGCACGGATTCCTTATAGCGCTGCTCGTCCGAGTCGCCACGGTTGGGAGCAAGCTTCATGTTGGCATTGAGCACGGATTCCGAGTATCCTGACTTCTGTGAGTATCCCTGGCCACCGCCTGAGGATATCTGTTTCTTAACAGCTGCCGGAGTGGACGGTTCTTTCGGCTCGAAGTGTTCGCCACGTCTATCAGCTCTGCCTTTGTTGGCAGCAGTTACTTCGTCTTTGGAAATAGGGCCGGAGTGGTAGTCTACGCGCCCTTCCTGGCGTTCCTTCATCTGGATGGGCTTTGACACGTCGCCTGCATATGACACTTCACCAGGCTGGCGTTCCTTCATCTGGATGAGCTTTGACACGTCGCCTGCGTAATCAATCTTCTTACCCTGAGCGGCTTCTCTAGCCATCTTGGCAGAAGCAGCTTCGTCTTTGGTTGTAGGTTTCCCGGACTCGTTTGCGTACGTAACCTTCTTACCCTGAGCGGCTTCTCTAGCCATCTTGGCAGAAGCAGCTTCGTCTTTGGTTGTAGGTTTCCCGGACTCGTTTGCGTACGTAACCTTCCCGGGAGCTGAGGATTCAGGTCCGTATTTATCCATCAGGCCTTTGCCATACTTCTTGTATAGCGCAGCACCCCCGTAACCGGCCCCGAATCCGCCGGCGGCTCCTGCGAGCCCTCCAGCCAGCCTGCGGCCTTTACCGGCCATGGCAGCGCCTGTGATCGCGCCCGGGATTGCGGTAGCAGCACCAGCCGCCAGTTCAGGGTGCTCTTTTATTTTCTGCATTAATTGCTGTCCGATGGCTTTGACATCGAAGGCTTCCTTCTTAAGGCGGAACAAACTATCTTTGTAGAAACTCATTTTATTTCTTCCTTTGTTGTTTTATCTTACTCAATGTTAAGAATATACCACAGTGTTGATGAAAACTCAAAAGGCTATACCCCGAATACGTTCATGGTGGACATGGCAGCAGAGCAGTCCAGCTGAGGCCGCTGCTGAAAGCGCTGCTTAATAAGCCTTGCGGTGATCTGACGGTGCAGTTCAACGTAGGTTATCTTATACTTGCTTGCGCGTATCACGTACTCGAAGGCGTCAGAGAAGGCGCCGCAGGGTATACCTTCGGCGTTGACAATATCCGCGGACGTCTGGTAGTCCTGACAGCCTGAAAGCTCTGCCTGCAGGGACACGTTGACCGGAGCGAATATCTTATGGAGCTTACTGAAGGTTCTCCCCTGCAGCTCAGGATTGAGCAGGAACTTACTCTTAATATCGGCGGGCACTATACCTTTCGTGAGGTCGCCAGAATTGCACGAATCCGGCGTAAGGAACACGCGTCCTCTTATACCTGACAGCCATTTGGCGATCTGTTTGTCGGTGATCATTGTCTTTGACGTCCAGTCAAAATTATCACAACAAATTATTTCTCCGAGGCCATCCTTGTCCCTCTTGTCTGGTATCTGGGAACCATGGCCTGACCATAACCCGTAGGTTTCGTCGTTGTCTCTCGCGTCTGTTTTGAATTGACGCATGACGCTGATGATGTTGGGAGCGGTAGCGTCAGGACCCAGTAACATCACAATGTTCTTTTCGAGGAACCCGCAATGCAGGATCAGCGTATCGCGCCGGCGTGTCGCGTCTGATACGCAGCCGCGCAGCGCATTGGAGGTACCCGTATAGTTCGTAGCGGCCAGCAGTGCTCTTTTTGTCATGATCATCTATCCTTATTTATTAAGTGTCTGGGAACTTCGCCTATATATTTAAAATCCATCAGCTCGCGGTCCCGCGCCACCTGTGACGGACGGTGAGAAGCCCATACAGCAGCTCCGCCGGCTTCGACCGCACAGTATACGCCGTTACGGAGGAACCAGCCCATACGCTGGTGCTGCAGTATCTCCAGCATCACCCAGTCGCCTTTGACTCTCGCCATCAGCTCTGCCGCGTAGATGGCATCATGCACGAGCCAGGCCAGCAGGTACATCCCCATCGGACGTATCAGGGTATCAGCAGGCGGGGGTATGGAGCCGCCGTCTGTTTTGAAGCCCTTGCGTATTGTCAGGAAGATCTCATAGGTTGCCGTCTTTATGTGAACAGACCAGTCCTCGGTGAATACCCAGGTTCGTCCATCCCAGTTGTGGCCGTTCCACATGCCGTTATCGCGGTCTTCCTGTGTCTTCAGGTATTGCGTAAGCTTCGCGGGGGTGGCTGAGATTATCATGATCTGTCCTTTACTTTACTTGCAGGCGCCGGCGCTTTTCCAACATACACCGGATGGCCGATCTCGAAGTCTTCCGGATTTACGGACTCGTCGTAGCCGATCAGAAACAGTCGTTGCTGCGTATCAACAGTTCTCAGTTCGCCGACAGACCAGTGATCCCGCAACCATACTTTGTAAAAGCCGTCAGGCATGAGGTACTCCTAGTCTGCTATTTCCACGGTTTCGAGGGTTGCGCCTGTGAACTCTTCGGACGCCTGGACGATGCCGACGATGTCAGTCTGCACAGCCGTAGCGCAAAGCAGTGTGGAGATACCGGTAAACGGGATCAGCTGGTCAGGGCCCGCGGGGTCTGCTCCGGCTTCCTTGGACGTGAAGTCTTTATAGCCGCGAAGTCTCAGGTATCCATTATCCGCGGTGAAGTTCAGTTCGCAACCGACAACCACCCAGCATTCAGCATTGTAGCCGGACGGTACCACTTTAATCTTCTTCATGTATTGCTTGATCATTTATCATCTCCTGTTACTGGTATTTTATTGGACTTCTATCGTCTCTAAGGTGGCCCCTGAAAACTGGGGAGAACTTATAATCAACTGCACCACCGCCGCATGTATAGTCACCTGCCCCTCGATAGCGGCAAGATCCGGTATCGGCAGGACAATCTGCATCTGATGAGGGTGATGGTCCAGTCTGTCCTGGATATTAACATACCCCAGCAGCCGGATAAAGCCGGTCCATGACGTGAGATCAAAGAACATCTGGGTGGCGACCCAGCAGCCCAGATCGAGGCCTGTGCCATTGTTAATTACTTTTGCGATGTATTCTTGCGTCATTATTATCTCCTTGTTAAGATGTGGGGGTAAAGGTGTATGCTGCAGGGAATCCGTTCTCCCCTGATCCGCCTTCAGTTGTGACAGGTGTACCTGATGTATTCGGAGGGGTTGCAGATGTGCATCCGCTCCAGGAGCCCGATCCATACATGGTCGTGCATATGGAGATGCCTATGATCCACAGGTAGCCGCCATTGCCGTCAGGGGTCACAGTAAGATACCCGTCGGATGAGCCGTAGAAACCCAGAGCGCAGAAATAAACGGAACTGCCTTCCGGGGGAGTGCCCTCGTACGGTAAGTATGTGCCATCACCATACCCCGAGTCCCACTCTTCGGAAACCACGTATGTCAGGGGTGTTCCTGCTCCGCTGGCGGCGGTGATGTCAATATCCCACCCCCTGGTCTCTAAACCGGGAACCTGCAGGTTTGTCCCGAGGATGTCCATATCGGTCAGACCCTGGCCTGTGGGTAGTTTTGTGCCCAGCAGGCTGAGGGTTCCGGAGGAGTGGTTGTTGGTAATCAGATTGGCGAGCAGTCCGTTTATCTGGACAGCGCTTAACGAGGATAAGTCCCCGTTGATATTAGTTATAATGTTAACCGCAGGAAGGGAGAGCTGAGAGATCGGGTTGTTTGAGAAATTTACCGCGGTAATCCCCTCCACTCCGTAACCGTAAATCATTACCTGATAGGTGGCGCTCCCGGCGTAGTTGTGGGCGATCATATCACTCCCCCCGGTGAGGGTTACTGTGGATGTAGCCCCGTCCCCGTAACTCACCTTGATGACCTCATCCTCGGTGCCTGTTATGTATATACCCAGCGCGGCGGCCGGTGACGGCGGCTCAGGCGGGAACAGCGGCGGCGGGGCGATTTATAATGACTTTAGCGGGGTGATCTTAACCGTAAATAATACGACTTTCACTGGCAATTCGACTGGCGGAGCGGGCGGAATCGGCGGCGCTGGCGGTCTTGGCGGCGCGGCTGGAGCTAATGGTTTCGCCGGCAACGGTGGCGCGGGTGGCACGGGCGGCGCGGGAGCTGCTGGCCTTGGCGCCGGCCTTGATGGCAATGGCGGCGCGGGCGGTGTCGGCGGGCGTGGTGGCCCTGGCGGCGGATACGGCGGCGCCGGTGGCAGAGGCGGTGACGGCACGATAAAAAGTACCGGCGGTCTCGGCGGAACCGGCGGTGCCGGCACGAGTGGCGCAGACGGCAGTGATGGCGGTCTCGGCGGCGGCGGCGGTCTTGGCGGCGTTGCCGGCGGCGGCGCCATTTTCAATAACGGAACCTTCATTTCCACTGGATATAATGTTTATTTCACCAGCAATGTGGCTGCGGGTAGCGGCAGCGGCGGCGGCACGGGCGGTGTCGGCGGGGCTGGATCGCTGGGCAATTTGCTTGGTCTCGGCGGAACCGGCGGCAATAATGGCGCCCCCGGCACGGGAAAAGCCGCCGACGGCGTTGACGGCGCCGATGATGGAGTTGATGGAAGTAAGTTCGATGGTACTAGCGGCGCAGCCGGCGGCCGATATGGCGGCGGGTTGTA
>CAIPAT010000291.1 GCA_903863035.1 uncultured Lentisphaeria bacterium
GCGAATGCTAAACGAAGAAGAACAGGGGGAAAGCCGTGTGAGGGAAAACCGCACGCACGGTTTGGTCGATGAGGCAGAGCCGATAAGTCGCAACTCGTTGATGCTTAGAGGTTTTACTTTAATCGAACTCCTCGTGGTGATAGCTATCATTGCGATCCTGGCCGCAATGCTGCTTCCGGCATTGAATAAAGCCAGAGACAAGGCCAAGACAGTAACTTGCACCGCTGCGCTTAAGCAGATCGGCCTGGGCATAGGGCAGTACACCAACGACAATCAGGATTTTGTCCCGATTAATGCCTGGACTGACTCCGCAAACGGTTATGCCAATGCCTATTCCTGGCAAAACCTGCTTGGACCGTATTGCGGTTATACGACCAGAGGTTTTCAGAGATTTCTGCCCAGTATAGCTGAAATTATCGCCCGGCCGGGATTGATGCGCGGCTGTCCGTTATTTCTTCCGGGACAAGGCGCAGATGCCAATAAAACCGGTTACGGCATGACCACCTATCCGCTCCAGAATGGCGATATAACTGCTAGTGAGACCACGACTCGTGAAGGTTTTCCCGGGGTATTTCGTTACGTCAAGCTGAACCAGATTAAATATTCCGGAAAACGTGCGGTCATTGCCGATTCTGACAATTCTTATATTCTCGTGCCGGCTCCTCTTAGCATCGGGAACGGCAACTTCGCATTTAATTTAGAAGTTGGCAAATTTCGCGATGCTGACATATTCCGTCACGGACAGGCGATGAATGCGGTTTTCTACGACGGACATGCCGGCAGTTGCAAATACAGTACAGCTTATCTTACCGTCTGGAAACCGCAACTGGCTGATTGATCAGACAATGACATTCTGAATGCTTTAATCCTAAAAAAAGCAGTTGAACCTTAATTTTAGTTTTATGGTGTTTAAAATAAAAGCATTTTGGCAAAAAGCAATTTAACAAAAAGTGAATAACTATGAATTGCCGGAAATCCAGAATTCAACCCTCCGGGTAGGCCATTGCACCATGTCTGCACTGTGATTTTGAACTTGCAGTGGTTACCACAGCGGCGCTCAAAATCACAGCACATCCACGGCACACTGGCGCGACTGCTTTTTCTAGGTTAATGCCGCGGCTGCGGAAATGGTTTGTTGTACCCGGATTGATTCACCAAACTAACATAATTGGATATGCTGATAGAATGATAACTGGTTTATTTACTCGATAGTCAATATATTTGCAACATTATTCATAGAATCGTAAAAGATATTGAAAACAATGAGACTAAACAAGGAATCCTGAAAAGATGAATTTAAAACCTGAATTACTACTTAAAACGATCCTTTCGATAATGGGCTTGTTTTTGTGCGTTTTTTGTGGACAAGCCGGTGTCAAATCCGGTGATGCAGTGTTTCAGATGAATTTTGAGAATGCCGCCGACCGTGATAAATGGCCGCTTAAACCGTTTGCCGTCTGGGAGAAAGAAGGCCCCGACGGCGGCATGGTGCTTAAAGTCACCGTCCCGGCGAATGAAGCTCCGGGACACCACAAGATAATAATGCCTGTCGATCTTACGCCGTATCGCGGCATGAAGTTGTTTTTTTCATGTCAGGTAAAATCGAAAAATGTCACCAAAGCACCGGAATCGTACAACGGCGCCAAATGGATGCTGCATTATAAAACGCCGGTACGTGATTTTTATCAGAATCAGGGCGACGTATATGGAACCTTCGACTGGAAGGAAATCGCATTTGTCGCGTCTGTCGATGAAGATGTGCAGAGCGCGGAACTCTGTCTGGGCCTTGAGATGTGCACCGGCGAAGCATGGTTTGACAACTTGAAAATCGTGGTACTGAAAGACCGTCCGCCGGTCCGTCCTGCGCCCATGCTGAATCCGCCCGCGGCATTCAAAGGACACGACCTGCCGCGGCTGCGCGGCGCGATGTCGCCGAACTCAATCAAGGATGAAGACTTCCGCGACTTAGCCAAAGGCTGGAATGCGAATTTGGTCCGCTATCAGATGACGCGTCAGTGGGGAGCGGCCAACACCGACCTGAATCTGGTCGAATACGACGCATGGATTGAAGAAAAGATGACGGCGCTTGACCGTCTGCTCAATGCCGCGCTCACTTACGGGTTCAAGGTCGTGGTCGATCTGCATTCGCCGCCCGGCGGACGCTATGAAGATAGAAGCATGCGCATGTTCTATGAAAAGCCGTACCAGGATCATTTCGTCAAGGTGTGGGAGCGTTTTGCCAAACGGTATAAAGGGCATCCCGCCATCTGGGGATATGATCTAGTGAACGAACCGGTTGAAGTCAAACCGGCGCCGCCGGAACTGGATTATCATGCGACGCAGACGCGCGCGGCAAAGGCGATCCGCGCCATTGACCCTGACATGCCGGTAATTGTCGAAGTACTGGAATGGGATTCGCCGCGCGGTTTCGCGGAAATGCTGCCGGTCGAGGTGCCGAATGTCATCTATCAGGTGCACATGTACGAACCGGGTGAATTTACGCACCAGGGCGTTTATAACAAGGCGACCGGCATTGCATATCCCGGCATGATAAACAAAAAGATCTATGATGCTGATGTGCTCAGAGCCATCCTCAAGCCGGTACGGGAGTTCCAACTGGCCTATAATGCGCACATCTATGTCGGCGAATTCAGCGCGATACGCTGGGCGCCGGGAGCATCACAATATCTTTCCGATGTCATCAATATTTTTGAATCATACGGCTGGGACTGGACGTACCACGCTTTCCGGGAATGGCCGGGATGGAGCGTGGAACACGCTGATCAACCCGTGGATAAAGGCGTTCATATCCCTGCCGCGACTACAGCGCGCAAAGAAGTATTGCTCTCCTGGTTCGCCAAAAATCAGAAGCCGGTATATCCCGATGCCGCCAGATGGATGAAGGAAGTTCCAGCAGACAACAATGCGGCGGCGAAATAACTAACTGACTTCCGGGAAAATGTCTAAAACCAGTTTATCATTTCAAATTTAAAAGCAGATTAACATCGCTTTATAAGTGCACCCGCATAATTGATACAATTAATATTCAATACATAACATAAAAATGGAGATTACTTGTGATGAATTGGAAAGTTTCAGTGAAGAAAATCATTTTGTCGTTAAGCGTGATTATGTCAGTTTCGATTCAGGCGGTGATGGCGGATCCCCGCGCAGTCAATCTTGCGCCCGGCGGGAAGTTTACTGCTGACTCTTTCCATGCGGCTTATATTCCGGACAAGGCCGGCGACGGCAATGACAAAGACAAAGCCAGCCGCTGGGTCAGTAACGCGGAACCTGTTCAGCACTGGCTTGAGGTAGATTTTAAAAAAGAGACCTGTTTTAACCATATCATGTTGAAATTCTGGACGAACACCCATATCGCCGTTGATTTCGATATTCAGAAAAAAACTGGCAATGACTGGCAGACAGTCAGAGAGATTCGCGGTAATGTCGAGCAGAATTGCAGTTTTTCCTTTCCGCCCGTAACGACTGCCGGATTGCGGATATTATTCAAGAAGATAACTCCGGACAGCATGATCCGGGTCTATGAACTGGAAGTCTACAATCTGCCTTTAGCAATTGAGGCCGGCTTGGCCGGGGCTTTCAACAAAGGTATTCTCTGTGCCGGACAAAAGCCGGAGTTGAAGATCAGGCTGTACCAGAATACGCCGGAGAAACTCATCGTCAACGTCAAACTGGCTAAGGCACGGACGGCACCGGAACTCGTGGTTGATAAAAATATTGAGGCCGAAGTCAATCAGTCGGCTTCGGTAGAATTGCCGGCGGCTCCGGAATACGGAGAATATTCATATGATATAAACGTAAAGAACTATTCCGGCGTAACTGTCTGGCAGCAGAAAGCTGACTTTGTATTTTTTCCGCCGGGAACATCCCCCTATCTGACCGCTTCGCCTTTCGGCGCGCATTACCATTATATCTCGCCGGTTATTACGCAGTATATCGGCATGCGCTGGTGGCGCAATCACGATATTTACGGCCTCTGGCATTTTTACGCGGACGAACAGGGCAGGAGCAACTGGAACGAGCTTGAAGAAAATCTTAATTATGCCCGCGACAATCAGCTTCGCCAGTGCTATGTCTTAATCGGTGCGCCCAGGCGGTATTCAACCATTCTGCCCGGTGAAAAATGCCTGAGCAGCAATTCGGAACTTTATGGATATTACCCGCCATCTGATTTGCAGGCCTGGGTTAACGATTATATCCTGCCGGTGACGGCAATGGTGAAAAAGTCAGCCCGGTTCCGGGTCTACGAAATATGGAATGAAGCCTGGAGTTACTACCGTCTACGCGGGCTGCATGGCACTGCCGGAGAAGCGTTCGAACTGTTCAAGGTGTCGTATGAAGCGCTGAAAAAGGCCGATCCCAGGTCAATGGCATACTCGACGGATGTCAAGCCGGAGGCCAGTGATAATAAGTACGCTTTCAAGAATTTCGGGCGTGATCTGCTTGACTTAGGCTATCTGCGCTATACGGATCTGCTCTCCTATCATGGATACGGTATGGCCAATCCCAAGCTCATCGAACGCATCCGCCGCAACGCCTGGGACTACGGCCGTGATTTTGAGCTATGGTCAACCGAGACCGCCGTTGAGGGGCGTCCATTCTACGAATTGATGGAATCGCTGGTACTTTATCGGGCATCGGGCAACGGCAAGACTTTTATTTACACCGGCAGCCTGTGGGCGCCGCTGATGGAGAACGACGCGCCTACCATGATCCTGGTCGGCCAGGCGGCGCTCATTCGTAATTTAGGCGACACGCTGCCGCTTGGTTACGCAGAGTCCGATGGTATTCGGCAATATCTGTTCGTGAACGGCGGCAAGGCTGTTGCGGTATTGTTTGCCGACAGCGCAGCACCTGTCAAGATCAATGTGCCGCTATCCGCCGGTTCAGAGGTAACGGATGTGTTTGGCCGCAAACTCAATCCGCTGCTGGCGGTTTTAGCTAAGAATTCGCCGGTTTTTGTCAGCAGCCCAGCTATGGGTTTTATTAAAAGCGCGATGGCTGAAAAAATTAAAGACTTAGCAGCGAAAGCACTGGAAAGTAGCACACAAAGCCTGTTAAGAACATTGGCCGATAAAATCATTGCCTCATCCGATGCCGATTTAATGACTGCCGTAAATGGCATGGAACAGGAGTTGAGAAAACAGCGCCGTACCGGTTCCGCGGAGTTTTTATATAGTTCCAATAATGTTCTTGATCTGCTGATCAACTGCCGCATCATGCTTGCCCACAGCTCAAAAGACATGATCAAGGCCGATGTTACGCTGGCTGGAATGCGGGAAAAACTGGCTGCGCAATGGAAGGCGGTCATCGCCAGAACCGGCAATAACGGGGCGTTGCTGAATACCGAACGTTTGACTTCCAGAGCACAGAAACAGATACAGTACGCGGCGATGTATGAAGATGACAATGATGCCGTTGCCCGTGACATTCTGCTGGTCTGCGCCGCTGACGATCTTGCCAACGCGCAAACCAGAATGTCTGCGGAGCCGGTTACCGGCATCTATAAGTCTAAAACTTATTTTCGCAGTCATAAGCGTTCCCTGCGCTCTGAGTTATTCTGTTTCCCCAACGGTCAGTGGCAGGAAGCCGTAATCACCCTTGCGAATCCATTTGGCAAAACTCTCAGCGGAAACCTCTCGCTGACCCTGCCGCCCGGCTGGCAGGCCAGGCCGGTAAGGATTGTTTATCAGGTTGGTCCCGTATCCCGTCAATTGCTCAAGATTGAACTTAAGGCTCCTGGCGAATTCAAAGCGGACTGGCATGGAAAAATCGAAATCAAAGATGAAAACAGAAACTTTCCGGCCATCTCCGCTGATTGCGAAATTGTCAAGGAAGTTCCACCTTGCCCGGTTCTAGTCGGTGAACTTATCAGTAATGGGACGTTTACCGGTAATTAAATCCTCGTGAAGAAGAGGAAAGAGACAGCCGCAAGACGCTCTTCCCGCACTTGCGATCTTTCCAGTTTTGATTACCACTCTTCGAGGCCTTCGATACCCCCTCGGTATCGGAGGCCTCTCAAAAGCCGTATAGCCCAATAGCAGCAGAACATCAAACTGCGGAGAAAAGCAAAACTCAACAGTAAAACAGGTTACTTCAATTCAGACGATAACTGCTTCAATTCTTCGAGGTTGAGTTTTTCGGCAAATTGCGAATCAACTTCGGCAATGGCTTTTTTGATGCCGTCTGTAATATTTCCGGCCTGGCGGAGATTGTCAACTTCATCCGGCATCAGATCAATCTTTGCCCCGTCGGCTTTAATTATGGAACAAATACCGGTTTCCGGACACAATTCGATATTCAGTCTGCCCATTTCTTAATTCTCCTTGTTTAATTTTAACCACAGAGAAATCCTAAAACTTTTTACTTTGTCCATTGTCCATTGGTCTTATTCTGCATTTTGACTTAGCACTTTAGAACTGTTTTAACTGCATTTGCTGTATCCGCAACTCAGGCATTTCAGGCAGTTTTCCTGGGAGATCATGGTGCGTTCCTTGCACTGTGTACAGATCATCATGCCGTTGGATGCGGTCGCCGGGTCCACCTTGGATGTTTCAACTTGGACTACTTTCTTCTTTTCATCAATGATGCCGATTTTGCTCAAATGCTTTTCGATAATGCGTCCGATATCCGCCGCAATGGACGGAACATAGCCGCCGTCGGCGAAATAACCGCCGTTGGGGTCATAAACGCTCTTCAACTCGTCAACCAGGAAGCACGGTTTGGGATCATGGCGCAGCACCGCTGAGATCAGCCGGGTCATCGCGACAATCCAGCTGAAATGCTGAAGGTTTTTGGTATTGATAAACAACTCGTATGGACGCCTGGACTTGTCTTCCTGGATGATATCGTTGATTGTAACGTAAATGGCGTCAGGCGACATCGGAGTTTTAATTTTATAAGTTGTCCCCTCAAGTTCTGGCGGACGGGGCGTGATGGCATTTTTCGCTATTGCGGTTTCAGTTTTAGGCTTCTTATCCTCTTTCCTGACCAGAATCCCCGCGATATGCTCCGACGGGCGGAACGTGGTGCAGCCTTTCAGCCCTGAATCATACGCGTTCAAATAGATATTTTTGAAATCTTCAAACGGATAGTCTGTGTGGACATTGATGGTTTTGGAGATGGAACTGTCCACCCAGCGCTGGAGTACGCTTTGGATTTTGATATGTTCAATCGGAGTAACTATGTCGGTGGTGACGAAATAGTCCGGCAGTTGACTGTCGTCCAGACTGTCGGCTCCAAGAAATTCACGGTACATGCGATAGGCGTAATCGGTGACTTCCACTTCCGAAACATCGTTTTCATGGCTGTTGCGGATTTTGCGGGTGTACCAGAAGGCGAAAACTGGTTCCAGGCCGCTGGAAACATTGCCCGCCAGCAGGCTGATCGTGCCGGTCGGCGCAATAGAGGTCAGATGCGAGTTGCGCAAGCCGTGCTTGCGTATGGACTGCTGCAATTCATCCGGCATATTTTTAATAAACTTACCTTCCGGGTATTTGCTGCCGTCGAACAGCGGGAACACGCCTTTTTCCCTTCCCAGTTCGACACTGGATTCGTATGCGGCACAGGTGATGGTCCGCATAATTTTCTCCGCCAGAGTAAGTGACTCGTCTGAGCCGTAACGAACTCTCAGAAAAATAAACAGGTCTGCCAGGCCGGTGATGCCGATACCCATGCGCCGCTTGGCCATGGCTTCAATGCGCTGCTGTTCCAGCGGATATTTGCTGATGTCAATGATATTATCCAGAAACCGCACTGCGGTTTTAGTTACATCCGCGATGCCTTTGAAATCTACCGCCGCCTGTTTGGTAAACGGATTTAGCACAAAACGGGTCAGGTTGACGGACCCGAGCAGACAGGCGCCATACGGGGGCAGCGGCTGTTCGCCGCACGGATTGGTGGCGCAAATGCTTTCGCAGTAATACAGGTTGTTCATTTCGTTGATGCGATCTATAAGGATAAAACCAGGTTCCGCGAAATCGTAGGTGGAATGCATGATCTTGTCCCACAGTTCCACCGCATGCACCGTCTTGTGCACTTTGCCTTTGAAAACCAGCTCCCAGTCCTCGTGATTTTTCACTGCATTGATGAACTTGTCGGTGATTGCGACCGAGAGATTGAACATCTGCATTGCCGCATTGTTGCGCTTGGCCGCAATGAATTCTTCAATATCAGGATGGTCGCAGCGCATAACCCCCATTTGGGCTCCGCGCCGCTGGCCGGCGCTCATGATGGTCCGGCAGGTTGAATCCAGCACCTGCATAAAACTGACCGGGCCGGATGACTCGGCGTCGCAACCCATGATTTGAGATCCCCGCGGCCGCAGCGTGGAAAAGTCAAAGCCTACGCCGCCGCCATATTTCTGGGTTACCGCAGCATCTTTTACGGTATCGAAAATACCTTCAATGGAATCATCGATTTTGTTCATCACATAGCAGTTGAACATCGTTACTTCCTTGCGGGCGGTTCCAGCATTGGCGGTAATCCGTCCGCCCGGCAGAAAACGAAAATCCTCCAGCATCGCATAAAAATTATTTTCCCATAGCGTTTTTTTCTCTTCATTGACCGCCGCGGCACGGGCCACGCGGCGCCACATATCCTCGTAACTGTTGTCTGCCGGGACTTCGCCTTCGCCTTGATAGCGGTATTTGCGGTTCCAGATATCCAGCCCTATGTCTTTTTTATCTTCCATGCGCTGTAACTTGTCAGTTTTGTTCTTTGTCATCTTACTATCTCTCTTTCAATTCATTAGTTATGCAAATTTCATCCGGATTAACTTAATCCCATGAGAAATGAATATTTCAATGCGTTGTTAAAGCCGCTGTTTTACAAAGCGGCAAGGTTTAAAATATAGCCAGTAAAAAATTATGTGCAAATCAAATTTAAACAAAATACAGTACATAAATTATGGAGCATATACAATATGTTGTATATCAGATGCTTTTGCTGATTATCCGGAAATATTTATTGAGAGAATTTCGTGCCGTAGGGGGCAGGGCGCTTTAAATCATATCTCTGCGGTTCATTTGAAACGATGCTATCAGCAGAAAAATTGCGGTCATGGAAAAGGAGTAGGCAATCAATGAGACCAGGACGATCCCGGAGAACCTGCAGGAATTGAAAAAGTAGAAAAAGTTAGGGAAAAAATACGCCAGGACATGGACCAGAGATACAATTTCCAGGCTTTTGGGAAGCATGTCAACAAATACGGATATTGCGCTGATGAGCAGGGAAAAGAATACATACGCAGTGGTAACAATCATGGCACTTATATCAGGCAGGAAAGTAGAAATCATAATGGTCAGCGCAACTAAAGGGAAAAGCGCAAGCAACAGAAAAAGCTGTCTGGCTAATAGCTGTACTGTATATATTTCGCCAGTTTTTGCCCAATGCACAACTGAAGCGGTGATTGCAGCCGCCAGGAAAAAACATATGCATATCGCAGTTATGCCGAGATATTTACCGACCAGGTATTGGATTCTTTTTACCGGCTTGGTCAGAACGACCATGATAACTCTGGATTCAATATCTTTCGGAATATCAGTTGCCGCGGAAAATATTGCGACGATGATGGTCATTAAAAGAATTACGACGAAACCTGCCAGCAAAGGGGCACCTTGTTCCAGTGAGATCAAGCCGAAAAGTAAGCCGCTGTCCTGCTTGAATGACAGTTGTTCCATTTCTGAAACACAGGCTCCGATCAAAACGGAAATAACCAGCAGCATCGCGAACGCCGGTTCTTTCATCTTTTTTACGGTAATTTCAAATATGCCGAATATTTTTAACATTATTTTTTAGTCTTCTTTGCTGCTTGTTGAGCTGCGAGAACTTTATCGTAAAATGAAAGCTTGCCGCAAGCTTCTTCAAGCTTTCTTGCTTTTAATTCGACATCCTGATTGCCTTCCTGGAACGCGAGTTCCGACAGTTCGACATAAAGTCGCTGGTATTCGCGGTATCCAGCTTTGAGTTCCAGCAGCGGAAGCAGGAAGGCAAGCAATTCACGGGATGACACTTTTCTGCTTTTTAATGCGCCTAATCCTCCGTCAAAGGTATAAAAAAGCTCGGGATCATGAAGCTGTTTCATATATTCATGATACCGTGGAATGGAGATCGATTTCAGCGCGGTATCAGGCGCCATTAAATAATTGATGAATGCCGGTGCGGATTCAGGAGCTGACGGATATTTATCAATTATTTCCGCGTATTTTTCCTGCAGATCTTTATCTGAGGTCGCTCCGGCAAGCGCAATAGACGCCGAAATTTTTTCTCCATCGGTAGTCGCTGCAAGCAATTTGTCTTTGAGTTCTCCAATCAATATTCGCTGCCGGACTTCATCTCTTATTCCAGCGGGAAGCTTGTCCAGGATCGTATTGGGGTTTATTGATTGTCCAGCCGCCCGGTAAAGCACAAACTGCCGCAGAATAACGTCAGAAGTGAAATAGACCAAAAAAACCGCACCCAGAATAATAAAGGGTGCGGCTTTTATACGACCGGATTGCATTTGCAAATTCAAATTATCGCACTCCGGCAGTTACTTGTTCCCGCAATGTGAGCAAAACTTGCCTTTCATTACAGCAGCGCACTTGGGACAAACAGCATAGAC
Source organism: uncultured Lentisphaeria bacterium (assembly GCA_903863035.1). Taxonomy (GTDB): domain Bacteria; phylum Verrucomicrobiota; class Lentisphaeria; order Victivallales; family Victivallaceae; genus CAIPAT01. Next base: position 10,628 of record CAIPAT010000291.1, read on the forward strand.
AACTACGCTTGTTCCGCACTGTGAGCAAAACTTGTCGCCCGCCGCGTAAGGAGTAAGGCAGTTGCCGCAAAGATGCTGGTCTTCCGATACGACCTTCATTACTTTGTTGATTGTTTCAAGAATATTCTTGTTGGTCGGGTCAGAGGCTTTGGCATCTTGTGCCGCCTTAAGCAATCTGGCCTTGAGATCAGGAATGTTCATCGAATCAGAAGCTTGCGGATTGCCGTCTTCCGAGCCGCCACCTTTACGCCATTCGTCAAACATTGCGCAAAGTAGAGCATGTTCGTCATTGACAACCGGTATGTTGCTCCATTTACCTTTTTGAGCAATTCTTTTCGCCCGGGTTTTGAGCAACGCGGAAGTGATGTATGGAGCGTTATCGCCAGCACGGGAAGCTGCCAGTCTGAACATTTCTTCCGCCTTTTTAAGCCGCTGCGGATCATCCTGATCAGTTACGTAGCGGTCAAGCACAAAGCCGGCGGAGAAAGGAAGCTGCCAGCTGCTTTTCAAGTTGGCATTATTCGCGCCGCGCATAAAGATTTCAGCGGATTTAACAGGATCACTGTTAGAGATCATCATCCCGCCGATATTATATGCGATTTCCATATCAGGGTCATTGGACAGAATGGTATTTAGACGGTTATAGATTTCTTCCGCTTCCGGTTTTTCAACACAATCGATTCCGCCTGCATAGTTTATAAACAGCATCCATTGGACGTCTGAAGCAAACTTATTGAATCCGCCGAGCGGCGCTTTCGAAAGTTTGTCGCGATTTACTGAGATTTCAGACTGTTGTGCCGTAAGATAAGACGCCAGATACGATCCCAGCACCACAGCTACTACCATGACCGCAATATGAGTTACAAGTGATTTTTTCATTTTTTATTCTTCCCTTATTTATTATTTCAAATCTCTATAGCCAAAGACCAGACTGGCCAGCGATGTAGCGAATACGCTATAGATAATTCCCCACGCCAGCGCCAGCGCCAGATACACCCAGCTGATGCTTCCGGCAACATTATATGCGGCTTCGGCTTTTAAGTTGAACAGGTTCAAGTCAGGAAGAATTCCGCCGTAAAGGATTTTGATTTTATCCAGAGCCGGCGTAGAATGGGCGAACCAGATCGCGATCACAGTAACGATGGCGGCAATGGATTCCGGCACCAGGACGGAAAACATGACTGCCAGCGCGGACATCGGAATGATGCTTGCCATAACTAAAAGATGTCCCAGCAGCATAGTCTGTCCAATTCCGGCATCGTCAAAGGCCGAATTGAAAATTATGCAGAAGCCAAGAGTAATCAGGCCGGTAATAACTATGCCGGCAATAGAAATGCCGACCAGTTTGCCGATAAGGTAATGGGTACGGCCCAGCGGTTTAGACAACAGCGTGGAAGCAACTCCCTCCCGCAGTTCGCGGGATATTTCGAATGTGACAGAGATCGCCACCAGGATCGCCGCCAGCGTATTCAGCATCAGCGACACATCCACCATCAGCGCTTTATGCTGTCCCAGTGAAAGGACATCATACCTGTACGCACTTCCAATCAACACCAGCACACACAGAATAAGGACGTAAACTACGCGCATCCTCAATAACTGCCATGCTCCACTGGCGATTGCCATGATCTCATTGATCGTTTTCATCATCTTCCTCCTTTTAATTTGGGTTTAAATGCTACCATGCATTTAACTTTGTTTTGTGGCGTTTTCTATTTTTCTAAAGAAAAAATCCTCCAGACTTTCTCTGGAACTGGTTATTGTAACCGCACCTCCGTGCTTTTCTTTTATTGCCATAAGTGCTTGTGTCGTTTCCTCTTTATTTTGAAATGACAGTTCCCACCCGCCGTCAGGCCGTTTAATAGTTTCAGTGGCCGCTGACAGCATTTCTTTCGCAATATCGTCATGTCCGGGACTAACATGAAGTTTCGAACCGGTTTCCGACAGCAATTCATCCAGCCGCCCTGAACATAACAGTCTGCTTTCGCAAAGAATTCCTATCCGGTCACAAATTTTTTCCGCGTCTGACAAAATATGGCTGCAGAAAAACACACTGGTGCCTCTGGCCTTCTGGTCCAAAATAATATCTTTCAACTCCTGGCGACCATGAGGATCAAGTCCCACCAGCGGTTCATCGAGGATCAGCAGTTTAGGATTGTTCAGGATGGCCTGGGCAATCCCGATTCTTTGAGTCATCCCGCGGGAGAATCCGCCGAGTTTGGACTTCGCGTGCCTGGTCATTCTGACAGTTTCCAACACTTCCGCTATCCGCTTTTTGCGGATATCGGACGGTATTCCGAACAGTTTGGCGCAAATGTTAAGGAACTCAACAGCGGAAAGATAAGGGCTGAAAGCAGGAGCATCAGGAAGAAATCCGATTAATCTTTTCACTTCAACATTATCCGGCGGACAGCCCAAAATCAATGCTTCGCCGGAAGATTGCTTAATCAGGTTCATCAATATTTTTATGGTAGTGGTCTTGCCTGCTCCATTCGGTCCCAGGAAACCAAAGATAGCGCCATCGGGAATAGTAAGATTAAGATCGTACAACGATGGTTTCTTTTTCTTCCAGAATAAACTGCCGTAGTATTTAGTAAGATTCTTTATTTCAATTATGTTTTCCATATTCTCCCGATACGTTTTTCTCTATAATTCTCATAATCTGTAAACAATATATCTTTAATAATTGATAAACAATAGCATTTATTTAAAAAAAAATCAAGAAAAATAATATTTGTACAGCTTATTCTATACAAATATCTATCCCGGCACACAAATCATTTATCGCTTTTAACCGTTATTGCCTGAAAAGCTCTCCTGTCGTGATTATTCATTCCAAGTTTGGAGTCTGCATATATATACACGGGGAAAAGTTGCGTTGTGACTGAGTTTTTGTCACTCTGCCCGCGGTAATTTCTTACTATCTGTATAAGTATGGAGTCGCCTGGCTTCAACATTTCAACGTCAATATTGCTCAGTGCTATTTTAGCCTCAAGCTCGAATCCGCCGTCAAACTCCTCAACATTGAAGCGAGGTTGTTCAAACGACTTGGGTATGGTTGCATTGCCCCAGATGTGGGGTTTATTGGTGATTTTATTGTAGTGATACTCAACCTTGCCGCTTGCGGAGAAAATATATTGACAGTAATAATCGCTGCGGCTGTTTTTCATGATAAAAACTTCAATACAGTCAGTATCCCATAACCCTTTTCTTTTGAGTTTTTTGGGATCGCCGATAATCGCCTCGTCAGCCTTTTTATCGTAAAGACGACAGAGCAAATAGAGTTTCTTGCCGTCAGTTGATATCTTTATATCCGTCTTTTCATCATTCCATGATGTTCCATTATAATTTCTCAGTGGCGGGAACAGCGGAATGCCGGAATTATTCCACACTGGGGGGCTGGCACTAAACGCAATTGCCGGAATATCAGTTTTGGCCAGATCGACTGTAACTGGTTTGTCTGAACCCGCAGGTGTTTTATTGACAGTCGGATTTATGCTTTCCGCAACTTTATTTTTAGGCGGGGGAACTTGTGACAAGACGGATAGTTTTATCGGGGATTGAGTTTGTGCCTGGGGTTGCCCCTGCGTTTGACCTTTAGTTTGGCTTGCTTTCGCCGGCGCAAGCGATATTTCGTGAGTCTTTGCGAGCAACCAGGCAGCAGAATCCGCAATTTTATTACGGAAAGAGCTGAAAATAAGGACAAATACTAAAAACAATGCGACAAAGCACACTTCAATTCGGATTTTTTTTACATCTTGTTTCATAATTATAATTAGTTTATAGCACAAAACACTAGAATTCAAAGGTAAATCCGCGAAAATCGCATAAAAATTTAAAAGCCGGATGTCGCTAAAGAATCCAGGAATAGTTTACTTTACGGTATTCTGGACTCCGAACTTATGACATTCCCGCAGATAGTCCATTGCTTCCTGGGCGTTATCTACCAGTTTGAACAGCTTCAGGTCATCATCATTGATCATGCCTTCGGCCAGCATTGTATTTTTTTGCCATTCCAGCAGCGGAGACCAATATTCCTTCCCGACCATGATGGTCGGGATACGATTGATTTTTTCGGTCTGAACCAGCGTGACAGATTCAAAAAATTCATCCAGAGTGCCGAAGCCGCCCGGAAAAACTATGACTCCCAGCGTGTATTTCAGGAAACATACTTTGCGGATGAAAAAATACCGGAAAAACAGACTTTCGGTCTGGTAGCCGTTCGGCAGTTGTTCGGAGGGCAGGGCGATATTCAGTCCGATGGAATTGCCTTCCGCCTCAAATGCCCCTTTATTGACAGCTTCCATGATGCCGGGGCCGCCGCCGGTGATGACGCCATAGTTATTTTCCGCCAGTAATCTGCCCATCTTTTCTGCTTCCTGATAGAAAAAATTATCAGGTTTAGTCCTGGCGGAGCCGAATACAGTAATCAGCGGGCCCTGAGAAGACATTGTTTCGAAAGACTCGACGAATTCCGCCATGATCCTGAATATGCGCCAGGTTTCATCTTTGGTGAAATCATCAACTTTGGCGAATGCTTTCCGGGACGGATGATCCTCTTTTTTTTGAGGGCTTCTTGTCATTTTCACTAATTATTGCTCCATATCTTTAAAATTTAATATTAATTCATAATCTGCTGATTATTACCGTACTGTCACACTAATATTAATAAAGCGTTATTTGTCCTGCTTGCAAGTTTTTTGACAAGCGACTGGTAAAAATATTTATAGGAATGTATATTAAGCCCGATTATCTGTTTGACTTTAAAGGGAAAAATGGATTTTCCCGCAGGGGGATATATGGCAAAGATATCATACAACTATGATAATTATAATGCACCGGGAACATCCGGCGGCGGCGGAAAATCGAAAAATGGCGGGGTAAAAGCCGCTGTTACGATCTGCTTGCTGGTCGGATTGATCATCGGGGCGTTTTATGCTTATCAAGCGTTTAAATCGCGGAATCAGCAGAATCAAGTTGTGACCGCGCCGGTATACCTGGAAAAGCCGACTCCAATCGCGAAGCCTGTTCCTGTCAAGCCGGTTAAAGCACCGTCAAAGGTGAAACCTGTAACTCCGGTTGCCGCCATCGACCCCATCCCTCAGATTCAACCAGTCTCCGCTCCCGCTCCTCTTGTTGTCCCCGAAGAAAAAACCGTGGCGAAACCCGATATCAAGATTGCAGCACCGGTTCCAGTTAAAACGGTTGTTTCTGAAAATCTGCCGCCCCTGGATGAAAATGCGGTTACTGAAATCTGTGTCAAGGCGGAAGCCGCGTTGAAAGCCGGCGACCCGGTTAAGGCCAGACAACTGTCGGAATCGGCGCTGGATATGAAGAATCTGCCGGAAAGCAATCCTTTATGGATGCGCGCCGCTGAAGTTCTCAGCTCTGCCAACACCAAACTGCTGCTGACAGATATTCCGTTTCCGGGCAGAAAGATCAACTATGTCTGCAAGAGTACTGATTATCTGCAGAATATTGCTTCGGCGCACAACACTTCGATTGATCTTATTCAGCTCAGCAACCATATGAAAAGCGCTGACAGCAGCATCTGGGAAGGCCGCGTGTTCAGAATTTATAAAGGCGACTGGCACGTCCGTATTTCCAAGAAAACACTGATGCTCTATTTATATGACAAAGATAAATTATTTAAAATTTATCATGTGGGAATCGGTCGTGAGAACCGCACGCCGGATGGTGTTTTTGTTGTAAGATCAAAGGTAAAAGAACCGACATGGTATGCTCCGAGCGGCAAGGTTGTTCCATATAGCGGGGCGCTGAACGTCATTGGGTCCCGTTGGCTAAGTCTGGCTCCCGAGGGCGGGACGGATAAAGGGCTTTCGGGGTACGGCATTCACGGAACGGCTGATCCGGACAGTATCGGCAAGACCGTCAGCAACGGATGCGTGAGGATGAGAAATGTTGAAGTCGAAGAATTATTTATGATAATTCCGCGGCTGACGCCTGTAACCATCGAGTAGAGAATCAATAAAAATCAGATATCATTAAATCTAAATTTGGGGAAGTAAAACATTATGGCAGAAATCAGTATGGATTTTGAAAAGCCTATTATCGAATTGGAAAAGAAACTGAAAGAATGGATAGAATTAAGTAAAACAAGCAAAATAGAATTAGGAGACGAGGTGAGCGCACTAAAGAAAAAATTAGCGGACACGATGAAGAACGTCTATGATTCAATGACGCCATGGCAGCGTGTGCAGCTTGCCCGGCATCCGGAAAGGCCTTATACGCTTGATTATATTAGTTGTATCTTTACTGATTTTATGGAGTTTCACGGTGACCGCCGTATGCGCGATGATGCCGCAATCGTCGGCGGATTTGCCAAATTCGACGGAAAACCCGTAATGTTGATCGGCACCCAGAAGGGACGCAATACTAAAGAAAATGTTTTCCGCAACTTCGGCTGGCCGCACCCGGAAGGCTACAGAAAAGCTTTGCGCCTGATGCAGCTTGCCGACCTGGCGAAAGCTCCGATTATAACCTTTATTGATACGCCCGGAGCATTTCCCGGAGTGGCTTCGGAAGAACGTCACATCGGGGAGGCTATTGCCGTTAATATGCGCGAAATGTTTGGTCTTAAAGTCCCGGTTATTTCGGTGATTATCGGTGAGGGCGGCAGCGGCGGCGCAATCGGTATCGGCGTCGGCAACCGTATCCTGATTATGGAAAACTCCTATTATTCTGTAATTACGCCGGAAGGCTGCGCCGCTATTCTGTGGAATGACCGCTCTTATGCGGAAAAAGCCGCCGAAGCGCTTAACCTGACAGCTAACGATCTTAAACGTCTGAATGTTGCCGATGAAATTGTGCCGGAACCGCTCGGCGGCGCACATAAGGATCCGGTCAAAGCGGCGGAACTGCTCAAAGTTTCACTTAAAAAGCATCTGAACGAACTTCGCAAAATGACCCCCGAAGCGCTTATGGAAGACCGTTATAAGAAGTTCCGCGCCATTTCCGTGTTTACTGAAGAGGTAGCGCAAGAGGTAAAGGAAAAGGAAAATGAAGGGGAAAAGGCGTGACCTTTGAACTGAAAAAGCCGATAGTCCGTCTGGCGCAGGAGAAAGATGTTGCGCAGATTCAGCAATTGCTGGATATGTATGCCCGCGACCAGATTATTCTGGCTAGAACGCGGGAAGATATTCTGGAGAATCTCAACCGGTTTATTGTCGCGGACGCAGATGGAGCAATCAAAGGCTGCGTCGCGATCCGCGATTTCGGCAATGACCTGCTTGAGGTCCGCTCCCTAGCGGTACAGCCGGATTATTTCGGGAAAGGTATCGGACGTGCTCTGATTGAGGAGTTAATCCGGATACTTGAGAACGAAAGACATTCCTTCCGGCTTTTTGCGCTGACTTACAAGACTGATTTCTTTGTAAAGCTTGGATTTCAGCGGGTCAGCATGGATATGTTCCCCGAAAAAATCTGGAGCGACTGCGTCAAGTGTCCCAAAAAAGAACACTGCGACGAAGAGGCCGTCATGCTTGACCGCAAGCAATAGCTTTCGGCCGCGCAGCTTTCTATCTTCTGAACGCCCCGGGGTATTGTTATGTCCTTCGAAGAGCGAAATATTTCTGCATTGGTTGAAGGCGATGCCGCTGGCCGCCGCCTGGACCTCTGGCTTACTGCCAGATTCACCTATCGTTCCAGAAATCAGTGGCAGTCGATAATTCGCGATGGTAAAATACTGGTCAACGGTGCTCCCGTCCGCAGTTCGCGCGTACTCCATGCTGGTGATGTCGTTGCCTTTATCCCGGAAATGGAAGAACCTGCCGTGGTTATGGATTATTCTATTATTTACGCGGATGAGTATTTCTTTGTCGTGAACAAAGGCGGGCATTTACCCTGTCATCCTGCCGGGCCGTTCTACCGTAATACGCTCTGGTATGATATGTCGCAGAAATACGGCAAGGTATTTATCGTCAACCGCCTGGATCGCGAAACTTCCGGACTGATGCTGGTGGCGAGAGACAGCGTTACAGCGTCAAATCTTTCCGCTATGCTGATTGACGGGCGGTTGCGGAAAAAGTATTACGCACTGGTTTTCGGCAGTTTCAAACAGCGGATTGAAGCCGGAGGCCGTCTGGTCAAAGATACATCCAGCCAGGTCATGAAAAAACGTAAATTTGTCATGGAAGCCGATTTCAAGGGCGATCCCGTAACGGCGGAGACCGCTTTTACGCTCTTTGAACCGGTAGCGTTTGACGGGCGGTACTCGACAGTGCGCGCGATTCCGGAAACCGGCCGGCTGCACCAGATCCGCGCCACGCTGTGGTCGCTCGGATTCCCGCTGCTGGGAGATAAACTTTACGGGCCGGACGATACCCTCTACCTAAAGATTGCCGATGACCTTATCACCGCTGAAGATTGGCACACTCTGGTCTTGAAGCGCCAGGCCCTGCATGCCTGTTATCTGAGTTTACCGCATCCGCAGTCCGGCGAGAACATGGAATTTGAGACCGCAATGCCCGGCGACATGAAAGTCATACTTTAACCACATAGACAAAGGTTTTTTTGTATAATCCTAAAAAAAGCAGTCGAGTCAGTGTGCCCGCGCATCTGCTGCTTTTTCGGGAAAAGCTGTTTGTTTGTGGTTGTAAAGTTCTTATTATTAACTGTTAAGGGCTTGCAGAGCTTTGCGGATGAGGTTCTCGCTGGAACACTCTTTCTCCGGTATTTCTTCGACTATTTTGTGCAGTGCCTTGCGGATCTTTTCCGACTTGAACCCGAGTTGTTCCAGCGCCAGCAGGGCGTCTTCCGCCGCGGACGCCACGGAGTCCGGAACGGCTTTTCCTGCTGCTGCGACGCTTAATGCGGGGGCCATCTTGCCGATTTTTTCTTTAAGTTCAATAATCAGGCGTTCGGCAGTTTTGGGGCCGATGCCGCTGATGCGTTTGATTACGTTCAAATCACGGTTGACTACGGCGGAGCAGAACGAAGACACCGGCAGACTGCTGAGAATACTCAGCGCCAGTTTCGGGCCGACGCCGGTAGCGCCAAGCAGAATTTCGAAAAGCTGTTTTTCTTCGGGAGTGGCGAAACCGTAAAGACTGATGGCGTCTTCGCGCACCTGAGTATTGATCAGCAGGATAACTTCCGATTCTGACCTCGGCAGCCGGTCATAGGTGCTCATGGGAATAGACACCAGATACCCTACACCGTGAACATCCACCACCACTTGAGTCAGATTGATCTCCTGCAGTATGCCTTTAAGCCTGGCAATCATAATGCCTCCTTTACTTCATTTATAGAACTGTCTATTGCAAAGTTATTTCCATTGAAATGTCGGCGGCTTTGACCGAATGGGTCAAGGCGCCGACGGAAACGAAATCAACCCCGATTTTGCCGATGCGCGGAATGCGTTCGAGCGTGATTCCGCCGCTGGCTTCGAGTTTGGCGCGCCCGGCATTGATTTTTACTGCCTCGGCCATCAGGGCGTCAGTCATGTTGTCCAGCAGGATGTATTCTGCGCCTGACTCGACAGCTTCGCGCACCTCGTCCAGATTATCGGCTTCGACTTCGATTTCCAGTTCCGGATATTTTTCTCTGGCCCGCAGGACGGAACGGGTAATGCCCTTTTCGCCTTCCATCCCGGCCAGTTCGCGATGATTGTCCTTGATCATAATTCGGTCGTAAAGCCCGATGCGGTGGTTGGACGCGCCGCCGGCGGCGACAGCGTATTTTTCCAGATTGCGCCAGCCGGGCGTGGTCTTCCGGGTGTCCAGCACCACGGTATTTGTATCTTCCAGCAACTCTGCATAGCGGCGGGCAGTTGTGGCAATCCCGCACAACCGCTGCAGAAAATTGAGGGCGGTGCGCTCTGCGGTCAGCAGGGCCCGCGCCCGTCCGGAAATCTTTGCCAGCGCCGTGCCTGCCGGACAGTAATCACCGTCTTGAGCCAGCGGCTGCCAGACTAGTGAACGATCAACCGCCTTGAACACCCGTTCAGCCACTGCCAGTCCGGCGCAAACGCAGTCTTCCTTGCAGTTCATAAGTGCGGCGGCCATGGTGTTTTCCGGAATCACGGAGCTGCTGGTTGTGTCGCCGCGCCCGTTAAGGTCTTCCTCCAGCGCCAGTTTTATCAGAATATCCACACGATTGAAATCTATCTGCGGTAATATTTTATTCATAAGCGATCCTCAATGTTCTGTCTAAATAGTGGACATCCTGGAAATATTCTTAATTGAGACGGCACGTCCGGTCAGGTGATCATAAGACACGATCACCGCATCCAGCCGGATACCGGTTTCCACCACCGGTAACGCTTTCGGCATGCCGGAACGGAATTTGTCGACCACCGCCTGAACATCTCTGCCCAGGATGGAACATTCCGCCCCGGTCATTCCGACATCGGAAATGAATGCCGTGCCGCCGGGAAGCACTTTGGCGTCGGCGGTCTGGACATGGGTATGAGTTCCGAGCACTGCCGTAACTTTTCCGTTGAGAAAATGTGCCATCGCGGCTTTCTCGCTGGTGGCTTCGGCGTGAAAATCAACGATGATGCTCTTGACTGACGGCGGTATTTCCTTCAACACTTTTTCCGCTGTTTCAAACGGGCAGTAAGCGCTTTCGCGGACAAATACTTTACCCAGCAAATTAATAACCGCGATCTCGCCGCCACCCGGATTGCGGTAGACGCGCCAGCCCCGGCCCGGTTGCAGATTGCTGAAATTCGCCGGGCGGAGGACATTCTCCAGCTGGGCGATTTCCTGTTCGAAAGGTTTTTGGTCCCAGACATGATCGCCGGTCGTGAAAACGTTAACGACATCGGCTATTTCTTTAAGACATTTTGCCGCCAGTCCCGCCCCGGCGGCGATATTCTCCGCGTTGGCAACGCAGAAACTGCAATTAAATTCGCGCCGGAGTTCCGGTGCCAGTTCCAATACGGCTTTGCGGCCGCCCTTGCCGACGATGTCGCCGATAAAAAGTAAATTCATGTAACCCTCGGTAAAGATCGTTTATTCAAAATGATAAAATAATATCCTTTCGGATTTTATCCAATCTCAAATCAATTTTTAATGCCAGTAAATCAGTCATCTGGACATTTTGGACAACCCTGTGCAGAACCATTTTCACCACAGAGCACAGAGTCCACAGAGAAAATCTTCTTACCACGAAAAACATCCCGCAGGCGCGGGACTAACCTTAGAGTTAGCAGGACACGAAAGTAGTACATTTTTAACCACAGAGTCATCCCGCAGTCGCGGGATGCCTTTCGTGGTTAAGGTGTATTCCTGGTTCCTGACATTTTACACATTTTGGACAACCCTGTGCAGAACTATTTTCACCACAGGGCACAGAGTCCACAGAGAAAATCTTCTTACCACGAAAAACATCCCGCAGGCGCGGGACTAACCTTAGAGTTAGCAGGACACGAAAGTA
>CAIPAT010000292.1 GCA_903863035.1 uncultured Lentisphaeria bacterium
GGGATGCAATGGGGAACCCGGAACTGTCCGTCCCGCGCTCACGGGACTGCAAACAAAAAATTGTTTCCCATTACTCCCACCGGCGGCCCGCCGGGCGTGATCCAACGGCGAGGCGTTGGTCGCCAAAGGCGAAATCCCTAAAGCCGGTCAGACGACCGGCGCTCCCAGGTTTTACTTCACTATCTTCATGTACTTCATGGTGAGACTGTATTTGCCTTTTTTCGTGTCCTGCTAACTCTAAGGTTAGTCCCGCAATTGCGGGATCCAAAATGTTGTTTGAAAATCTTATAAAATTTGAAACACGTTGTGTTCAACGACTCTCTAAAGTCTCCGGATGGATCCGCAGATGGACGTAGATGGACACAAATAAAAACGGAGTAGTTATGCTCAATGACTCTCCAAAGTGTCGGAGTTGTTTTGAAAATCTTGAAAGCGTTGCGCTCAGCCGGTATCCAAAGTGTCGGAGTGGCTGTCCAAAATGGAAAAAATGTAACTGGTGACTGGTGACTGGTGACTGGTGACTTGTGACTGGTGACTGGTGACTGGTGACAGGTGACTGGTGACTGGTGACTGGTGACAGGTGACTGGTGACTGGTGACTGGTGACTGGTGACTGAGGGACGTGCTAAGTGTTATGTGTTACGTATTACGTATTACGTATTATTGGTTTGTTGTTGTGCCGTCCGTGCCGGACGGGGTGATCTGAACCCACTACACCGGCCATTCTGGACAGCAGTGTCTCCCGCAACTGCGGGATCCAAAATGTTGTTTGAAAATTATAAACGGTTGTGAGAAACGGTTCTCTAAAGTAACTCAAGCTTCCAGCTTGAAGGCATTCGCAAGCAAGATGCTTGCGGTACTCTGTAAAATCGTGGTCAGGCATTCGCAAGCAAGATGCTTGCGGTACTCTGTAAAATCGGGGTCAAATAGCGCTTATCAACTTGTCCGTAAAGGATTAAGCAATTTTTTCATTGACACTTTTACTATATGTAGAGAACCCTAACTACATAAAGGAGGTTTTGAAATGATGGATTGTGAATTGGTTTTCAAACGCGAGCACCCGGGATTCAGTAGCGGACGCGAAACATGGCTGCGCTCAAAAGCGGCTTATTCAGGGGGCAAAAATTACATTGACGCCGCCCTGATTAAACATGTTTCCGAAATAGACCTGGAATTTGAGGAACGGCGGCGGCGGGCATATTACTTTAACTATCCCCGGAAAATCGCACGGTTGATCAGCCAGTATGTCTTTTCCTCTGAACCCCAGCGCAAAAACGCCGATCCGGACATGATCGAGGATTTCTCGCGCAACGGACTCCGTATTAACGAGATCATGCGCCAGTTCTCAACAATGCTGAACGTTTACGGGGCGGCCTGGATGCTGGTGGAAATGCCGCATTTCGAAGGCGAACTCGACCCTGAGCGCAAGCAGCGGGAGCGCATTCGTCCGTATGCTGTGGCGCTCTCTCCGTTGTCAGTTGCGGACTGGGCTTACGGCAGCGACGGCAGACTGATGTGGGCGGTGGTAGAAGAAAAAGTTTGCTGTGCCGCCGATCCATTCGTGCCGTCCGCCGTCAAATTGCGCCGGAGACTGTGGACCCGCGACCAGTGGATGTTGTTTGAAAAAACCGACGGCAGAGTTCAGATGGTCGGACAGGGCGAACACTGTCTTGGCATGGTTCCGCTGGTTCGTTACGAAGAATCCGACGGTTTCGGGATGGATGCCTGTCACTGGTTTGAAGATGCGGTCAGGATTTCCGATGCTATACTCAACAACGAATCGGAAGCACAGATGAATATCGTCAAGCAGATGTTCGGACTGCTCGTAATTTCTGAAAACTTTGCCCGCAGCGCCCAAATACCCGACAGCGATGCCGTAAACGTCTCCGCCGCCGACCATAAATTCAGCCATGTACTGGCGCGTTCCGCCGCAATCTGGGAATCCACCGAAGAAAAAGGCACCAGCCGCTATATTTCACCATCCGGGGCTGAAACCGCCCGTATCCGGGAAGAGAATACGAATCTGAAAAAAGAGCTTTTTGACATCATCGGTCTGGCCGTGCAGAAAGATGCGAATGTCGCGCAGTCCGCCGAGTCAAAAAGCTGGGATCAGCAGAATGTCAAGCAATTCCTTGCCACCCGTGCCGATATCCTGGAACAGTCTGAAATACAGGCGTGGAAGCTCATGCACGCCTGGGACCCGTCCATCATCGTTCCGGAAATTTCCTATAACCGGGAATTCGCCGTTATTGATCTGAAAGATTCAATCACTGCGCTGCTTGGCCTTAAAAGTGTTGACGCCGGGGAAGAATATCAGCGAGAGTTGTCACGCGCGGCGGTCACCATGCTGGATAAAATAAAAAAGATTTGCCCGGAAACCCGCAAAATCATCTTTGAGCAGATTGAGAGCAGTTTGAGTAACGGTAATGCCGTAAAGGAGGCATGACATGTTTGAAGACAGATACCGCGAACTGGTGGTGCTGCGCGTTCCCTCCGGCAGTGTCGCTGACGGCAAACCCGTCTGCATGGAATATTCCGGCAAGGCCATTATCACCGATTATGCCGAACGCGACCCTGGCGCGGCGGGCAAAATCAAATCCGGCAAAGTATTTTTGCTGAAATGCGAATATGAGCCGCCGCCGGATTCGCAAATTGTGCATAACGGTCAGACTTACGACCTGAAAAGCGTCAAAGTCTGCCGCGATTTAGACAGCCGTATCGAATGTTACCGGTGTACATGCATTTAACCTGATCGTTCTGTCCCCCGCCCTTCAGGATTCACAACTTCTGAAGGGCGGTTTTATGCGCTCTCGCGGATTATCAGTTCCGGGATAAGCTTTTCAGATTCGGCGTCTTTGCCGTATATCATCGCGGATAGTTTGGTCAGCGAATTGCGGCCGGCGGTCAGAAACGGCTGGACAACTGTCGTCAACCCGGGATGAACATGCGCGGCAAGATATTGATTGCCGTAGCCGGCAATCAGAACATCCCGGCCTATTTTCACATTGCACTTTGCCAGCATGGTAATAATCTCGACCGCTTCAAGGTCGGAAGCGGTAAATATTCCGATTGGCAGATTATTTTTGTTCTGATGCATGGACAGCAGCATTGAAATAACTTTTTCCGCATCAAATTCTTTGACCGATGCGATTATTTCGCAAGTTTTTCCAGTAATTTCTATTTTCCGGCAAAATCCTTCATGCCTTGCCGGAAAAGTATGATTGCAAATAGTCAGGAAACGCCGGCATCCGCGGGTCAACAGCCGCTCCGCCACCATCCCCCCGCCGCTGAAATCATCAATATCTATCGAGCACAGGCCGGGAGCGGTGCAACGTTCCAGATTGTTGATCATGACCATGCGGCCCCCGTGACCGCAGTACATTTCAACCAGTTCGGCAATCCGCTCGTCGAATTGAAATGCCGGGAAGGCGATTACACCGGAATTTCTAAAATTTATAGTTTCCAGGATAAAACGCTGGAAGCCATCAATCGTCGCATCATAAAAAAAAGCAAGCGGAAAAGAGTTCAAGCCGGCCTCCAGGCAGATACCCTTGACCAGTTCCCCGGAATGTGTTTCCGCGCTGTCCGGGATATATACGCCAATTACCGGACTGCCGCCGCGCTTCAAAAATTCAGCAACGCGGTTGGGACGGTATCCAAGACGAAGCGCAACGTCACTGATATGTTCACGGGTTTTCTCCGCAATCCTGGCGCCTGCATGCGGACATGGCGACAATACCCGCGATACTACCGCAATCGAATACCCGGCGGCAGCGGCAATTTCACGCAGTGTAACCATAAAAGCACCCTTTTTTTTGAGAAAACGTTTGCTCTTCGCACAACGTAATCCTTTTTTGTATAAAAACAAACGTTTGCTCAAGTTTTTTTAAAAACTATCGAAAAAGATGGCTTGATTAATTGCGCGGCGGGATTAGTTTGTTTATTATAGTTCCCCCTTATCAATGTTCAAGGAGTAATTATATGTCAGAGACAGAAACAAAAAAACTGCAGGTAATGCAGATTTATCATGATTTAAAAAACAAAATTATCAGCGGCGAGTACCATCCCGGCGGACTTATACCCGGTTTGAAAAAACTTCGGGAGCAATATGACGTATCTCTTCCGGCAATAAACGAGGCGCTGGAGCTTTTGACGGAAGAAAAGATGCTGATCCGGAACTCTCCTCAGTTCAAAGTAAGTGATTTCAACCATGAAGATCAGCTGCCGCACAAGTTAAAGTATATTGCAGTAGTCATTGCCGAAATAGACGATTATTCCCAGATCGTGTTCAACCGGCTGGAAGTTGAATGCCGCAAGCGTGATCTGGAATTGCTTTTCTACCGGCATGAAATGGACAATGATCTTCAGCGGCGGCAATACGAACGGGCTTCATTGCATAGAAACACCGTGATCGTACTGTTCCCCAACGGGCCGTATTGCAGCTGGTTGCAGAACAGTCCGCATATCAACCGCACGATTATCGTAGACGAAGCAATTCCCGGAGCAAAAGCTCCTCAAATTATTTCCGATGATGACAACGGCATGTACAAGCTGACGAAATACCTGATCGAGCTCGGACACCGGAATATTGCCCATATCTGTGCGGAGGACCGCAGTACAGGATATATCCGCCATTTCGGTTACCGGAGAGCATTGGAGGCTGCCGGACTCAAGTATGATTCGACGATGGTGAACAACGGAAGATTTCAAATTCAGGCCAGCATAACTGCATTTGAGCAATTGCTGAAGGCGCATCCTGAAATAACCGCCTGTCTCTGCGCAAACGATTATTCCGCCCTCGGAGCCATCGAAGCTATGCGCAAGTTGAATTTGACGCCAGGAAAAGATATTTCGCTTACCGGCTATGGTAATTTTGCGATCAGTGAAGCAATCGATCTGACGACCGTTGATCAGCAGACCGGCAAAATCTGCAACCAGATCGCTTATATGATTGACCAGTACCGGAACAGCGGCAAAATGCCTCAGGGAATTTATCCGGTTCCGACTGAGCTGGTTATTCGCGGATCATGCGTCAAGCCGAAACAAAGGTAATTATTCTTAAAGAACGCGATTGCAGGTTCAGGCCTGATGTCCCCACTGCTTGAGTCTGGACTGAATAAAATCAATAATCTGCAGATGTTCGGCCTTGCCGTTGCCCTGCACGGAAATCGGCGCACCAAATTCAAAATGAATATGCCGGTCACGGTGAATCGGACCAAGGTCCCTTAGAAACCTGCCGTTTCCAAGGAAATCTGTCTTCAGCGCAAAAGGAATTATTCTTACATTCGCGGCACGTGCAAGCTTAACTCCCATGGAGTTAAAATTTTCCGGCATGAATTTTTCGTTGCGCGTCGCCTGCGGAAACAGGATCAGACAGCGCCCGGACTCCAGCAGCGCCTTGCCGTCTGTGAGAATTGCCTTGAAGTCGTCGCGAGGGTTTTCGCGGTCAACGGGGATTGCTTTCAGCGCCCGCATGATATCGCCGAAATAAGGAACGGAAAATAAACTGCGCTTGATTACAAAAGTAAAATCAATACGCGGCCGGGCAATCGCATGAAACAGCGCCGTTTCCAGTGAGCTCATATGATTGCCTATCAGCACAAACGGCTCCTTTGAATTCAGATTATCCAACCCTTTCAGGTGGATTTTGCCGCCGCACTCTTCAACCAGACGGATATTCATATTGGAAAAATAGACTTGATGTTCGGCGTCCAGTCCGCCCTTTCCGGCACATTTGCCGGTACGCTGGAAAATGTGGAAGTTCTTTACCAGAAAATAAAGTCTGGAATTGCACAGCATACGGTCAATAATACTGCGCGGAGCCGTTGCAGGCGTGTCATAAGAATCGCCTGGAAAAAGATTTACCATCGGCAACTTTTTGCCATCCCGGCATGAACTGTGCGCGTCATCCATTAAAAACCTGACCTGTTTTTTCAGCATTAATCTTAAATAGAAACAAAACAGGCATTAAATATAAATGATTTTCAATGAAATACAAAAAAAATGAGCTTTGCGGTATAAAAAAGCGGTAAGATATTTACTTATCGGCTTTCGGCAATTATATTTCAGCATATTTAAAAAGAAATAACCATGTCTCATACGATGATAAAGTCGCGTCAGTCCGGGCATAATACTGTTGTGCATCCGGCCGGCCAGAATACGAGCCAATTCTCAAAACCTTCGCAATCCATGTTAAATTTTCAACCGTGCGGAGTATAATTCTGGCTGGTTATACATATTTCATAAGGTTTACCGCGCCTTACCCGTCGAATGTTAAACGCAATACCGGACAGACGGTATATGTCGCCGGACTTCGGAACAGCAGTCATGGATGACAGCAGCCATGAAGAAATTGTTTCTGAAGATTCAGGCAGATCCAGCCTGGCTTCTTTCGCCAGGTCTTTAAGCAAGACGCCGCCGCCGCAAACCCAGGATTTTTCATCCTGCGCATAAAGCATGCGCGGCAAACGGTCAAATTCGTCTTCGAGTTCGCCGACCAATTCCTCCACAATGTCCTCCAGTGTCACCAGGCCCAGAGTGTGGCCGGATTCATCGCAAACTACCGCCATGTGAATATGCTGTTCGGAAAATTTTTCCATTAGATCTGCAGCGGACTCCTGCGGCGACGAGAATTTAATGGGCCGGATAATCCCCCGGAGACTGGGATTGGAAGGATTGAGCCGCATGAAAGCGATCAATTCTTTGAAATTGATATAGCCTACAACTTTATCTTTGTCTCCATTTTCACATACCGGGAACCGGGTATGCAGATCAATATGTGCGGTTATAAGCGCCTCGCCGATAGTTTGCGACGTGGAAATGAATGAAATGTTTTCAAGCGGTACCATAATCTGTGCCAGCGTCTGCTGGGATAATCTGGATACTTTTGTAATAATTCTCTCCTGTCTGGAACTGATTTGGTGAGAAAGGCGCGCCAGACCGGCCAGCAGAGAAATCTCCTCCAGCGTGCTTGGGGCAAATTTGTCTTTACGGGATTCAAACGGCCGGTTAAAGAGGTGAATCAACTTTATCAACGGCATCATCAACCATACGGTAAACTGCAGCGGACGGGCGACAATTACGGCAATTTCACTGTTGAAGCGGACTGCCAGCGTTTTGGGCAGAATCTCGGCGTATTGTATCATCAGGATTGTAAAAACAAGAGAAAAGATCCAAATCCATCTGCCGGCAAACAGGTCGCTGAATGCGGACCCGGCAAAGGCCGCGCCAATGGTATGCGCCGCCGTATTCAAGACCAGAATCACGGCGATCGGTTTTTCTATATCATCCTTGAAGGATTGGCAGATTGCGCCGATAGACGGTTTGCGCTGGGAAATACCGGCGATTTGAATCGGGGTGAGGCTCAGCAGCGCGGCCTCCAGCACCGAACATAAAAATGAGATACAAAGCGCCGTCATTACGCTTACAATAAACACAATCATAATGAGTCTCCGTCTTTATAATATGCCTGATAAAGGAAATAACCGGAAGTGTACTTCCAGCAGCCTGTCGGACTTATGCCTTCTACTGCGAAAAATCCCGGACTTGGCCCGATGATTTTCTCGTTACTAATTCCTCGGTCCGACAAACTTCCAGGTTGTCGTCTTTCTCGAATATATTGCAAGAAGAACTATTTTCAAGCAGTTCAGACGGTATTTGTTTTTATATATCACGGCATAAAAAAAGCGGGGCAGACACCCCGCTTTTATATATTCGCATAAGTAACCGGAGATTACTTTTTGCAGCCGTATTTTGCCAGGTCGCCGAGCATTTCTTCAATGCGGAGCAACTGGTTGTATTTACAGATACGGTCGGTTCTGGAAAGCGAACCGGTCTTGATCTGCCCGGCATTGGTCGCGACAGCAATGTCAGCGATGGTGGTATCTTCGGTTTCGCCGGAACGATGGCTGATAACGGCAGTGTAACCGGCCTTGTGTGCCATTTCGATGGCATCCAGGGTTTCGGTCAGGGTGCCGATCTGGTTGACTTTGACCAGAATGGAGTTACCGGCGCCCATGTCAATACCTTTCTTCAGATACTGGACGTTGGTTACGAACAGGTCGTCGCCGACGAGCTGGCAGCGGTCGCCAATTTTATCGGTGAGGAGCTTCCAGCCTTCCCAGTCGCGTTCAGACATACCGTCTTCGATGGAATCAATCGGATATTTGGCAATGAGGGACGCGAGGTAATCAACCTGTTCGGCGGAATTGCGTTTGACGCCGTTCGGGCCTTCGAACTTTGAGTAATCGTAAATGCCGTCCTTGAAGAATTCGGAAGCGGCGCAGTCCAGGGCAATTTTGACGTCTTCGCCGACTTTGTACCCGGCGTTTTTAATTGCCTCCAGAATGCTTTCCAGAGCTTCTTCGGTACCGCCGGCGAAATTCGGGGCGAAACCGCCTTCATCGCCGACCGCAGTGCTGAGACCTTTGTCGTGCAGAAGTTTTTTCAGGCTGTGGAAAACTTCAGCGCCCATGCGCAGGCCTTCTTTGAAACAGCAGGCGCCGACCGGGCGGATCATGAATTCCTGGAACGCGATCGGTGCATCAGAATGTGAACCGCCGTTGATGATGTTCATCATCGGGACGGGAAGAACTTTACCGTTGACGCCGCCGATATAGCGGAAGAGCGGCAGATCGAGGAAATTGGCGGCGGCATGTGCGCAGGCCAGAGATACGCCGAGGATGGCGTTGGCGCCGAGTTTCTTCTTGGTCGGGGTGCCGTCAAGATCAATCATCGCCTGGTCAATGCCGGCCTGATCGAGAACATCCATGCCTTCGAGTTCCGGGAAAATCTTCTCGTTGACGTTTTCAACGGCTTTCAGTACGCCCTTGCCGAGATAGCGCTTCTTGTCGCCGTCTCTGAGCTCGAGAGCTTCATTTTCGCCGGTGGATGCGCCGGACGGAACGGCAGCGGAACCCATGATGCCGCTGTCCAGGGTTACTTCGACTTCGAGTGTCGGGTTGCCGCGGGAATCGAGAATCTCACGAGCATGGATATCATATATTGCTGACATCTTAGAACTCCTTTTTTATTTATTCGGGTTGAAATAATGAATTAAACAAACATTATTAAAAGAGCTGAAAGATACATCAAAAACTCTAAGTTTCAAAGGCTTGAATGGCTATTTTATCCGATAATTTTGATTGCCGGAGCTTTCTTGAGGGAGAGACGGCAGCGCATGGTTTGGCCGCCGCCGCGTTCATGGCGCTGACTCCTGCCCGGCTGGATGAACTGCGCCGTCGGCTGGCCGCGATTCATTTCCCGCCGGAGTTGTCGGAATATCTCAAAAAATCGGAGGCAATGCGCCGCGATCCGGCAATGGCGTTTCCCTGGGCCGGGAGCATTCTGATGGCGGCAGTGCCGTTCAGCATTCTTCCCGATTTGTCCCCGCCTCTTCCACGAGCCAAATCGCCGGACACCGCCGGCGTGATTGCCGGATACGCCGCCAGGACCGACTACCATCTGTATGGTAAAATGCTGATGACCGAACTGTTAGCTAATCTGGAGCAGGCAACGGATAAAATGTTCAAGGTTGAGATATGCATTGATACCAAACCATTACTGGAAAGAGCACTGGCGGAGGCGGCCGGGCTTGGCCGCGTCGGACGCAACTCCTGCATTTTGTGCGCCGGATCCGGCAGCAGTTGTTTCATTATCTCAGCCATGCTCGATCTGGATTTGCCGGATGTTACGGTGAAAGACACGGCCCCGCTGTGCCATAGTTGCGGCCAATGTGCCAAACAGTGTCCGAACCAGGTTATCGGCGCAACTCCGGCCGACTTCAAAGTGAACCGCTGCATCAGCAGTCTGACCATGGAAAAACGCGGCCTGCTGACAGACGAGGCAATGCACCTGCTGGGCAGCAATATCTTCGGTTGTTCAGTTTGTACTGCCGCATGTCCGGAAGGCAGTTTGCCGGAAGATTTTCCGCTGGACCTGGAATGGCTGCTGCTGGCTCCGTCCGGCGAAGTCAGGCGGACCATATCAGGAACGCCTGTGGAATACGCCGGGGTGACATTGCTGCGCCGTAACGCACTGATTGTTCTTGGCAATAAAAATTCCGAAGTATCTTGCAATCTGATTAAAGAATTTCTTAAAAAAACCAACAGTCAGTTGCTGATTGATACCGCCCAACGCCTTCTGGCTCGATAATGGACAGAGATATGGAGGCGGCAAATTATCCGGCGGTGGTCAGTTCTTCATTGAATAACGGGATTAGCCGGCGGCCCGGGAGATTTTGCTGCCCCTTTTTTAAATACAAAAAATTGATGCCCTTGATATAATCTAAACCAGACAAGGCCGTATTCACGGCTGTTCAACATAGCATTATGGAACTGCGCCGATTCATTCAGCGAATCGCTTAAATCATAAATCCGGTATTCTTTTTCAAAACTTAGCGGAAACACCTGATTTCTAATCATAAACTGAGCGCCGACCCGTTCAGACACGGCTACCTCCGCATCCGGCGGAACGATTTTCTTAATCTCATTCATTACTGAAGTGCAATCCGGCATATTCCCGATTGGTCTGAACGAATAGCAGCCGTAATAACTCAAGGAACAAAAATAATTAGCCATTACTGAAGTTACGATTAATCCGGCAACCATTGCACAGGCAAGATTGTTTTTATCCGGCAATGCTCCTTTCTTCAATAGACCGGCAGAGAGGATGCAGGCCCAGTAAGTCGGCTTTTCATTTTTCATTACCGCGGCAAGCCCGATGACGGCGGTGATATTGATCATCGCGACTGTTTCCGATTGATATTGCAGGCATAAATTTATGACTTCCTGGTTGTTCTGAATGAAAATGAACAGCAGTTGAGGTGCGCTGCATAACAAAAGCAGAGGACGGTTAAAAGCGACCATGAACGACGGCAGCAGCAGCAGCAGCAGAACTGCAAGATTTTTTACGGTGAAAAGACTGCCCCAGAACGCTGCCGGATGAAGCACTGGAGAAGTCATGATTCCCCAAATGCCTGTACCGAGATGACTGTAGCGTTCCTGAACATAAATATAGTCGGCAGTCCCGCATGCCGGAATGAGCAGTTTAATACAGATGACAAAAAATGCCGCTCCGATCACGGCATAAAGAATTCCATCTCTTTTTCTGCCGGCTAAAAACTGAATTATCCCCCAGCCGACCCAGAACGTTCCCACGGTCTCCTGAATCGTCAAGGAGTAGAGAAAAATCAGAAAAGCAATGAGATATTTTTCCCGTTCATAAAAGACGTAAAAAAGGATGAAAACCGGAATAAAAAGATAAATAATATGAAATCCGTAAAAAATAGAAATATTCAAATTTGATAATGACGGATATAGCAAATAGGAAAACGCCAGACAAAAAGCGCATGGGGGGCTGAGTTGCCGGGTTCGTGCAAACCAATAAATCAGCATCGCGCTTCCCCACAATGTCAATGCCCCGAAAACCATGGTTGTGTATGAGGAGCTGAACAGCCAGATCAGCGGGGTGAACAACAGAAAAAAGCCGGGTGTAAAATGGTGGGAAAAGAAGTTAATTCCGCCATGCCAGTTGGTCAGCAGAAATTTGCCGGCCAGCGTATTGGCCGCAACTTCGGTAAAAATCCCCCAGTCACCGAAGCAGAGAAACTGTACTTTTAGAGCAACGTGCGACATATATATGCCCATACCGGTAAACCCCGCCGTGACGATTGCGGTCAATAGAAGCCATGTCCGGTCTTTGCCGGCGGTTAAGAACTTTGCCGCAAATGGCAAAACCGGGAGAACGATTGCAAGCCGGCATATTGAAATCCCGCTCAGAACAATAAAAACGATGATAGAAAAAATATTTAAATCGAAATATAGCAGCGGAACATAAAGGATCCATGGCAGCAGCACCGGCAAAATCAGTTGCGGCGACTCCATGAATCTGGTAATTAAAAACAAAGCAATTATCACCAAAATAACTGGATAAAACGGTTCAAACAACGGATTTTGCGGGGAGATGACTTTAAGAAAAACCATGTCGGTACTGAGGCATTCGCCAAAAACTTGAGATATTGCAAGCCCGATAATCAAACCCAGCAGGCCTGTGACAAAATAGCCGGAAAAAGATTTATATAATAATACGTTTTGCCGGCCGGAATTTTCTTCATCCATATATCTGACTCATGTAACGTTAACTTATTAATAAACCCCAATTGTCCCCTGTGAGGAAGGCGGATTCTACGCTATCTCAGGACAAAGCAAAAGCCTTTCCTGTAAATTCACTATAACTGTATTTAGCCAAACTTTCAAGCATGATCCAGGGAAATCTCTAGTTGAGCAGCGTGTATATTTTTGCAGTTCCACAATCCCGTTGTATTAAAACAATATTTTTTGGAGAAGTTATTCAGTTGAAATTAGGGTTGAGTAAAGGCATATTAAGCAATTCCGGCTTATCTGCGGAGAAATGAGGTTGTTTCATGCTGTTTAAGATCATTGCAGTGGGAAAACTGAAAGACAAGGCGCTGGCGGCCAAAACTGCGGAATTTGCCAAACGTATTCAGGCGTTCGGCAAACTGGAAATTGTCGAATTAAAAGACGGCACTAAAGAAAAAGAATGCGACCGGATACTGGAGGCGCTGGAGAAGGAACGCGGCCTGATTATTGTGCTGAGCGAAGATGGCAAAGAACTGACATCGCAGGAATTCTCCGGCATGATTTCGGCGGCTGATCGAAAAGTGATTTTTGTGATCGGCGGACCTTACGGCTTGTCGGATGAGGTAAAAAAGCGCGCGGAAGCGGTGCTTTCGCTTTCCAGAATGACGTTTACGCACGAGATGTGCAGATTTTTTCTGATGGAACAGATTTACCGGGCGGTCGCAATCGCCAAAGGCATAAAATATCATAACGATTAAGGTGTTGAGCTATGAGTTTATCATCGGTTGAGAGAGAAAACCTGTTTTATGCCGCGTGGTCGCTGTCGGCGGGAGCGATACTGGGTTATGCGGTTTACCTGAATACCTATCTGCTGGACGGACTCGGGATTATCACTTATGAATATATGCTGAAGACAGATATGCCTTCTCCGGTTACCGGGTGGTACTTTGGCGTCCTGGGCATTTTATTTGTTACGATGCTGTATTGGGTTTGCCGGAAAGCGTCGCCGGTGGTCTTCAACTGGAAAATTCTCGGGATTGCTTTGCTGCCGCTGCTGATTCTTCTGCCGGCGTTTTTCTTGCCGACGGGCTTTTATTCCCCGATGATCTTTACCGTGGCAGCCGGCTTGACGGTATTCCGGCTGGCGCTGATAATCCCATTCAAGCAAAGCTTGAAACCGGAGATCAGTAGCCGGACAGGATTGCTGCTGGTTTCACTGTTAACGGTAATACTGGTCGGGTGGTTTGCGTTTATTCAGGCGAAGGCGGTGAAAATTCTGTTCATGGGTTATAATGACTGGGGCATGTATTTCAACGTCATTGACAATACCTTGAAAGGCAAGTGGTTTTATTCGGATATTACGCACGGCAGCGTATTGCCGCTTCATTTTGAGCCTGGCATGACATTACTGCTGGCCCCGTATGTATGGCTGTTCAGGACGCCGACTGCGTTTTTTGTGCTGACTTCCGCCTTGCTGTTCTGCGGCGGTATTTTTGTTTACCTGTTCGCCCGGCATCTGAAAGTTTCGGTGCGGGCGGCACTGGCATTGTCATTCTGCGTAATGCTGTTTCCGTCATTTTCCAATATGAATATCGCGATTTTCTACGGGTTTCATTCTTTATATGTAACAATTCCGCTGATTTTATTATATTTTTACTTTTTTGAGAAGAAAAATTATGTTGCGGCATTCTGCATGTTCCTGATTTCGCTGACAATCAAGGAGACGGTGCCGATATTCTGGGTTGGACTCGGCCTGGTGTATCTGATTAGCGGGAACCGGAAATTCGGCTTGCTGCTGATTGCCGTGGCCTGCGCGTACTTTTTCACGGTCATCAAGGTCGTTGTTCCGGCGATATCGCCGCATGGCGCGTATGATTACAGTGACCGTTATTCCGAATTCGGCGGAATGATTGATATAATACTTGCTCCGTTTACCAAACCCGGATTATTCTGGGGAACGCTGTTCCGGCCGCACTGCATCGCGTTTGTGCTGTTGATGATAATTCCGTTGTACGTGCTGCTGCTGAGCCGTCCGCTGCTGCTGCTGGCCGGGTGTATTACCATTGGGTTCGTATGTCTTCAAACCAATGATCAGCTTCAGAACATCAGCATCTGGTATCAATCGGAATATGTGGCGCTGCTGCTGGCCTGTCTGGTGTTGAACTACAGGGCGCTGCTGGATACCTACCGTCGTCGGATCAATCCGTGGTTCCGGGCGCTGGCGTGGAAAATTGATCTGGACATATACCGGGAGAAACTGCCGGCGGCAGTAATTATTTCCCTGTTGGCAACGGCATGTTTTTCGTACTATTTTTTCGGTTTGAGCGTTACCGGTAAAAATTCCGTGATGCCGATACTGGGCGCGGAAAGCTGCGATGAAGAGGTCAGACAGATACTGCAAATGATCCCCCCCGGAGTAGAGGTAACTACAACCGACAGAATTGGTGCCCATTTTCTTTTGAGGAATCCAATTTCAATTGTCGGATATCATTTGAAGCAAAGCTTAAAAGATTATGTGATTATTGACGTCAACGACCCACTGTCTGTCAGATTTGCAGAGCCGACGCGATTTGAACTTTTAAAAGACAAAGACTATAATCTGATTCTAAATCAGAAATTTAAAGGGCATCAGGTGTTGCTTTTTCATCGCGAGCCGCAAACTCCGCACAAGCCGCCGGTAGTCCAAGTTCCTCCGGAAAAATGGGAATTGTGCGGCAGAAATATTCCGGTTCAAAATCCGAATTTTGCCGTGCGCGGCGGAATTGTCAGCGACAAATCCGGACAGCGTTCCGCGGTTTTCTTTGTCCGGCTGCTTAATAAAGTTGACCTGGACGTGGAAACAGACATACAGCTTTATGACGGCAAAAAACTGATTAATGAACGATTTCTTTTCGGCGACGGCGTTTATCCGGCATGTTTTGCCAAACCTGACGAATGTTTTCCGATAAGGATTCCGCTGGCAAATGATTTTGGTGATGTCAAGTCTTTTTCTGTTGAGATCAGGGAACGGGTTCCAGTAGCGCGCTGGACCGCCTCGGAGACAAAGTAAAACCGTGAAATCATGGCTCAATTTTCACAACCCCGCGGACTTCCGGATTACGAACAGGTTGTATTCGGTAATCAAACGTTTATATTGATGCAGGGCCTTAACCCTGATTTTTTAAGTCCAACTACAAAATTCGAGTAATATATATGGCAGAAGATTTTGAACCAAGAAAGAATGTTGCTCCAACGAATATTATAGGTAAACTAAGCTTTTTGATAAGGTTGTTTCTAGATTTTCAAGTATTAACCGTGTATAAAAGCATCAGAGAATTCAGTCGCAATTTTTCCGGCAATCTTTTAGATATTGGTTGCGGAGGTTCACCTTATAAACCTCTGTTTTCAGAAGAGAATACTAAATATTTCGGGTTGGATTCCATCGACGCGGCAGATTTCAAATATCATAATAAAGATATAACATTCTATGACGGTAAAACAATTCCTTTTGATGCAGAGTTCTTTGATGGTTTTATTTGTACCGAAGTGATGGAACATGTATTTGATTATAATAATTTTGCCGGTGAAATATATCGGATTTTAAAGAAAGGCGGCGTTGGAATTGTCACTATTCCGTGGTCTGCAAGATTTCACTATGCGCCGTATGATTATTTCAGGTTTACGCCATCGTCATTAAAATACATTTTCAGCAATTTCTCTAACATATCAATAACTCCCAGAGGGACTGATATAACCGTTATTGTTGCAAAAATAGTATTAATTTATGCGCGAAATATAGTAAATAAAAATTATTTAAGAACCCTGCTGTTGTTGCCGCTGTTAATTTGTTTTGCCCCGTTTGTCTTTCTTCTCGTGTTGTTAGGACACATTTCAGTTCTTACAAATTCAGGCAGCAGTGATGATCCTTTGGGTTACACCATTGTATTGACGAAGTAATTTTTATGTTTACTTCCGGATAACCTTAAGACCGTACTTCTCGACGAATTTATCTTTATTATACTTTAATTCAGGCAGTATTTCGTCATTATTAGTATTTAAAAAAACGGCATGTTTCAAAAGCCCAGTTGACACATTCCATGTCACTGGGCATGAAATGACATCTATTTTTTAGCTTGCTTTTTCCTGAAGGAGCCTGCCTCCTTCACCCGCTTGAGGACGAAACAATTCCTGTCCTCGATGAACCA
>CAIPAT010000293.1 GCA_903863035.1 uncultured Lentisphaeria bacterium
AAAATGAATATCCAACATAACAGCCAAATATTCAATATCCAATATTCAACACGGAATATCCAATGTCCAACTGAACAGCCAAATATTCAATATCCAATATTCAACACGGAATATCCAATGTCCAACTGAACAGCCAAATATTCAATATCCAATATTCAACACGGAATATCCAATGTCCAACTGAACAGCCAAATACTCAATATCCCGTCCCGCAGAGCGGGATCCCGCAAGGCGGGAGAATATCCAACTTACCAAGGAAAGGCAGAAGACTGAATAAAGCAGTGGAGGAGAATCCCGGTCTGCCGGGACGGCTGCCCCTACCAGAAATCCCTAAAGCCGGTCAGGCGACCGGCGCTCCCGGGTATTGCTTCATTAACTTCACGGGGAACTGTATTCCAGATTTATTTTTGCATATTTTGTGTGTTTTGTGGACAAAATATAAAGCCGGTCAGACGACCGGTTCTCCCGGGGTTTCGCTCTCTTTTCGTGTTTTTAGTGTGTTTCGTGGTTAAAGTGATTTATTTCCGGTGATTATCCGCTATTTTCTGAGCTTTTTTGCGGACTTTGCTGCGCAGAGAGGCGGGTTTGATTACTTCGGCTTTGCCGGCCTGATAAAGCACCCATTGCAGGATTTCATGTTCCGGAATTGCCGGAATCAGCAGCCGGAAGGATTTTTCATCCACCGGTTCGATCTGCTGGTGGCGATGCAGCGGGCTGCCGGTAACGAAACTCTTAATATCAAAATCACACAGCAGTTCAATGCCGGAGATTTCTTTATATTCCAGAAAGTGGTCATTCAGGACACTGTTGATGATTTTTTCATCCGGTTCAAAGCACAGTCCGCTGTTTTTCGCGTCAACGATCCGGTGCAGGGCAAAGGTGCGGACTTCATTGCGTTTCAGGCAGAACCCCTTGACATACCATGAGCATTGATAATAAACCAGCGCATGGGGTTCGATCCGGCGTTTGGACTCCAGATTTTTGGAATCAGCATAGATGATGTCCAGCGCTTCGTGCTGCTGCCACGCGTGAAATACAGTCATGAAAACATCCGGGTCGATATTGGCCCGGAGTCCGGGAATAACCGTGAGCGACTTGACGATGGCTTTATCGAGAAAATCCGGATTGTTGGACGCCAGCTGGAAATCAACCGCCTGGCGGATGCTGCTTTTGAGCGGCTCCGGGAAAATATCTTCGGCAACTCGCGCACCGAGCACGGCGGCCAGCATTTCATGTTCCTCGAACAACTGCGGACATTTAAAATCCCAGCCGTGGTGTTTCAAGCAATAGCCGTTGTGCTCCTGATCAAAAATCAGCGGACAGTCAAATTCGTCTTTAAGGACTCTAATATCCCGCTGGATCGTTTTGGCGGTACAGGCAAGATTGCGGTTCTCCGAGATATCCGCTTCGCGGAGTTCTTCGGCGAAACTGTTGCAGTTGGGGTAACGGTTTTCTTTCAACTGCGCGACGAATCTGACCATCCGGTGGAGCTGCTTTTTATTGATCGGCATTTGCTTGACTCCTCAGTAGTTTGCGTTTATTACGGAATATTCAATATCCAACATGAAACAGCCTGAATGAAAACCTAAAACCTTATTCAATATCCAATATCCAACAAGGAATATCCAATATCCAACATGAAACAGCCTGAATGAAAACCTAAAACCTAAAACCTAAAACCTAAAACCTAAAACCTAAAACCTAAAACCTAAAACCTAAAACCTAAAACCTAAAACCTAAAACCTAAAACCTAAAACCTAAAACCTAAAACCTTATTCAATATCCAACAAGGGATACTTGTTTTACCCGTAAATTCTTATGACGCTTATTATTTATACTGGAACTACGGCCGGCAGCACGTCTGTTCTTTTACCTCCGGAACGCTCCGCGCGCAAACAAAGGCCCCAGGCGGCGCCGCGGTTTGAGGCAAGCGCGACAACAAATTCATGCACGCCTTTACTGAGCGGGCAAGGTACTTTATGGTGATCCTTGATAATCGGATTAATGCCTTTCATATCACAATAAATCTCTTTGCCGTCACAGAACAGTTTTGCCGGGCCGTCATAGCCGAACAGGAGATTCAGATTCATAGCTTCGCCGCACTTGATCCGGCACTTGAAGTAGAATATTTTATGTTTCCCGTCCGCTAATTTGGCAATGTCGGGATGGGACACATAAAACGCGTTAGAATAGGCTTTGCGGAACGCCGGAGTTTTGCCTTTCGCCGGATACTTCATGTTCTCCCGGGTTTCCTGAATAAAAACCGGTGCGCTCACTTCAAATTCACTGATAAATTCCATGACCGGACGTGCATTCGACCGCATATTTACGGTAAACGCGGGCAGCGGTCTGCCGCTTTCATCAGTAATATTGCAATACGGGTCCAGGCCGGAACCATAACACAATTTGCTATGTGCAAAATCTCTTGCATAAATAGATGTATAAATAATGGCTTCGTTCTTTTTCAGCGCCACTTTAAAAATCCCGAATACCGGAGTATCGCCGTCGAGCAGAGAAAAGCCGGAAGGGCGGCCTGCGGCAACAAGTTTTCCTTCAAGATTTTTGAAGCAGGCAACTAGAATCGCATTTCTGGTTTTAGGATCCTGGATAATTTTTACAGAATTTAATTCAATCGGGGCTTTGCCTTTTTTGCCGCCGCTGACCAGATAATTCATCGCAACGGCCAGACGTTTTCCCAGCACATGCTGGCTTTCGCCGGAAATATGAATCGGGTCGTCGAGTTCCAGGTCGATTGCCGGGACGGTGAGCAGATGCTTGATTTTTCCCGGCAGCACCCGCTGCTGTTCACGAATGGCATCCCAAAAGGCGGAACAGCCGAGGCCGAGGCCGGAATATCTGCCAAGCTGCACCATGACAAACGGCAGCGCGGGATTGCCGGTATATTTCCTGAAATTATTCACCAGATTCTGCATCCGTTTCGTATAGACCGGACCGCAGTCAGCCGGATTGGTTTCGCTGCATCCATGATACCATAAAATGCCGGCTGCTCTGCCGCCGAGCCGCTTCAGGCGGTTGACTGCGGCGCCGTACAAACTGTTGTCGCCAAGTTTTTTCTTTGCCGGATCCCATTGCTCCATGCTGGTGCCGCCGTGTCCGCAGGCAATCAGCCCTTGCGGGATTTTGGTATTTTTCCACATTTTATGACCAAACGCCACACCGGGGCCGACACCGGTAACCGGATTTTTATTGGTCCTGGCTTCCGGGTTGCCGCAGTGCACCGGCGCACAGGCCTGATAAAGATTATGCAGCGGGTCCTGTGCGACGTCCCAGCGGTTATTCATGTAGTATGCCCTGACTGCTTTTTCAGCAGACAGTGCATGTTCCATGCGTCCGACGCCCTGCATGTTTGACTGTCCGGCCAGTATCCATAAATCGCCGACCAGAATATTTTTCACGATTACGGGTTCATGTTCTTTGCCGCTGCTGTCCGCAATCGAAAACTGGAAATCGTAAGGGCCGCCGGCAGGCACTCCGGACACGGTTCCTGAGAATTTGCCTTTTGCCGAACAGCCTGCTTTCATCCGCGATAATCCGGAGACTGTTTTGCCTTTTTTCAGCACCGATACCAGCACAGTTCCCGCAACTTTGCAGGTGCCGTTAAAATGCTGTTCGCAACAATCCTTGTCATTGCGCTGCAAAACGCCGTTGTCAAAAAATCCAGTCTCAAATTTCATGATACAATTTCCTTTAAATGGTGTTTATACTCTATAAAGGTTGAAAATTTAAAATAGATTGCGAAGATTTTGAGAATTGGTTCGTATTCTGAGAGGCTGCCGATACCGGGGTATCGAAGGCCTCGAAGAGTGCTAATCCAAACTCAAAAGATCGCAATCCCGCAGATGCGGGACGATTGTCTTGCGGCCGTATTTTTCCGATCCTCCTTCATGCGATATTCATATCGCCTGTCAGTCGGATCGAAAAAATCCAATCCACAATCCCGCTCGTCTATGTTAAATTTTCAGCCTTTACAGAGTATATCTTATCAGAAATATCAGTTTTGGCAGGTTCACTGAACGCCGCGCGGAACTGACCGAAAGTACCGGCGGCCAGGGCTTCGCGAATGCAGCGCATCAAGTTCAGGTAGTAGTAAAGGTTATGGATCGTCACCAGCCGGATTCCCAGAATTTCCCCTACATTCAACAGATGACGGATGTAGGCTCGGGAAAATTTACTGCATGCATAGCAGCCGCATTTTTCGTCAATCGGTCCGAAATCCGCGCTGTAACGCCCGGCTTTGATCGGCAGACTGGAACCATCGGACAAAAACGCGCTGCCGTGTCTGGCCAGCCGCGTGGGGATTACACAGTCAAACATGTCAACGCCGCGCGCCACGGCCTCCACCAGCTGCTTCGGAGTGCCGACGCCCATCAGATAGTGCGGCTTGTCTTCCGGCAGCACCGGAATGACCCAGTCGAGGCATTCGTACATATTCACTTCGGGCTCACCGACGCTCAAACCGCCGACCGCATAGCCTTCAAATCCGATTTTAACGAGTTCTTCGGCGGAGCGCTCCCGCAGATCGCGGTAAGTCGAACCTTGAACAATGCCGAACAACTGCTGTCCTGGATTCAACGGCTGCTCCCGCGAAATCTGTTCCCAGCGGGTGGTGATTTCCAGGGATTTTTTTGCCGCTTCATATTCGCACGGATACGGGGTGCATTCATCAAACGCCATGACAATATCCGACCCCAGCGTGCGCTGTATCAGCATTGACTCTTTCGGACCCAGAAAAAACCGGGAACCGTCAATGTGCGAGGCAAACCAGACGCCGTCCTTCTCGATCTTGCGCAGGGTTGACAGGCTGAACACCTGGAAGCCGCCGCTGTCGGTCAGAATCGGCCGTTTCCAGCCGCTGAACTCATGCAGCCCCCCTGCCCCGCGGATAATATCCAGTCCGGGCTTCAGAAACAGGTGATAGGTGTTGCCGAGGATGATTTCAGCGCCGAGCGCTTCGACTTCATCGGGGGACATGGCTTTTACCGAACCGCGCGTACCTACCGGCATGAACACCGGAGTATGGATGTCACCATGCGGAGTATGCACGATACCTGAACGGGCGCGGGAAGACTGGCATTTGCCGGTTAATTCAAAACTCATTAAAATACTCTCCAATCACTTTACAAACATATTGGCGAGGATCGTTTTTACCTGCTCGCCTTTACCGAAGGCCTCAACAATCCTGGCGGCAAACTCAAATACCGCTCCGGCACCCTTACCGGTGATAACTTTTCCGTCGACTTGCGTGAGTTGCCCGGTATAATCAGATTTTTCAAAATATTGTTCAAATCCCGGATAGGCGGTAATTTTTTTGCCGTCAAGAACTCCGGCGCGCGCCAGAGCAATCGGCGCGGCGCAGATGGCAGCGGCGATTCCGCCTTTGCCGTAAACCGTTTTAACGGCATGCATCACCGCGTCGCTTTCGCGCAGATGCGTGGAGCCGGGCATGCCGCCGGGCAGCACCACCGCATCGAAACCGGCGGCGTTGACATCCGCCAGTAGACAATCAGCTTTGACCGCGATTTTGTGAGCTCCGGTAACCAGTTGCTCCGTCAGTCCGGCAAGCGTTAAATCCAGTCCGGCGCGGCGCAGCACATCCGCAACCGCGATAGCTTCGGTTTCTTCAAACCCTTCCGCCAGTATCATCAATATTTTTTGAGACATATTAACCTCCGGTTGGTACACTTATTTCATAGTTAGTTCTATCTTTTCAGCGTTCCTTAGAAACTCCTCTTTAACCACAGAGGCACAGAGACACAGAGAAATCTTTTTTTACTTTTGCCTTTTTACTCTTTCACCAGTCACCAGTCACGCTTGATTTTTATCTTTCGTTTCTTATTTGATAAAACTGCGAATACCGCGGTCAGGCGCTGACTACTGAATTCTGAATTCTGAATTCTCAGTGGATTAATGTATATCCGGAAAGGTTCTTTGGCAAAGTTATCTGATGGAAAAAGTGTCGAGGGTGTTATTAATCGGAATCGGATTGACCTGAAACTGGTCAACACGCGCGGAGTCCGGGCCGTGCCGCAGCCATTGCACCATCTGCTCGACGTCGCCGGATTCACCCTGGACCACCGCTTCGACCTGGCCGTAACCGGCGTTCCGGATATAGCCTTTCAGAGCGGGGAACTGCTCCGCGTAGTCTTGAGCCAAATAGCGGAAGCCGACACCGGTCACCCGGCCTTCAATTATGATATGAAATGCTTTGTCCATATTCCCTGCACAGTTATTATTAACTTTAGCACAGTCTGCTATTTTATTTTGCCCTATATATTATCATAACCATCAAATTACAGCTTTCAAGGGCATCAACGGGTTCAGAATGCAATACGCATGGTTAAAGACGTTGCAAAGTGAAAAACAACAACTCATAGCCGTAACCAAAAAATACACCTTAACCACGAACCACACGAAAAGCACGAAAAAAATCCAAGACACGAAAATGTTATCCACAGATGACGCAGATGGACGCAGATGAAAGGCATGAAGATTTAACCGGGATGGACATAGACAGGATAAGAAATTGGGTAAGGTCAGCCGTTTCGGCGGACCGTCTTTATGCATTTCGCCTTTGGCGACTAATCCCGCGACTGCGGGACCGTTGGATCACGTCCGGCGAGCCGCCGGTGGCGGGTTGCGGGAAACAATATTTTGTTTGCAGGGGAAACCTTGACAGTTCAAGGTTCCCCCTTGCATCCCTCCTCCAAAACTTTTCTTGACGAATAAAATGACGAAAGTTCCCTACTGCATTGCTGAGCATTTTAAACATTGACAATTAGAAACTTATGAAAAGAGTAGCGAGAAAATCTTTCTAAAAATGAATATGACTGATAATAGTACAAGACACATATTAAAACCGGAACAGCCCAATCAGGCATATAATATTGTGGAGAAGCATATATACAAGCATAACGCTGTAAAAGGCTGGAAAGTCTTCCCTTAAAAACAAAATAAGCGACTCCGTTTCCAGAACGGCTTACCGACCGAGTATTCCCAGTCCAATAGATATTTTAAATGTTTTTTGAAAAAAAGCAAGTTGATATAACAAAAAATGATTTATCTTTAACAAAATAACGTTGTTTGCCAACTATTTTAACTTGAAATTCAGTTTCCAGACAATATCGCCGCTGCTGGCGGAATTGATATCTACTTTCAGAATACAGCCATCGACGGCGGCGGCGGCTTTATCGGCACAATCTGCATTGACAAACTCATAGCCTTCCGGGATGTATATGGTCAGGCGGTATACTTCGCCTTCCACGCACTTCGAGCTGCCGGACAGACTGTTCGATGCGGCGTCCCAGCTCAATGCGTTCAAGTCGCAGCCGCCCTGGGTTATATGCCTTGAAGTCGAGATAACCTGCGGATGCGCTGTCAGCGGAGTTATGCGCAAAACGGCAGTATCCATTGGAGCAATTGACACTTGCAGCGCATCACCGTAAACCCCCATGAATTCACCTTTCCAGAAATCATAGACCGCATAACACAGACCGTTGCGGGTATCAATATGCAGATCAGACTCCAGGCTGAGTTTCAGCTCCAGCACCTCGTCATTAGTGTTCATAATGCCGGCGACGTTCCAGTCGCCGAACTCCTTGCAGACCGCGAGGTTGATCAGCACATAGCCGTCGCCGTAGCTCTTCTGCTGAAGGTCCATCGGG
Organism: uncultured Lentisphaeria bacterium; assembly: GCA_903863035.1. Lineage (GTDB taxonomy): Bacteria > Verrucomicrobiota > Lentisphaeria > Victivallales > Victivallaceae > CAIPAT01. Next base: position 7,683 of record CAIPAT010000293.1, read on the forward strand.
TGAATGTCGGCAACCGGCATTATCCGCCTTAACATATCAATACGCGCTTCATCCAGCTCCGGCAGATTGTCGCCGATGGTTACCGGCAGTCCGGTGAGTCCGTAGAAGGAAACGCGCGAACGGGCCTGCGCAGGAGTGTTGAATTCGCTGCGCAATACCAGATTGTCGCCATCAGCATAAAAAACAACATTGTGCCAGGGATAGAAGCGGAATACACGTTCAATTGAATTCGCGATGAAGTCGCTCCAGCCGAAAATATCGCCGCCGATTCTGGCGGCGCTGAACTGGTCCATGGCAAAAGTAATATCCCGCTCGGTGTTGCCGGAGCAGGACAGCATATAGATGTCAGACCCGACGGTTTGCCTTGCGGCCTTGACCACATTCCGTATGGCCGTGTCGGAGGATATCGCCGGATTGTAAAACTTCGAATGGAAGGCGTCGCAAATTGTGAAAGTGGCCGGGAAACAGTCCCATTTAATGGCTTTGAACCCCCATTTCATGATTTGGTTGAAAATGGCCGGGATATATTCTTCCACCACTCCCGGATGACTGGGGTCGATCCACCATTGGCCGCACCATTCAGGTTTATGCGCCAGCAGCCATTCGGGATGCTGCTTGAGCAAATGGTTCTGCTGCCCGTCGTTGGTCGCGCCGATCCAAAGCACCGGAATCAGTCCGAGTTTTTCAATCTCCTCCGCGACATGAGCAAGCCCGTTCGGATATGCTTCTTTTCTTGGAGTAAAGGTATCGACGCCTTCCTGTCCGAGACCGTCAAAGGCTTTATGGTTCCATTCCCAGTCCACCCAGAGACAGAGTTTTTCCGCGTATTTGCCGAAGGTTGCGGAGAGCAACCTGGCATTTTCCAGAACAATCTGCTCATTCGCTTTGAATTGAACAGAGTACCAGGTCATCCAGCCGACAGGCGGCGTATTAAAACCGTGACGCTTGTCGATGGGCGCATAAGGGATATTAAACTTGCGTTTGCAGTAATCCTCATGGATTTTGAACGAAAAAACTCGTCCATGGTCAATTCCATTCTCGAAGTGAAAGCGGTAACCGCCGGTATTCCAGTCATAGCGTACTTTGAACTTGTCGGATGCTTTGAATTCAAGCACTTTATCGGAAAGCCGGTCGAAGAGAGCATTGTCGTGAATTGAAAAAGCGGGGCCGCAGGCTGTACGCAGATTATGATCTTCGGCGTTCAAGCGGATGCCGAAAGTGGAATTCACCGGTTCGTCACCCCATTGCAGCATGCCGTCAATATGGACGATGGCGCGGGCGAAGGTACGGATATGCAGCGAAGCCGAGTCCAGTGTAAAGTGGAGTTCCAGAGCCGGTGCGCCCTTTGGGCCGTCCGAATAGATTATGCTCAGCACATGGCTGCCGGGATTACATTGCTGTTTACTCTCTACCTGCTTATAATCGTTCGGGGAGATCAACTCGCCCTGATAGCTGCGGACGGAGACAGAGGCTTTCTTTATAAAGGGTTGCTCCTCCGTTTGTCCATCCGGCGTATAGGCGCAGGAGAAGGCATGCGCATTCTCATCGTAGTTTACAGAATAATTCTTGAAGTTGAAATACATTGGCATCCTCAATTTATTTTGTTCCGGATCATTAATAAATAATTCAGTGGCTATTCACTATTTTAAGAAAATCCTCCAGCTCTTCATCATTAACTCCGACGAAATACAAAAGCCCGTTTTTATCTTTCATCTCCTGCTGAATTCTTGAAAGTTTATCTTTAAAAAATGAAAGCCGTAATTCTTTGGTCGAACCGAGTTTTTCAACCGGGGTTTCAGTGGCGAGAATCAGCCTGTTCTTAAAATATGCTTCATAATTGTCCAGAAAAAAATCAGGGCCGTATTGATTGTTGAGGCCGATGACAAAATCAGCATCCGAATATGCCTGCAAAAGCTGCAGGCCCTGTGTTTCATTCATAACACAATAATGACAAAACAGCGGAGACGCGAAATGTTTCGACAGAACTTCCAGGTATTTAAGATCGAATTCCCATATTTGTTCGTTACTCATATTTATGCTTGAATCATCACCGATAAAAATGCCGGGCAAGGGAAATCCATTCGGCGAAAAACCGTCCAGCACCGGAGTTCCTATTTTATCATGAATGAATTCGAACCCCGTGATGAAAGCTTCTGTAACTCTCTTCAGCAGTTCATGAACTGCGGCAGGATTATCATAAAGGTCAAGATAAATATCCGTTCCACGTAAAATCATTGCATTGCCGAACGGACTGAGTTTATGCGGCGGTATGATCCTGACCCCTTCCGGACAATGCTCCATAAAGTAGTCCAGGGTTTTAAGAAAATGCCGCCACATGGGATTGTCCAGAGCGGGTTTGGACATATTCTTAACTTCGGCAATATCGTTCAAGACATGCTCAATCCAGGGGCCGCCGTCGATATCCCCAAGTCCGGCACCGAACATTGTCGGAATTATTGCATCCCCGTAGTCAACTAACAGAAAAGGGAAATTACCGCATCCAGCCGCCTCGTTTCGTTCAATCCGCGCCATCTGAGCTTCAAAGTTTTTTTGCGGATATTCCCAATACCGGCTTTTAGGAGAAAGCCATTGTCCTGAATTTATATGCACACACATTTTGCCGGTATGATTCCAACTCAGCGCCTCCAAGGAAGACCTGGTTGAATTATTGCGACTTTCCAGATATTTATCCATAAATTTATTCTAACTCCTCCTATATTTTACATGTTGAAAGAGCTGTCTTCAAACTGGAATAATGTTTGAAGGCCGCGGCATACTGTTTTTTGTGTTCATGTTGCGGCTGAAACTCATTTTCAATTTTGACCAGTCCGGCTATCGCCTCGTCAAAAGATTTGCAGCGGCCCGTGCCGACGCCGGCGACAATCGCGGCGCCCAGCGCACCGCATTCCTTAACCTGCGGTTTGATGACCGGAATATCAAGGATGTCGGCAATCATCTGCCGCCATGCTTCCGATTCCGCGCCGCCGCCGGAAACGTGAATGCTCCGGACCGGACTGCCGCCAAAACGAAGCTGGTCCAGTGCATCTTTGAAGTAAAAAATGATTCCCTGAAGCGCGGCGTTGAGAATATCCGCACGGGAATGAGAGAACGACAATCCGCAAATGGCCCCCCGACCGCCTGCCGCATAGTCCAGCGGGCCGGTTTCGGCAAAGTAAGGCAATACAACCGGAACATCTTTCGCTTGACTCAATTCTGCAAACATGCGCGGATATGCGTTGTCACCTTGCAGTTCGCGGAACATTTCGTCCCGCAGCCATTTGATCAGCGCCCCGCCGGAACCGTGATAGATAAAACTTACATATTGCGCCGCTATTGCATGATTTTCAATATTCACCCCGAGCCGGACAAACGGGGAATTTGCTTCCGGCTGGTCATGAACCATGACCATGCAGGCATAAGTCCCCAGTCCCAGCATGGCCGTTCCGGCTTTGCTTACTCCGGCTCCCAGCGCCGCGGCACACTGGTCATGGGTTCCGGTTACTACCTGGACATCCGCCGGCAAGCCGAATTCCCTGCTCATTGTTCCGGATATACTGCCCAATGATTGGCCGGAAGGCATTAAATCCGGTAGTTTCTCCAGATCGAATTCCATCGCATCGGCAATTTTCCGTGACCAGCAATGCCCCTTGCGGTCAAACAGCAGAGTGCGGCAGGCCAGGGAATAATTCGCCGACATTTTGCCGGTCAGCATAAAAGTGACAAAATCGGACCACGGCAGAAATTTAAACGCATGTTGATAAAGTTCCGGTTCTTCGGCTTTAATCCGGCAGAGATTCGGCAGCGAATAGCCGGTTCCGGCCGGCTGGCCGGTAATCCGGTAAATTTCCTCGGACGGAATTAGAGCGATCAGCTGATCGAGGTATTTCGTCCCTCTGGTATCTGTTCCCAGTATGGAATTGCCGCAGATGCGCCCATGGCTGTCGACCGGCACCAGGGCTTCACCCATCGAAGCCGCCGAAAGCGCTTCAATCCGGTCAGTTCCGGCCTGTCCGGCACAAGAGGAAATCACCTGACCAACCTTGTTCCAGACATCGGAGCTATCCAGTTCCGCCTGTCCCGGCAAACGGCGAATAACGTCATACTCGCAGTAATCCGAGGCAATAACTGTGCCGACGGAATCAAACACCGCAGCCTTGCATCCGGTGGTTCCGATATCTATGCCCATCAGGCTCATGATGCCCCCCTTTATGTTTATTTACGCGCAAAATTCGCGTAGTTCAACGTCTCAAGTATCTCCAGCATCATGTCTGAAGCCTTGTCGATGGAATCCATCAGATACTGGTTCGACTCCACGGCTTCGAAGTCGCCGCGGGACACGGCTTCGGCGCGTTTAAAGAGATTTCCGGCGGCATATTTTCCGGCCTCGCGGGCGATTTTCGTCCACATATTCACGCGCACCACGCCATCGCCGGGCAGGCTCAGCATCTGGTCTTTATTCAGCGAAGATGTTCCATGAAGCACCAGCATCTTCCGGCCGAGTATGGAAGTCAGGCCCCTGGCACGTTCGTCCAAGTACTTTACGCTGCCGCTGCCGGATGCCTGCTGCTCAGTCCCGAGGTCAGCCACCAGGAAGTCGATGCCGGTGGTCCTGACGTAAGCGGCAGCCCGCTCAAGATAGCCGCCGACAGATGAGATATCGCTTTTGACATGCTTGTCGGCCACTACCAGCTCCTCCATGATACCCTCAATCATAATGTTCCTGCCATATTTGCCCGCATAGTCGCGGGTCATGGATATATTCTGTTCAGCAGGATAACTCTGCGCGTCGAACATTGCCGAAGCAAGATATTTCGTTCCTTCAGTAAGCGCCCATTCATCCCGTCCGGGATCAGCGTGATCCAGATGCGGCAGCACAACTATATTCCGGTACGGCGAGTCGAAGCTGTCACAGAGCAAATGGAGGTGCTCCATGATGCTCTGAAAGCCCAGTTTGGCGTTCCGGCAGTGAGTAACCCGCTGCGCCTGCGGCATGTAGGGATAGTTGAAAGTCATGGCGATCGCCAGCGGGACACTTTCGATCTGGTATTTGTCACAGAGTTTTTTCGCCGCGAGCAGGATGGCTTCAGTGTTCCAGTGGCTGGCAGTACAAAAAATAGCCATCGCGACATTATTCTCAATGACTTTATCCACCACTTGCAATGATTCTTTTCTTGCGGTTATGATCGGCATCGGCTTATTCCTTTCCGTTGCGGAGAATACGCTTGATCGTGTCCAGTTCTGGCGACACCGGATCAAATTCCAGATTGCCGATATAGCGGGATGCTTCATACAACACTGGCGAGAAGCTGCCGTAAGCTCCGACGACATGGTGAATGTAAGGACCGTAAATGATTTTTTCCTCCCACAGCGGCCAGTCGTTTACTTCCACATAAACGTAAGTTCCCTGATTGAACGGGCCGTCAACTGTATTGCCTTCGCCGCACAGCAGCGAGTATTTACCTTGGGCTCCGTCCAGGCGCGCCAGCGTCACGCGGCCGTCTTTGAGTTTCCAGTTACAGACCCCCGGCGCATGACTGGGCAGCACAAAGTGATTGTTGATAATACATTTGCCATCGGCCAGTGACGGCGGGAACGGTCCGCAATGCCATAGCAGTTCGGCATTGTCATTATCGGGGTGTCTAATAGTCAAGTCGGCGAAAAATGTCGGTTCCTTGAAATGACTGGCGCTTTGCAGCATCAGCGAGGTAATCGCGCCATGAATATCTGTTTCACAGGCAACCGGAATGCCTTCCTCCGTCAATACCGCATGGACAAAGCACGAACAGATGTTCAATTCCTGCTGTAATGTGTCCCAGCACTGAAATGCCAGCGCGTCGAGTCCTTCGTCATTAACCCATTTGCCGACTGCCAGTTTCAGCGCCGCCAGTTTTAATACCAGTTCATCGCCGGGGAATTTAGAAAAGTCCGCCTTGCGCTTTAAGTTATCGGCTTCCGCTTTCACTGCGGCCGTAACATTACCAAGCAGTGAGCGGCATTCACGCACAATCTTGCTCAAGTCAATCGGAATAGTTTGAATGCCGAATTTCTCCAGCAGTTCGCCTTCATTGACAATGACCGAATAGAAATCACGCGGACGGGTCGAAACCTGACCGATCCGGGCTGAGGTAAAATGTTTAACCACATTCGCGGCCCGGATAAAATTGACCAGTCCGTATTCGAAAACATGATCATCAAGCCGTGAGTTAACGATATAGCTGAATGGTACGCCGAAACGCTGCAAAACCTTGGAAGTGGCAAAGAGTCCGCACTGTGAATCGCGCAGCCGTTCACCGTTCGGCAGCGGACTTTCATCACGCGGCCCCCAGAGCAGGAACGGTTTACCGATTTTCCTGGCCGCTATTGCCACCGCGCCCTCCGAGCCGAAGTTGCAATGAGGGCAGAAAACGGCATCGACGTCTTCAGCAATGAATTTTCGTGCTACACTTTCCGCATCCTTCTCATCTACCAGCAAGCCTTCCGGATTCAAAAAGCTCAAATCGACGATTTCAATATCCGGCAGCAGCGACTTGATCTTCACCAGAATCAGGTCTTTGTATTTCAGGGAATCTTCCTGCGAAAAAAACACCCGCCGTGTCGGCATATATCCCAGCTTAAACCGTAATGGCATAATCATCTCCCTGTTTAATAAAAGTTGTCACGTAACAACTACTATTATAACGTTTTAGTTGTCACGTGTCAACACCGGAATTAAAAAAAGTGGGCAGTTATTAATCAAGCGGATTCGCGGCGGATGATTTCCGGTTCGAACATATATTTTTTCTGCGCGGGCGGATTGCCATGCAGACAGGCATCAATGATTTCAATGCAGGTCAGCGCAAATAAATCTTTGCGCTGGCGGACAGTGGACAAAGCGGGGCTCAAAAAGGCGCTGAACCGTAAATTATCGTGCCCGGCAACCAGGACTTCTCTGCCCGGCACAATCCCGGCTTCATTCAACGCCCGCATCGCTCCCAGGGCAACCGCGTCGGTGACACATATCAATGCGTCCGGAACGGCGCTGCCGGCAATTACCCGGCGAATGTTATCATAGCCGAATTGTTCATTGTCCTGCTTTTCCATGCTGTGTGAACAATCTATCAGCCGCGGCGTCAGACCATGCCGCCGCATGGCGTCGCAATACCCCTGTTCCCGCTGCATGGCGGTGATATTGCTGGCCTGATAAAAACTTCCCAGATATGCCGGATTGCGACCGCTGGCGATAAGCGCTTCCGTCATTTGTAAAACACCGCTATGATTATCATTGATGACATGATATCGGTCTTCACTCCACTGCCGGTCAAAATACACTACCGGAATATTTTTCTCCGCCAATTTGTGAATGCGCTGATCGGGTTTGACTACTACCGGTACGATAATCATCGCACAAACTTTCAATGACAGAAAATTTCTAATGATTTCTGTCTCCACAACATTGTCGTTATAAGAGGAACGGTACACCAGTTGATAGTTGAATTTAAGCGCAGTGCGATCGAGGAATTCAATAAACTCACTGTAAAAATCGTCGGTAAGATATGGCACCACGACTCCGATCAGATTGGTTTTGCCCTTAACCAGTCCCACGGCGTTGCGGTTAGGGATATATCCGTACTTTTCACAGGCGGCTAGAATAAGTTGGCGGGTTTTCTCCCGAACGCGGGGATTGCTGTCCAGAGCCATGGAAACCGTATAGCGTGACAGCCCGGTTTTCTTTGCGATATAATCCATTGTTATCATTGCGGAAGCTGTCCTCTAAATTTGTCCATAAAGTTTTACATTAGACCTACATTGCTTCGGGTACGCCGATGGTCAGGGTGTTCAGTCCGTCAGCCAGGATGGTTCTGATTCTGAAACACAACGCCAGGCGCGACTTGCAGAGAGTTTCGTCATCCGCGGCCAGGACGGGACATTCGCGATAGAAGCGATTGAAGGCCTTGGCCAGGTCAAGCAGATATTCCACCAGCACCGAATTGTCTTTCTTCCCGGCAGCATCAAGCAGGGCTTCCGGATAAAAATAAGCGGCAATGGAAAGGGCTTTTTCCTCTTCTTTTGTCAACAGGGTCCAATCCGGATTGTCGTCACATTTGATGCCGCGCTCAATACTTTTGCGTTCGATTGAATTGATACGGGCGCAGGCGTATTGCACATAGGGGCCGGTATCGCCCTCAAATTTTACCGAAGCCTGAGGATCGAAAGTCATCGTGGTTTTCGGGTTGAATTTCAACAGCATGAATTTTAACGCGCCCATCCCGATGATTTCAGACCGTGCGGCAATTTCCTCTTCGGAAACCTCATCACCGCATCTTTCGCGGGCGGCGTCTTTGGCGAGTTCGACCATTTCATTAAAAAGATCGTCGGCGTCAACCACGGTGCCTTCACGGCTCTTCATTTTGCCGGTAGGCAGATTGACCATGCCGTAAACCAGATGGAACAGGTTGTCGGCCCAGGAATAGCCCATTTTTTTCAGAATCGCGAACAGCATATTGAAATGCAGTATCTGCTCATCGCCGACGACCCAGATCTGGGAGTCCGGCTTGTAATCTTCATATTTTTTCAGAGTGGTGCCGATATCCTGAGTAATGTAAACACTGGTGCCGTCGGAGCGCAGCACTACTTTCTGCCCCATTTTACCGAGATCAACCACCACCGCTCCATCCGGGCGCTGTGTAAAAACACCTTTTTTCAGGCTTTCAGCCACGAGATCTTTGCCCAGCAGATAAGTCTGGCTTTCCAGATAGGTATGGTCAAACTTGATGCCCATGCGTTTGTAAGTGACGTCAAATCCGGCAAAAACCCATGAATTCATGGTTTTCCAGAGAGCAATGACGTCCGGGTCGCCGGCTTCCCAGTCCTGCAGCATTTTCTGGGTGGCGCGGCCGATTTCGGTTTCCAGAAACAGGTCTTCATCGTCTTTGCCGGCCAGTTCCGGTTTATTTTTCTTCAGCTCCTCAAGTTCAAGCTTCAGGGCGGTGTTGAATTTAACGTAAAAATCGCCGACCAGATGGTCGCCCTTGACGCCGGCAGACTGCGGAGTGGCGCCGTTGCCGAAACGCTGATACGCCAGCATGGATTTGCAGATATGAATGCCGCGGTCATTGACCAGGTTGATGGCAATCACGTCATGGCCGACACGCTTGAGCAGCGAAGCCAGCGACATGCCCAGCGTATTATTGCGGACATGGCCCAGATGCTGCGGCTTATTGGTGTTGGGTGCCGAGAACTCGATCAGTATCCGCTGTCTTTTGTCCTGCTGGACTTTGCCGGAATCCAGTAATTCATTGAGTCTGGCGACAGAATCACGATGGACGGCATATCCTTTCAGCGTGAGATTGACGAATGCCTTGATTCTTTCCGCTTTTTCCACATCCGCGTGACGGCTGAGAAATTCCGCGGACATTTCAGCTATTTTATCGGGAGCGGCACGAAATATTCTGGCGAACCTGAAACAGTTGACCGTGAGGTCCCCGGTCATATCCGCCGGACATTTTTCGGGGGCGATATTCCAGTTGAACGGAACTTCGGCCAGGGGAAATTCAGACTTTAAAAAAGCCTCCAGATCAGCAATGCATTTGAATTCGATCATCTTCAAAACCTGCGGTTGTTCGATTATTCTTGCCTTAAAGCGTAGTTTTTACAATTATTGTCATGGTCTCTGTAAGCGGTTTGATGGTGTAGTCGCCGAAAGCCGACGGAATCAGGCAACTGTCGCCGGGCTCCAGCCGGACAATCTTGTCATCTCTGCCGATTTCAACCGGATGATTGATGGCGCTGAGCAGATGAAAACTGCCGGTCTGTGAAGTAGTGTCTTTCATTTCGCCGACCAGCCGCAAATCGTCCACTTTAAAAAACTGGCAGCGGTTGATTACCGGGAATTTCCGGTTATGCGCAACCGCATCCACGACTCCGGCAACACGGGGCGAGGTACGGTTGGTAAAATTAATGGATTCCATGGCCTGTTCCACATGCAGTTCGCGAGGTTTGCCGCTGGAGTCAATTCTGCCCCAGTCGCTGACGCGGAAGGTGGTATCACTGTTCTGCTGGATTTCCAGCAGCAGATTGCCGCCGCCGATGGCGTGCAGCGTGCCGGAACTGATAAAATATGCATCGCCCGGCTCTGAGCTGAACACCTGTAACTGGCTTTCGATATCCGGGGAATTCAACGCATCCACCAGTTGGCGCTTAGTGCCTCTGGGATTGAGCCCGGCCATAATTTTAGCGCCCTTTTTAGCGGCGATAATGTACCACATTTCGGTTTTCGGTTCAGCGCCGTGACCGAGTTTGGCGCAGACATCCGCATCGGGATGAACCTGCAAGGACAGCCGTGTGCCGGCGTCAATGATTTTAACCATGAGCGGAAAGCGTCCCCCATGAAAATTTTTGCCGACCAGGTCTTTGCCGTATGACTGAATTAATTCGCGGATGGTCTTGCCTTTAAGCGGCCCGTTGGCGACGACGCTTTGCTCGTCATCGCGGTCAACCAGTTCCCAGGATTCACCGACCGGTTCATTACACTGCGGCAGTACGCGTTTAAGAACTGATGCAAGCTGATCGCCGCCCCACATCCGCTCTTTATAGATAGGGGTGAAGCACATGGGATATAATTCAGTACTGTCCAGCATCATAATCTAAAAATTCCTGTTAATTAAGTCTGCGCAGAACAATTCATCTGCCTGAAATAATTTTTCTGCAATAAAGCAATTTACAACCAGAAACACAAAAAGCAAAAAATAATGCAACGATTCCAATCCTGAAAAACTGTTTCCAGGTTTTAATCATTGTTTTTTGTCCCTGTCTTTCCGGATATTAGAGAGATCTGTTTCCAGCAGCGCACTGCTTAATATTTGTTCCCATCCATGATTGATGTTGCAAGTTTAAAGCCGGGAAATGTACAACTATATTTTCCTTGCATATTCATTAAACAGTTTCACATAAAGCCGGTAATCATCCAGTGATACCTCTGGCGGGGTCTGGTGATCGCAGGAAATAATAAAGCCGCCCTGCCTGGCAACCGGCATCAGGCGCTCAAATTCCGCACGCATAGCGGTTTCGCCACGATTCATCGTCATCTTATCAAACGCCCCCATATAGATATATTGCGGATGTTCTCTGCGCAGTTGCGCTACATCCGTTCCCGCCTGGCGTTCCAGCGGCACAAAACCGTCTATCCCGCAATCTTCAAACCAGCCCGACAGCCTGCTAATATCACCGTCTGAATCCACGAACATTTTGACGCAGCGTTCACGCAATAGCGGAGTAATTCGCTGATAATACGGGCGGATGAATTCCGCAAAGACATCTTCAGAAACCATTGGTCCGCGATTGTAACTCATGTCTTCGGCGAAAGACATGAAGTCAGGAGTGCAGGTGCGGAACAGCGTTTCAAGCGTTTTCATATAAAACGCTATCATGTCTTCACAAATCATGTGTATCAGTTCAGGCTGGTCGTAAAAAGTATAGAAGTGGTTTTCAATTCCCAGCAGCCGCCGCGGAAACCAGAAAAATCCTTCCAGCGTCATCCATACGGCGGCATCGCCTGTTGTCTGTTCACAACCCCATTTATCCCATGGGTCCAGGTGTACCGACTCAGCCGGATAAAGATATTTCTTAAGTTTAATATAGTCATCAATATTGTGAATCATCGGTGCGCCGTGACTGGCAACCGGCGGCAGTTCAGGTGTATTCATCAGAATCCAGCCATGATAATTGATATCCAGATTGAAATAACGCATTATATCATAACGGTCTGTCACCGGCAGGCCCTCGCTCTGCCAGCGCTCAACAGTCTTGCTCCACCATACTGCCCATTCCATTACCGGCAGCCGGTCAACCGGCTGAAAATTCATCACCGCCAGAAAACGTTCCCGAGTATTCATATTTCACCAAACTCCTGCATTGAGAATTTTTAATTATTTCGCGGCAGAGGCATTCAGGCAAGCAGCCTGGCGACCAGATCTTTTTCAAAAGCTTCCATGGCAGTCCAGTCAATGGCGCAATTGAACCGCTTGCCTGCCGGATCTATCACGGTAAATCCATCGTCCGTGACCTTGACATTTATCTCCTCCATTTTGAGATATCCGGTTGAATACGCCAGATGCACAGCAACGGTATCGAATAAAACCGAGCTGCGATCCTTTTCTTCTCCATAAGCCCATATTTTGTAATTTTCCAGCAATGCCTTGATAAGCGGTGCTTGCGACGCAGTTATCCTGCGGTACAGTTCATCTTTTAAAACCACTAGTCCGCAAGTATCCAGCGGCGTAAAAACCGCATCGAGCCAATCCGCTTCGAAAACGGCCTTCGCGGCAGGAATATCTGCTTTGACATTATATTCCGCTGCCGGGGTGTCATTGTTATTGTAACCGCGGCGGATGGAGCCATGCATGCCGACAAAACGGCATCTGCCGGCAATCCGCGGCTCACGCTTAAGCGCCTCCGCAATATTAGTGGCTGGCGCAATGCAAAGGATGGTAACCGGTTCTTTCGCCGCCATGATCATCGAAATCATTGCACCAACCCCGTCACCGTAAAACTTGCCAGGATACTGGTACAGATCATAATTATCCACCCATGCAGCCTGCCGTTTGAATTCAGGCCCCTGCGGTGTTTCCACACCGATGCCGACTGCGACATCCGTTCTTCCGGCAGTCTCCAGTAATTTCGCGGATATCTTTGCCCGGTGCAAAGTATCCCCGGTGGCGCTCAGAACCATCTTTAGATCCAGCTCCGGGCTGTTCAGCAGCATTACCAGCGCCCAGGTGTCATCAATGTCGGTACCAATGTCTGTATCCAGAATCGTCGGGATTCCTGAGATTTTACTATTTTCCATATATATCCTTTTAATGGTCAGACTTAAATATTTCAGATTGCATTAAACTAGCATATTAGTATATTATAACTGCACATTGGTTTATTGATATGGACTATTTAGCTGTAATATAGCATTTTTTAACTTTTCAGCAGGTTTTACAGATGAAATGCAAAGATGTAAAATTTCTATCCGCCGGATGTTTTTCAGGTCGCGCAAATGTGCCGATGCACAATCATGACGGACTGGAGCTGGTGCTGGTTACCATCGGGGAATGTGATACTGCAATTAACACTGAAGTGCTGACAGGAGGGGTTGACACGCTCTTCATACTGCCGGCGAAGGTCAAACATAATCAAATCAACCGCGGCTTTGTCAAAACACATTATATTATTTTCCAATCCGCAGACAGTTTTTTTCTGAAACTGCCGCGAACTATTTCGATTGAAGGCGATTTTTTGACGTCAAGATGGTTTAATGATGTGCTTGAATTGCATAATTCAACGGGAAATAATACCACCGCGCAAATCGAAAATATTCTAGGCGCAATCACTGAGCGTCTTAAACAATTTGAAAATAATTCTGAGTCAAAAAAGAAAATGCATCCGGCATTGGCTAAAGCCATAAAAATTATCGAAGCGAACGTTGCCGGGAAAATATCCATTCCAGACCTCGCATCATCATGCGCCATCAGCCAAAGCCGCCTTGACGCACTGTTCAGGCGGCATTTAAAGCTGAGTCCGCTCCGGCATCTGCAGAACTTAAAAATGCAATATGCCCGTAAACTGTTGTCTGATCCTTATTTAAACATCAAGGAAGTTTGTGCCATGTGCGGATATGACGACGTAAATTATTTCTGCAGGATTTTTAAAAAATACAACGGCGGCAGTCCCGGCAGATTCCGGTCAAACAGAAAACCGTAAGAACAATAAAACCCCGTCTCCGCTACCGGATGGCCGGTTCATTTCAAATAATATTATTCTGTGACTTCATCCGGTATTTTCTCGGAGTAGTACTATAATATTTTTTGAACGTCGCAAAAAAATAGCTCAAATTCTGGAATCCGCATTCGAACGCGATTTCATGCAGTTCCATCGAAGTGCTCAGCAGCAGCCGTGCGGCATAATCAGTACGGGCTTTAGCCAGCAGTTCGACCGGACTGATCCCGGTGCATCTTTTCAATTCTCGGCTGATATGCTCACGGCTTCTGCCGCATAACTCATAGAACTTATCCAGCCCTTTGCGCAGATTCTGCGGTTCATTGATTTTGACGCAGGCATGCTGAAGCCAGACCGGGGTTACAGTATCGCGATTGAATTCACGGGATTCCAGAATATGCAGCAGATTAAACAGAAATCTTTCCGCATTAAAACGGGTCCACTTGCTGTACATCAGTTTTTTTGCGTCATTCAGCAATCTTTCCGCTTCTTCGTCTGTCGGCATAAAAGAGGTTGGATAGGGTGCTTTGCCGCCCCAGAAATCCGGATCGCCGTCAAAAATTCTTACTCGCATATCTTCGATTATTTCCGTAGAAAATGTCAGATTGAACATTATAGTCTGATTATCCGGAATATTCTTTGGCGCTTCAAATGAATGAGTATCTTCCGGGCGTATCAGCATGACGGTATGCACCGGGAGCACTTCGCGCCTGCCGTTAATGTAGTGAACGATGTCCGGACACAAAGTCATAAACACCTCGCAGAAGTCATGGCAGTGTAATTCCCCCAGAAGTTCCCTCGGTGCTATAAACGCCAGATGACACCATTCCTTATGCCTGCGCTGACTGTTCCAGTTAAGAATCTTCATAATATCACAAAATTATATAAATAAATCAATATATTGAAAGAAAACATCATTATTATACACTATAATTACTATAGAGTCAACTACGTAAGTTATAAAACATCCCTTGTCCAAGGGGGGCAAATTAACATATCAGGGAGATACGGTTATGAAAAAGCGGATGTTAAATTTCACACTCATCGAACTCCTCGTGGTGATCGCGATCATCGCGATTCTGGCCTCAATGCTGCTGCCGGCGCTGGGGAAAGCCAGAGAAAAGGCCAAAGCAATGAACTGCCTGAACACCCTGAAACAGCTCGGTACCGGGGTTCATTTCTATGCGGACACCTATGCTGATTATCTCGTTCCATACGGAATTGGCTGGAATACTTATGGCGTTGTTGACTGGACTTGGCTGATGCAGCCGGTGCTCAGCAGAAAGCAGGTTAACAATCCATGGGGTACTGCCACCAACTGGGATAAATATTTTTATTGCGAGTCCAATCTGCTGAAAACCTGGCCGACCAAAAGTAACATCGCCATAACTAACTATTGCATCAACGAAGGCGCCGGCGGATATAAATATAACTTCAATAACAGCGAAGAGTCGCCAATGCACAAGCGAAGCAGACTCAGTAAACCATCCACTACATTTATCATGGCAGACGGCATGGGCGGCAATATGAAAGCCCTTTCCACTACAAACGTAGACCCGACCAATGCCAACTGTTCGGTATTTCCAGCCCATGTTCAGAACACGCTGTGCAATGTTATGTTCGCGGACGGCCATTGCACGTCTTTCAAGCGGGAGGAGTTCACTACGAGGTTCATTGTGACTCCCGGCCTTTTGTTTAAATAATTAAAAGATATACACTTTCAGCGGCGGCATTATCATATCCCGCCGCTTTTTTATTATCATGAAAATTATTTAGACGGCAGACGAGACAAGGAATTCTCAAGCGGCTGAAGATTTAACACAGAAGCTGTTCAAAAATAACCTTTACATCTTCGCGATTCTCCCGGATGCTTTTGTGTTTGCCGGTTCGTTACATACCTTCAAGTCGAATCGAAAAAATCCACTCCACAATCCTGCTCGTCTATCTTGAATTTTCAGCAGTGCAGAGTATAACGCAGTTTTATCTCTTTAATATATTGAGGTTTTTCTTTTGTTATTCAATTATTTCGATAAAAAATATGCTTAATATATTGACAAACTGAAATAGTTCAGTTATAATCTATATCAGCAAACTGAAATACTTCAGTTCTTTAAATATGGATTATACTATGGACGATGCCGCACAAGTTGCAATGAGTTCATCCGGGCAGGTCAGCGACCATTTTTTTGCCGATATAAATTACATAGTCATCATTTAATAAATAATAAATATCACAAAATCATACGAAATAGTCAATATAATGAAAGATAATATCATAATAATGCACTATAATAGATATCAGACAAATTAAATAGCAAATAAAACCCAAACGTCACAAAGGAAGAATTTATGAAAATGAGAAACAACAACAAAGGAGACATGGTCATGAAGAAGAGATTGCTGAAATTCACACTCATTGAATTGCTCGTGGTGATCGCTATCATTGCCATTCTAGCTTCAATGCTGCTGCCGGCACTGGGCAAGGCACGGGAGAAGGCAAGATCAGCCACCTGTTCTAATAACCTTAAGCAGTTTGGAACTGGAATACAATTCTACATTGATAGTTATGCCGGGTATGTCCTGCCGGCCGGGATCGGAGGCACCGCGCCTTATCCCACAGTTGACTGGACTTACATCATTGCTCCGATGCTCCAGAGAAAACGGAACAACCCCTGGGGTCTTGCGAACAGCTGGGATAAATTTTATTATTGCGAATCCAATAAATTCCTGACCTGGCCGACCCAAACAGGTATATGGCTTTCAAACTACGCGGTAAACCTCAGTGCAATGGGCTATATATACGGCGCGGCCAATACGGTACAGGATCCTCTGAACAAAATCAACCGGTTTAAACAGATATCCAAGACGTTTCTGCTGGCGGACGGCAGAAGAGACATTGCCTGGAATGTCATCTCCTGCAGGCGCACCTATGATATCAATCCTGCCTCCACCGACTGTTCGCTTGCTCCAGTGCATCAGTCCAGCTTCAACAGCCTGTTTGCCGACGGCCATGTCGCGGCTTACGGCTTGAAAGACGCGCCTAACTGTTTCGCGAACGATCCGGTGAATAGTTATTTATACTTGAAATAATCGCAGATTCCAAGCATTGCCGCGACGGGAATTACCGTCGCGGTTCTTCAACTTTATATAGAATGAGGCTTAATATTCATGAAAAAACTGACCAGCGCGACAAAGATACTCACCCGCCATCCGGCCAATCCGTTAATCTCGCCGGATGATTATCCGGGAGTGATGCAGATGTTCAATCCGTCTCCGGCAATGTACAACGGCGAGACCATTCTGCTGGTTTCCATGATCTTCTTTAAGAATGACCGGCTGGGCGAAACCAGGGTGGCACGGAGTACGGACGGCATTCACTTTACGATTGCCGATGAGCCATTCATCAAACTCGACACCAGCGCCTATCCATATGATATTGTCTGCAAACATACGATAGACAACCGGGTTACGCAGATTGGCGACACCTATTATATTCTCACTCCGACATCTGCATGGCCGCATCAGGGCTCTGCGACGATACTTGGAAAAACTAAGGATTTCAAAACCTATGAAGTGATGGAAATCATCACTCTGCCGCGAAATCGCGGCGCCTCGCTGTTCCCGGAAAAGATCAACGGCAAATATTACAAGCTGGACCGGCCGGGGGCCGGCACCGGTTCGCAGGGCGATATCTGGCTGTCAGCCTCGCCGGACCTCATTTACTGGGGAGAATATCGTCCGGTGCTTTGTCCGTACGCTCATTGGAATATGTCTAAAATCGGTCCGACTCCTCCAATAAAAACCAAACAAGGCTGGCTGGTTATAATTCATGGGGTTTGTCAGCCATGCGACGGCCCTCATTACAGCATCGGCGCAATGCTGCTTGATTTGGAACAGCCCTGGAAAATTATCGGCAAGACTCACAGCACACTGCTTAACCCGGAAAAAGATTATGAAACCAGAGGCTGGGTGGACAATGTAGTATTCCCCTGCGGAGCCATCGCCGATGAAGCGAAAGACGAACTCCGCCTTTATTACGGAGCTGCGGATACCAGAATATGTCTTGCCACCGGCTCATTGAGCGAAGTGGTAACCGCTTGTATTGAGTCCATATAATAGCATCTGAAAACGTGCTAAGCCGGAAAGGGTGAAAATGAAAGTTGGAGTTTGCGGCTGCGGAGAGTTTTCCGCGTGTTTTGTGCCATTATTCCGGGCACATCCTCTGATTGACGAGGTGATGCTGGCGGACATTTCGTCTGAGCGTACTGCAAAAATGGCGGATGATAATGACATTAGACGCCGGCTTTCCAGCTTCGATGAATTGCTGGAGAGTGATGTTGACGCGATTGCCATTTTCACCCAGCGCCAGTTGCACGGACCGATGGCGGTATCCGCCATGCGCGCCGGCAAACATGTTTATTCGGCGGTTCCAATGGGGATCAGTATTGCCGAAATCGAAGAAATCGTCAAGACTGCGGCTGAAACCGGAATGCTGTATATGATGGGGGAAACCAGCTATTACTATCCCGGCACAATATTCTGCCGCAATAAATTCGAGTCCGGCGAAATGGGCAAATTCGTATATGCGGAAGCACAATACCACCATGATATGCTTCACTTCTATGAGCCTTATAAACGTTCCGGCGGCGCCGACTGGCGCAAAATTGCCGGTCTGCCGCCGATGTACTATCCGACGCATTCCACCAGTATGATTTTAAGTTGCACCGGAGCTCATGCCACGGAAGTATCCTGCATGGGGTATCAGGACAGCCATGAAGACGGCATATTCCGGACCGGTGCAAACAATTGGGATAATGTTTTCAGCAATGAGTCAGCGTTGATGCGCACCAGCGACGGCGGGGTTATCCGAGTGAACGAAATGCGCCGTATCGGCTGGCGTTCGCCGATTGACAGCGTATATATGAACTTTTACGGAGAACTGCGCAGTTTTGAACGGACTGCGATGCATTACTGCTATGCATCACGCGACAATCCTCCTGAAGATGTCTCGAAATTGCTGACGCTGTCGCCGGGCTTGCCTGTACACGGCTATGCCGCCGAGCTTGGCAAAAAATCATTTCACGACTTCTATTCCGGCGTGGCAAAAGTACATGACACCGGACGACTGCCGGATGCATTCCGCAACCTTGCCAACGGACACAGCGGCTCTCATCAATTCCTGGTGGATGACTTTGTAAAGGCATTGCAGAACGGTTCTCTGCCGCCGTGCCACGCATGGAACAGCGCCCGCTGGAATATCCCGGGACTGGTGGCGCATGAATCCGCTAAACGCGATGGCGTAAAATTGCCGATTCCAGATTTCGGCGACGTTCCGGCGGATTATCCATTCAAAAAGAGTTAAATGATATTAATATCGATGAGATGAACAGAATTAATTTCCTGTGCATGATGCGCCTGGGATTATGGAAACAACAACCTTAAATATAAAGGAAATGCCCTTATGAGAAAAACATTCCTCGGAATAACGGTGTTGCTGCTGGCGGCCTGTTTTGCAACAGTTCCTGCACTGGCGATGCCGTCCTACAATGACGTGCTGCTGGTGGTGAATGCCCAGTCGGCGGAATCCCAGGCGATCGGGGCGTATTTCAAGACTGCGCGCAATATTCCTGATGCGAACGTCTGTACGATCAGTGTCGCCGCCGGGGTTGACGGCGCGCGGATGTCTGTCACTGAAAGAAACACGGCAGTGTCCACGATTAAAAATCATCTGATCAAGAATGCCCTGACCGACAAGATCAATTACATCGTACTGACCCGCGGTATTCCTTACTGGGCGTATACTGGAGTACCCCCGGCCGACTATCAGGATCCTGACTTTAAAAATTATCAGTTGTTCGATCTTTATCTGATGTACGCGTTGTCTGACGCGTCTATTGACCCGAAGCTTGACAATGTTTTTTATAACAATCCGTATTATTATTATAATAATACCTTGTCGCAGAAGACGACATTGTATGCTGACTCTACTTCCAGTCCGCCCTATATTGATATTGTCAATGACGGCTCTTTAGTGATAAATATCGGCGATATGATTACCATTACAGGGGGAATGACTGCGTCGAAAATAATTGCAGCAATTGATAATTACCCGGGTTATTCCAGGATTACATTCGACAGTAAAGCTACATACGCCTTATTTTTTGTTAAAAATGCTAAAATAACAATAGCTGGACAGAACGCTCCTAAGCTGACCAAAAAGTTTACCAAAACAAGATTCGGCTACTACATTGTCAGCCGTATGGACGGGCTGGGCACAATCACGATAAAAAGCATGATCGACAACACCGGCGCTCCGGCATACGAATCGTACAAGAAACCTGTCGACGGCAAAATGAAACTGCTGACCATTACCCCGTATTTCGACCGGTCAACCTCGGACGAAATCAACAGCCGTGGCAATATTAAGGTGGTTTCGCCGAATCCACAGCCTTTGGACACCTGGGATCCTGAATCTAGGAAAACCACGCTGGGTAGTGCCGATATTGCCTTTAATGAACAGGTCAAGGTTCCTTTTGAAGATGTCGCCAAAGACACGATGTTCTGCTTTCTGAATAATGTTGGAAGCGGCTATTATTCAAACATGGATTTCATGCGCGGCTATCCTTTTATCTATCGCGGCGCGACTTTCCTGCCCGGTTCGATTATGACGGTTTACCGTTCATATCCGGCTCAGAACATGTCTCACGGCAGCACCGGCGGCCCGCGCAAAATCAATCTCAGCACTAAAGTTCAAACCGTTTATGCTAAACTTGACGCTTCCGACATGAAATTCCGGGATATGGGATGCGCAGCGTATGACCTGACAAACAAACAGTTATGGTGCGGCACCGGCACCAGTCAGCTTGATATTTCCTTCAATCTTTCTGCGATAGCTTCAGATGATGTTCAACGGACAGCCATGCTCAATTACGGCGGGGGAATTGCGATTTATGATAAAGACGGGAATATTCTGCAGTACCTGAATGCCAACGATTCCGGCAGTCCGCTGAAAAACAATCGTGTGGTCAAGATGGTATATGACAAGAACTCCAAATATATGTGGGTGGCGCATTATAAGGGCATCCAGTATTACGATCTTATCGCGAAAACCTGGAACGATATTCCTGAACTGCAATGCAGCTATGCGGCGGCGTGTGATATTTATCCTGACCCGTTTGACAGCGACAAAGTCTATTTCTCATTTTACCATGATTCTTCTTTATCAACCAATGCGAAGGTTTCATCGCAGCTTCCCGGAGCTAAAACCAAAATATTTGAATACAGCAAGAAGTTGAAAAATGTAACTGCTTATGAAATAGACGCCTCCTCCAAAGGCTTGAATTATCCGAGACTGGCCAAGACTTCCGCCAATACGCTCTGGGTCGGCGCCGGATCTTTGCTTTACCGTTACGATCTGGCGGCGAAGAGCGTACTGGAAAAAATCGACCTGAATACATTGGTTCCGGAAAAGCTGACGCTGCCGGACAAGGCGACGTCAGCGGCGCTTGAGCCTGTCCGCCATGTCATTTCGCCGTCCGCCGGCGTTGTGTTCGCTGTGGCCGGATGCAATATCAAATACAGCGTGGATATGGACAGCGCACTGGCAGATTCCCAGTACCAGCGGAAAAATTATGTGGTGCATGTCACCGAAAACACACCGTCAAGCACTGTTGAATTGATAAACACAGCGGCAATGAATAAAATCGACACGACCTTTATGCCTGATGTCAAAGATATTGCCGCCGATCCGAACTCCAATGGCAAAACCCTGTATATGCTTCTGGCCTCCGATGTTTATAATTCGCAGTCAATATTGCGCTCAGCCGACGGCGCCGGCAAAGTCTGGACCGCTTTTTCAACGGACTATGGCACTCTCAATCAGGGGACAGGGATAACTCTGGACGCCAGCGGCAATATGTATGTAGTACGCGCCTATGACATGTCGCAGAATATCGCCGCCGACTTTCAGGCATTCGGCGTTTGCGCCTGGGGCGGCGGAATGACTCACGATGGAATGAATTATTATCCTGGACAGAAACTTTTAAGTACTAGTGCAGCCGGCAAACCCTATGCAACCGACATTAATTCCTGGAATTATGACAATGATGGTGATAGTGGATCCGCCTTACGCGGACATTCGCAAACGGAACCGATGATGCTTATGATGCTGGACGGATTCTACACGGGAGAAGCACGTTTCGCAGTTTTTTTAGGTTATCCATTTACCGGCGGCGGCGGCCATATCGGCCATATGCTGACATTTGAACCGAAGTGCGCGCCGTTCGCGCCAAGAGTCAATGAGCCGCTGATTCCGGCTAATCCGCAGGTCAAGGATAAGCAGATTATTGAAATTCCGATCATCAGCCCCGGCCTGCCGTGGCACATGAATGACTGGATCATGTCAACC
>CAIPAT010000294.1 GCA_903863035.1 uncultured Lentisphaeria bacterium
CATGTATGTATACTCTATAAGGTTGAAAATTTAACATAGATGAGTAGGATTGTGGATTGGATTTTTTCGATCCGACTGACAGGCGATATAAATATCGCCGGAAGAAGGAACGGAAAAAGACGGACGCAAGACATTCATCCCGCAATTGCGGGATTGCGATCTTTCGAGTTTGGATCCGCACTCTTCGAGGCCTTCGATACCCAGGTATCGGCAGCCTCTCAGAATACGAACCAATTCTCAAAATCTTCGCAATCTATTTAAAATTTTCAACCTTATAGAGTATAACTGTTACTGATCTGCATGAAAAAAAATATGAATCAGGGAAGCAAGAATGCTCCGCCGACTCCTATCTCGCCTGGTCTTATGCAGTAAGTAATACGCAGGATTGTGTTTATAAATAGAACAACAATTTAAAGATACTGATAAAACGTTTGTACTCCAAAAGTTCAAGTAAAAAGATGAAAAAATATCCTTCGTCATATTGGCATCAGTCGCTTCTGCAATTATGTTTTATCTCCAGCCATGGAGATTATGTAATTCCGTATCTCCAAATACCATTTAGCAAATGAATGATACAGCGGCGCAATATTCCCAGCTATAACCACATGACAGACTGGACTATCCGGCTAGAATGAGTCTGCGACTGCTTTGCCGGAAGCTATTTCTTTTTGCTGTTGAACGTTTCTCTATAATATTCAACAGACGCGGATTGGATATTTTCCATTTTCTCACCATCCTTAAGCGACAGCAGAATTTTTTTGTTGCCGATGGCCGGCTCGTAAGCAGGATCTAGTGCCAGCGCCCGGTCAAAGGCGGCAAATGCTTCCTGTTTTTTCCCCAGATAGGCATAACACAATCCGAGATTGCCATGTGACTGCACATGATTTTTATCAAAACCCAATACTTGATTGAATCCTTTTATGGCTTTGTCATAGTCCCGGCCTCTCATAGCTGAGAATGCCTGAGCGAATTCATCTGACGACTTGACGTAATCGTTTAAAGTAAGACCGGAACTTTTGTACGCTACGTCTTCAAGATCGCGAAGCCGTTCCCTGGCGGTGATTACAATCTCATCATCTTTATTGCCGAACTCTATCACTTTTTGCAATGACTTTACGGCATTTCCAATGTCAGCCATGCGTATATAGGACATCCCTCTATTAAGCCACGCTTCCAGACAGTACGGGAATATTTCAACACTCTTGTCAAAATAGATAATTGAATCAGCAAAATCGCCTTTCATTGCCTGCACTGTTCCCATGGCATATTGAACTGTATAAATGTCAGGGTGCTCATTCAACAGGTCTTTTATCAGCTTTTCAGCTTTTGCAATTTTGCCTTTTTCCACTAATTCCAATGCTTCGTTAACCGCTTCATCCACTTCGGGATCGATTCTGGCGATAAAACCTTTCGGCCCGGCGTTCTTTATTTTTTCAACGGCATATTTTTCTGACTGAACATAATGGAGGCAACCGCCGCAATCCGGCTTCCTCGTTTCAGCGCAGCAGCGGGAGCAAATTTTAGCCTCTTCTTTAAGTTTGCACTCGCGCCGGCCTTTATCCTTTGAACAGATCAAACATTTTTCTTTCATAGTGTTCCTTAATATTATATGTGTAACGTTGTCCGGCATCCGCACAACGCTGAATTCTTCACGAATTTATGCTAAGGAGCTGTCAAGAAATAAACTTGACAAGTCCCGCGAAATATCCTGAAATGATTTTGTGAATTGCCGGAGAGGAGCATACCTTCAGGTATGTAACGAACCGGCAAACCCAAAGGCATTCTGGAGAAGCGCGAAGATGTAAAGGTTATTTCTTTACGGCTCCTAAGATTGCAGATTGATTAAAGTTAATGTAAATGTGTATTTTTTCAAACTGTGTTAGGACATATTTTAGTATCTTTGTTTTAGACTTCTATGTTTTAAGCGTTTTTAAAATTGATGTCATAAACGGTTTGTTTATCAAATAGTTACGTCAATTAACGGACTATCGGCAGAGTTATGTTCTTCGCCACTTGCGGATAATTCTGCTTGCCAGGAGTTATGCATTCAGATATGGCGAGTATAGTTTTGAATGAACCGTCCTGCAGCAAATTAAGTTCGTCTGCCATGGAGAATAATACGGAGTTATTCTTTGCCATGAACTGCTGTATTTCCGGTGTTATGTTTTTAACTGTCGGCACCATCAGGATGAACGGTTTCTGGTGCGAAAGGTAAATCGAACTTATGGTGTCGGTCAGAGTTGATGTCTTATAGGTTAAATATACCTCCGTACCGGAATAATCGCCGAGATGCCAGACATTATCGTGTTCAATCCGGCAGTCTTCTGCATACTTGATATTCAGTGAAGCGCAAATTGCCTTGTGCAGAGCATCCAGGCGCAGCGAGTAGATCAGGATGTCCCTGAACTTGAGATGGACAGGCTCAGCCTGGTTCTGCGGGCACACTGCCTTGATGTCGGATGGGGAATTCTCCACCACTTGACGCGGATAGCCCTGTTCACATGGATCCGTACAATTCAGCAGTTTGACGCGGCGGCCATCAACTCTCAGATAATG
>CAIPAT010000295.1 GCA_903863035.1 uncultured Lentisphaeria bacterium
ATGCTAAACGAAGAAGAACAGGGGGAAAGCCGTGTGAGGGAAAACCGCACGCACGGTTTGGTCGATGAGGCAGAGCCGATAAGTCGCAACTCGTTGATGCTTAGAGGTTTTACTTTAATCGAACTCCTCGTTGTGATCGCAATTATCGCAATTCTCGCAGGAATGCTGCTGCCGGCACTAAATAAGGCACGTGAAAAAGCCCGTGCGTCGGAATGCGCCAATAACCTGAAACAATTCGGACAAGCATTCTCGCTTTACACTAATGATAACAGTGATAATCTACCGCCAGCTAGAGATTACGGCAGTCCTGCGAAATATTGGCATAGAGCGTTTAAGAATGAGGGATATCTCGAACCGTACCTAAAGACATTGACAAGCGGGGTGTTGTACTACGGATTGGTGAATGATACAGGTCGCGGCCCGCTGAATTGTCCTTCCTTTCAGGCGATCGCTGGTGTTAGCGTAAGTACTTATGGTTATAATGGAGTAATTTCTATTCCTGTGAATATCTCCAGTCCTGTTGTTATCTCCGGCGGTGCGGGTATTTTGCGTAAAATTACTCGGTTTAAAAAAACATCGGAAACATCGCTGGTGATGGATATAGCTTCATGGACAGGAGCCTACGCTGACCCCAGCGCTCAGACTAAAGTACATTCTGCTGGTGGCGCTGATTACCAGATTGCGTATCGTCACGGCGGAAAATCGCCCATGGCCGCAAGTACCACCAATGTGGTTTTTTCCGATGGTCATCTTGAAAATAAGAAATTTGGCTCACTGCCGAGCGAAGATCCTGGTAGTTCCGGCTGGACTAATTCGCGCACAAAATTCTATTTCTGGTCTTCGCAGCCTCCGATGTATTAAATTAAATAAGACAAACATGGCTTGTATGCCCGGGCATCTCAGGTCTCGGGTGTACTCGCTAAACACGTCCTTAATTTTATAAAACAAATTATTTGCAGGCTTAAACCATAAATGTGAGGTTTTGATGATTTTTTTTAATTCCGTACTGATGGGGGGATTTTGCGGGTTGATGATATCCGGTAATGTTGCAGCGCAATCTCCCGAAATTCCGGTCGGCAACAATATTGCGCAAGGCAAGAAGTACACGATGAGTGCGCTTCCTGCTAAAACCTGGGAGAAATCATTGAAAGCAGTTCCTGATTACTCGAAAATCCTTACGGACGGAGTAATTGAAAAGAGTGAAAGCGGGTCTTTCTGGACATCGGAAAAATGCGTGAATTTTAACGGCGCGATGAATACCGATATTATAATTGACATGGGCAGGGAAATTACGGTATCCGTGATTAAGACCAGGCATGGGGCGCGGCCGTCCGCGGGAGTATGCATGCCTAAGAGAGAGGAGTATTTTGTCAGTGACGACGGGATAAAATTTTACAAGGTCGGTGAGTTCAAGAATACCTTTGATAATTATTTGATCAAAGACGAACTGGAAATAAAAAAGAAATTTTTGTCCGGGGTCAAGGAGTACGGTGTCAGCGGATTGAAAACCAAAGGCCGTTATGTCATGGTGCGGACTTATGGTTCCGGTGTCGGCAAGGTCTTTCCAAATTACGTCGGGTATGACGAAATTTTTGTGATGGAAGGCAATTTCCCGTTGTCAGATGCTGTTAGAGACGAGTCTTCGAAAGTCGGATTGAAAGCACTGGATATTCCAGCGGATTTGCTTGGATACCGGCTGAATCCGCCGGATTTGCAGAAGATGGCGAAAACGCAGCCGATGTACCTGGCGCTGGCCCCCACCCAGTTTCTCGGGGATAACGAATTCCATCTTTCGGTTGACGGTGTATATGCATTGATATTTTCTCCATTGATCAGCAACGGTAAGACGATCACAGATATAAGGTTTGAGTGTGAACTGCCGGTTTCTGTTGAGTTGTTAGGTTATAACAAAGTATGTAGGCTGGTTTCTGCTGTTCCGGAGACAAAGAACGGCAGTTCCTATATAAAATATTCATTTACCATCCCCAAACTCGGGGATTTTTCACATATCTACGGAGACCAGCTCTATTTGATTGTCGGCAGCAGGAATGCTGTTCCTGGTAAGGCCGGAGACGCATATTATCAGTATTCCTATATTACTGACGGTAAAAGTTTTGACCGCTCAGATTCATTTACGATGATAGTTGACCCGAAGCTTTCCGCTCCGGCGCCGAAACGGTTTATCACCGGGATCTGGCTGCCATACCAGGCTAGTTCAATATCCAATCCTGCCGCCATAGACAAACTGATCAGCTTTTATCATACTCTGGGTTACAACTGCAAGAACGGCGGCAGCAGCTCTGCTGAATCGTTCAACGCCTCCCGCCGCAACGGCATGACCGTTTACGCGGGCAGCGGTTTTGACAACGGCATGGCGCTGTCTGGAGAAAAGATTCCTGATGATGAACAGTTTAAATATTATCCCGGCAAAGAGCGCAAGGAATGGTCCGGCGTCTGCCCGACATTGATGTACACTTCGCCGAAATATGCCGAGATGCTGAAGCAGAAATTCTCGAAGAGTCTGGAACAAGGTGATGAAGTTTATTCCAACTGGGAACCGTACATGTTTATGAAGCAGGGATGTGTCTGTGACCGTTGTAAAAAAGAATTCCAGCAGTTTAGTAAGCTCAGTGATAAAGAACTGGCAAAGGTTTGGCCGGCCTGCGTAATCAATGAAGAAAATGAACTGCACAACCGCTTCTCATCTTATCAGTATGCCTGCATCATTAAGCTGGCGCAGAAAACCGCAAGGGCGGTGAACGGCAAGTCCAATTTTCTGATTGCGTATGAACCAAGTTTCGTCAATCCTGGAACTCCGTGGTCCAAGTATCATGCTCACAGCGATTTCTATAAAGATATTGACATGACAATTATGTGGTCGTATCCGAATACCATATCATTGAGTTCGATTGATATAAAATCGATTCCGGGCGACAATCTGGCGCAACTGCCGCAGGATTTTGCGGATGCCAAGGCCATCGCGGATAAGTTCGGACGTAAGGAAGGCAATTCTATCTATCCGAAGATTTTCTTCATGGGTACCGAATACATGTTCAATAATCTGGTTATGCCGAAAGATTACTATTTCATATCGCTGCTCTGCTTTTTCAGCGGACTGGACGGCAGCGGCACATGGGCCACCCATTTTAAATGCGATGCCCGATATGCCGCACTGAATGCCCAAGCCAATACCATCATCAGCGAACTTGAGAATATTGTAATGGACGGGAAAAAAGTTGACAATGCTCAAGTATCAATCGCTTCTCCGGTTCCGGTAAAAATCAATGACAAGCCGGTGAAATTATCCATCGTCCATGCTTTTGAATATCAGGGCAGGGAACTGATTGCGGTCGGTAATGACTATATTTACAGGATTTATGTTAAACTCGCAATCAGCGGACTGCCCGAAGGCCAGTACAGCCTGACCGATTCAATCGGCAAAAAAGTTTACCGGAAAGACGGCCGCTACGGATATTCTGCGCAGGCGCTGTCCGATGGCGTTCTAATCCAGATCAGCAGCAAGGAATGGGCCGCATTGACGCTGGATTCAAGCTCGGTAAATGGCGTCGGTTATACGCTTTGCACTCAGGCTGACATTGAAAAGCAGCTTGCCAAAGATACTCAGGAGCTGAAAGCGGTCATGGCGGATTTTCGCTGAAGATTTGCAAATATTATTTAATTACGGTAATCTATATCTTGTTTTAGGTAATTTCAGTTACAGGATAAATCTATGAATTCCAAAGAACGTGTAAGGGCGGCTATCGCCAAACAGCCGGTGGATCGGGTGCCGTTGGGTTTTTATCTGGTTGACCATGATACTATTTCAAGGGTGATCGGGCGACCTACTTATCTCCGCAACCGGGTAGCGCAGAAACTCGCCTACTGGGCAGGCCGCCGCGATGAAGTCGTAGAAAGCATGAAAGCCGACATAACAGACTTCTATACGAAGATAGATTGCGTTGATCTGCTGACTTTTAAAGAAGGCCAGATGGAGGGTGTTGCGGTGCCGCCAAAAGGCTTTAGGCCGGAAAATCCGCCCCGCAAAATCGATGAGAATACCTATGAGGAAGCCGATGGCAGCATCTGGAAATTTTCGCCGGATGCCAATGACGTTGCGCTGATTCCCCATTTCAAGGTGTCTGATGAATTGAAAGAATATACGGTCGATGAATTCGCCGGCCGCACTCCGCCTGCAATTCCCGACCCTTCCTGTTTTGAATATGCCGATCACCTGATCGCTGTATTCGGGCAGGACAGATATATTGCTGGTTTCTCCGGCGGCTTGGTCGCGATTACAATGCTGGACGGTACCGAGAAAGGGTTGATGACGCTGGCGCTGCAGCCGGACGAGATCAAGGTGTGCAATGAGCAACGGGTTTTTCAGCAGAATTTTCTGGATGAATATTATATCCGGACCGGGGTTGACGGCGTGCTGATAGAATACGATATGGCCGGTACGAACGGCCCGCTGGTTTCGCCGTCCATGTTCCGCGAACTCTGTTTCCCTTATTACCGGGAGCGGATACAGCATATTAAACAATTTGTTCCGCAGGTAATCCTGCATAACTGCGGCAATAATCTGCCGATTATGGACATGCTGGTTGACGGCGGCATTGACGCTTACGAGTCGATCCAGACGAATTCGGCTATGAGTGTGAAAGCTCTGATCAAAGGCTATGGCGACCGTCTTTGCGTGTGGGGTGCGGTGGCGCTGGAATGGCTGATTGACGGCACCCCTGACGATGCCCGGCGCGAAGTGCGCCGCTGTTTCGAAGATGCCAAAGACGCTCCGGGATTCATCCTCGGGCCAAGCCACTCCATCGCGTTCGGCACTAAATATGACAACTTCATGGCGATGCTGGACGAATTCGTCAAACTGCGCGACAGAATATATTATTGAGATAAAAAATGAAGGAATCTTTGAAACGCAATAGTGCGCTTGTCGAAAAAATGGGAGCGCATTTATTGCAGATAGGACTGGAATCATTGCGTCGTGCCAACGCTTACGATTGCGGAATCTGGATATTCGATGATATCTGCGACATCAATAATCCGATGTTCTCTCCGGAGACCTTTGAGAAAATATTCATGCCGGTATATAAACGGATGATTGCCGGGTTCAAATCCGCTGGTGTCCGCGGGGTATTCATGCACAGCGATGGTAATTTGCTGCCGCTGTTTGACCGCTTGATTGAATGCGGCATTGACGGAATCAACCCGGTGGAATTTTCCGCCGGGCTTGAAGTACCGAAATTAATGGATAAATATGTCACTAAACTGTGCTATGTCGGGGGGATATGCAACAGCCATATTCTGCCCGATGCTGATAAAAAAAAACATCGAAGCTCATGTCAGATCAATAGCTGAAGCCGGACGCAATGACGGACTGGTTATTGGAACTCTCTCCATCGGGCCGGATGTGCCGGTCGAAAACTATGAATTCTATAGAGGCTTGATAAGCATCCTGTAGATTCGTCTAACGAAAATATCATTCAAAAAAATCCGGCGCAAGTTTGAGATAGATGGTTTTTGGCATTATCTTATGAGGTTGAAGTTAATATGCTTATGATGAGCCGCAACTTGAACAATTATATTGATTTTTAGAAGATTTAATAAATAACATAATTTTGGAGAGAGCATGATCGCGCAAAATATTTGCCGGGACTTTAACGGGACGCTGCTGGAAATAAAGACTGATGAGACTTTTTCAATTGCGCTGCCGGGCTTTCCAGTACTTAATTGCGTTTCCTCCGTAAAGGGCGGGAATATTGAGCCGGCTGGATTCAACTGGAATGTATGTGAAGAAACTGACAACAGTGTCTGCCTTGTCGGAGAAAACGAACTGGGCAAATGGCGTCTGGAATTTGCCGCCGCCATGAATCTGACCGGCATCAACGGCATTTCTGTCAAAATGTCCGGAGATCTTCGTCAGGCGCAGCCTGATCTTGACGTGGCTGTATTGAAAATTGCCAGTCTGAAAGCCGACCATATTCTCACCCAGGGAATTGCTATGGGCGGATGTTCATCCATAAATCTTCCAGCAAACACCAGCTTTTCAAGCCACTACCAGACCATGATCTCCGCTGGAGATCATATTCTGCAGATCGGCTATCCGCTGATGCAGCAGCAGCCGGGAAAAGTTCACGGTAAAATTCATGCCCATGAATTGCAGGATGTTCTGGTATCGTATCGAATCAGTCACTTCGGACTTAAAAAGATTGACCTTGATCCGGTAACGCTTTTCGCCGCGAAGGACGGTTTTCAGTTGATGTACGACTGGGCCGACGCCAATATTGAAGTTAAAAAGGATTTTACCGATATGACCGCTCCGGGATGGAATTCCTGGGATTATTACCGCTGGACTATTACCGAAGAGGAAGTATTGAAGAATGCTGAGTTTATTGCTCATGACCCGGTATTGTCAAAGCATGTCAAGCGGATAATCGTTGACGACGGCTGGCAGTATTGCTACGGCGAATGGGAGGCGAATCATCTGTTTCCCAACGGCATGGCTTATCTTGCCAAGGAAATTAAAAAAATGGGATTTGTGCCGGGGTTGTGGTTTGCTCCGACTATCGTCGAGCCGCATGCCCGTATCGCCCAGACGGATTATGATATGCTGGCGATGGGCGAATCCGGCAAGCCGTGTCTATCTTTTCAGTGCATGAAACGTCACGGCTTTGTGCTGGACCCCACGGTGCCGAAAGTTAGAAAATATCTTTTCGATATGTTCAAGCGCTATGCCGATATGGGTTACGGCTATTTTAAACTGGACTTCCTGGGCAGTACACTCGGCGCACGCCAATTTGCCGATGCGTCAGTTCCCCGCAGTCAGATCGTCAGAAAAATAGTCGAACCGGTTTATGAGGCGGTTAACGGCAAAGCCAGGATACTTGGCTGCAATTATAATTTTGAGTCCGGCAATAAAGTTGTCGATGCTGTCCGGGTTGGCGGAGACATCCACGCCACCTGGAAAGGCATCTGTCATAATGTTGCTTCAGTTGCTGCCCGGTTCTGGGGCAACAAGCGTCTGTGGCTCAACGATCCGGATTTTGCGCTGTGCCGCAGCCTGGACACCGCTAATGACCCGGATATGACCAGATTGCTGTGCGGCCTGGTGTATATCACCCCTGAAATGACGGATTCTAAATTCTGTGAATTTCCGCTGGTGGATGAAGTTTTCCGTCCGCAGGCGGAAATATTGCTCAGCATTGTCCTTGCCGCTGCGGGCGCGGTCAACCTGTCCGATAATTTGCCGCGGCTTAATGCACGCGGACTGGAACTGGCCCGGCGCGTAGTCGGTGCGGACTCCGGCGATGCCGCCATCCCGGTTGACCTGTTCTGCAGTGATAAACCTTCTTACTGGTTACAGAAAGTCAAAGACTATCACCGTGTGCTGCTGATTAACTGGAATGATGAGCCCGGCACCTACTCTTTCGATCTGAAAAAGTACGGAGTAACGGCTGACTCGGCGGTAAATTTCTGGAATGATCAGATTGTGAAGATCAATGACGGCGTTATCAGTGTTGAACTTCAGCCCAGAAGCTGCCTGCTGGCGGTTGTAAAATAAGACAGTGACGCAGCGTTGCTAATCGGCGATGTCGCCGAACAGCGAGGCTTTTGTGGCACGGTGGATTTTGATTTTGACGAGATCGCCGATCTGCATGCACGGTTCAGGAGCGAATATCACCATCTTGGCATTTGACGCCCGCCCTGACCAGCGGCTGGAGTTGCGCTTGCTTGGACCTTCAATCAATACTTCCTGGATGGAACCTACCAATTCACGGTTTTGCTTTTCGCTTCTTGCCGCGAGATCATTCAGCAGTATCTCGTTGCGCTTTTCTTTGATTTCCAGCGGTACCTGATCCTGCATTTTGGCCGCCGGAGTGCCTTCGCGCGGTGAATATTTGAAGATGAAGGCGTTATCATAATCGACTATGTTCATCAAATCGCGGGTGGTGTTGAAATCTTCTTCGGTCTCATCCGGGAAACCGACGATCACGTCAGTGGAGAAGGTCATATCAGGAACCCTACTTTTCAGCTTGTTCACTATCGTCAGATATTGCTCCGCCGTATAATGCCGGTTCATTTTTTTCAAGATGCGGTTTGATCCGGATTGCAGCGGCAGATGCAGATTATGGCATACTTTCGGCAGTGCGGCAATGGCGTCAATCAGTTTGTCATTGAAATACGACGGGTAGGGGGATGTGAAACGGATTCTTTTCAGACCTTCGATTTTATTTAATTCATGCAGCAGGTCGGCGAACGGCGAGACCCCTTCCTGCGGCGGATTGGTGTCACCGTTAAGCCCGAACGCCGCGACATTCTGACCGAGCAGCATGATTTCCCGGACTCCGGACTTAACCAGTTCTTTTACTTCCTGAACCACGTCCGGAATGTCGCGGCTGATCTCCCGTCCGCGCACATACGGCACGATGCAGTAAGAACAGTAACGGTTGCAGCCGCGGGTGATGGCGACATAGGCGAATATAGGGTTTTCCCTGCCGTAAAAATGAGTTGCCATACCGGTGAGGACCTCTGGACTTTCCTCGAGCAGCGCCGTCTGACAGCGTTCGGCGGATACTGATTCAAGAATGTCCGGCAGCTTGTGCAACTGCCCGGTGCCGATCAGGAAATCAACGTGCGGCAGTTTTTTGAGCAAAGACTCGCCGAGGTTCTGCACCATGCAGCCCATGACCCCGATAATCAGGCGGGGCTTGATCTTTTTTAGCTTCTTCATGATGCCGATTTTACCGATGGCTTTGCGCTCGGCCAGTTCGCGGACGCTGCAGGTATTGAAAATCAGGACGTCGGCTTCCTCTTCGCTGTTGACGATGGAGTGTCCGCGCTCTGCCAGCATCCCGGCGCAAGCTTCGGAATCGCGTTCGTTCATCTGGCAACCGTAGGTCTTGATATAAATCTTCATTGAAATTTTCCGGAGGTGATAAGCTCAGGCAACTACGGCCAGATTGTTGCGGTGAATAATTTCATCGTCGGCGTCGCGCTTGAGAATGTTTTTGATATCACTGCTCTGGACGCCCATGAGCAGCGCACATTCTTCGCTGCTGAAATTAGACAGGCCGCGTCCTATGACTTTGCCGTCCGGCCCTGATATTTCCAGCGTGTCGCCGCGCTTGAATTTACCGTTGATGGCGGTGATGCCGGAAGGCAGCAGACTGCGCCCTTTGCATTTGACAGCTTCCGCCGCGCCTGCGTCCACGGTGATCTTGCCGTGACAGCGCGAAAAATATTTGATCCAGCGTTTTTTGGAATCCATCCGTGCTTTCATCGCCGGCACAAACAGGGTGCCGATATCTTTGCCGTTAAGAATGTCTTCCAGTGTGGAGTCCTGCCTGCCGTCGGCTATCCACAGGTAATCGCCGGCGGTATTGACCATCTCCGCCGCCCGCAGTTTGGAAATCATGCCGCCGATTGAAAACGTGCTGTTGTCGGTACCCGATGCGGAACTTTTCAGGTTATCGTCAATCTTTTCCACGAGCGAAACCCGGTCGGCGAGTTTACCGTCAACCTTTTCCCTCAACCCTTCTTCGGTAGTCAGAATGATGGTCAGTCTGGAGCGCGTCATGGTGGCCAGCAAGGCCGAAAGTATGTCATTGTCGCCGAACTTCAGTTCGTCCACCGATACGGAATCGTTCTCGTTGATGATCGGCAGGACGTTGTTGTTCCACAGTGAGTGGATGCAGTTTAACACATTGAGATGACGTTCACGGTCGCGCAGATCATCTGCCGTCAGCAGCAACTGGGCCGGCAGAAAGCCGAATTTACGGCATTCCTGTTCATAAAGTCCCATCAGTTTGCTTTGCCCGATCGCCGCCAGCGCCTGAACTTCGGAAAGTTCGGTCGGCCGTTTCTTCAAACCGAGCTGCTGCATGCCCAGGCCGACTGCGCCGGAAGTTACCAGCAGTACTTTCTTGCCTTTTTTGCGCATGCTGTTGATCCCGGCGATGAATACCGCGATTCGCTGGGTGTCTGTAAGCAGGCGGGTGCCGACTTTGACAATGATGTTTTCGCAGTCCCGGATAATCTCTTCCCGCGCCGTAATTTGTTTGTTTTTCATCTTAATATCTTATCTGTAATATATAAAGTTATTTTTCTGACACGTAAACCCGTATAATATATCCATTTACGGCCGCTTGGCAACCGTGTTTGCTCATGATTTCCTGTTTTTCCAGTGAATGACGGCATTCAAACTGCTTGCATATCATCTCAATACAATTATATTGAGGCCTGTCAAAAAAGAAATGATAAATGTGAGGCTGTGTAAATAATTACGAAATGTAATATATCGGAGTTGATACTATGTACAGAAAAGAGATTAAAGTTGTAGATTGTACCATTCGGGACGGCGGACTGATCAATAAATGGCAGTTCTCACATGAAATGGTCCGCAAAGTGTTTCTGGCGCTGAGTGCCGCCGGGGTGGACTATATGGAGGTTGGTTACCGCGCTTCTCAAAAACTGTTCCCGCCGGGTGAGTTCGGTCCCTGGCGTTTCTCCATGGATGAAGATGTGATGAAAATCGTTCAGGATACGCAAACCCAAATGAAACTTGGCGTTATGGTCGATATCGGACGGGTTGAAGAAGACGACATCAAGCCTTGCGAAGAAAGCCCGCTGGACTTCATCCGGGTGGCAACTTACGTCAAAGACATTGACAAAGCGATCGATCTGGCCAACCACTGCAATCAGAAGGGCTATGAGACTTTCATCAATATCATGGCTATTTCCACCGCAACCAATTTCGAACTGGAAGAAGGTTTGCGGCAGATTGAAGCCGAGGCTCCGGTCACTGCGGTGAATATCGTTGACAGTTTCGGTTCTTTATACTCGGAAGAGGTGCATTACCTGGTGAAGACTTTCAAAGACAATCTGCCCACCAGGGAAGTCGGGATCCATGCCCATAATAATCAGCAGCTGGCATTTGCCAATACGATTGAAGCTATCCGCAAAGGCGCCAATTACCTTGATGCCACCGTATATGGAATTGGCCGCGGTCCCGGTAATTGTCCGATGGAACTTCTGCTCAGTTTCCTGAAGAATCCGAAATACTCACTGGAACCGGTTTTGCAGGTGATCGAAGACGTCTTTCTGCCGTTGCGTGAAAAAATTGAATGGGGATATATTATTCCTTATATGATTACCGGGATTCTGAACGAACATCCGCGCATTGCCATTGCCTTGCGCCAGGATTCGGAAAAACGGGATAAATATGCCGAGTTCTACCGCACTATGACCACTCCGGAATGCTACGAAGCAAAAGTCGAGTAAGCACAATACCGTCAGTCAAATCCGGCAAGCAGAGATGCTTGCCGGATTTTTGTATTAGATTGAATCAAGCTCGCCAATAACTCTCAAAGAATATTGTCATTGGGTCTGCTGAACCAGCACCAGCAACTTGCCGGCGGCATATTTGCCGGCGTTTTGCAGATAAGTCCAGTCTTGCTGGCGGCCGTAAGGCGCATTGCCGATGCCAAGATCAGCGGCACTGCCGGATTTCCAGTTGTTGTATGCAAATAATGTCTGCTTTTCTTTATAATTGTGGATTTGCATGGAACCGTAATCGCCGTTACTGGTCGGAGCGTCTCCGTAGCCGTAAATGGCAGTGGCGGAGCCTGGAATGTCGGCGGCGCTGGTTTGACCGTAATTAGTTCCCCAGAACTCGATATTCCCACCTTCGGGAAAAGTTCCGTTCTTGATTCCCGGAACGTTCGAGATGACCACCATGTTGGATATTCTCTGCTGGAAAATGGCCTTGGAATCCAGGTCAGGAATGCCGATTTTGCTAAGATCCTGGGTGAACGGGTCCATCGCCACGAAAACATAATCCGTGGAGCCGTCGGGTTTTATCAGTTCCAGATAATATGCGATCCGGTTGATGCTGCCGCTTATTTCACTGCGTTTATCACTGGTGTAAGTGACTTTGACCCCGCCTGCCATCAGCGGCCTGATCGGGTCAAGCTCCAGCACCGGTTTGAAGCCCTTGTCTTTGTGGATTTGGCTCAATATTTTTTCCTGGTTACGAAATTCGCCGGCGACAAGTTGTCTGCCGGCGCGGAATGCTGACGCCGGAAGTCCGGCCTCATTGATCAAGTTAGGTTCGGCAAGTTGATGCCAGGCGAAGCGGACTGAACATATTTTTTCGATGCCGTCGGCGGAAAGGATGACTTTGTTTCTCTCGATTGTTGCGTTAGCCTTTTTGTATGCCATATCTTCGCCGCAGATTTCAAACCAGTCGGGAGCTTTGCCGTCGCGGGTCTTCAACTCAACTGCATTTTCAAATGTGACAACGGCCTTGTTTCCATCCAGCTTGAGTTCGTCGAAGAGCGGGGAATCGCAAATGATATTTTTCCGCCCGTAAGTTTTATTCAATGCCTGAAGCGCCAGCCTGCGGCCTACTTCCTGTTTGTTTCTTGGATGAATATCCTTGACATCGCCGATATCCATCGTCACCGCCATTCCGGTATTGGGAATTGACAGCGATGCGACTTGAGCTTCCCATATTTCGGGCAGAGCTTCCGCATTGTTGCCATAATCATTGGGTGCCAGCTGCGCGAAATAGAACGGCATATCTTCATTTCTGAAAACACTGCGCCAGCCATTGATCAGCGCCTGCATTTTATTGAAATACAGCATGCCTTCGCCCCGGTTGGCTTCGCCCTGATACCATATTGTTCCCCGGATAGCCAGCGGAACCAGCGGATGGATCATCGCGTTATAGAGAACTGTAGGCGATTCATTATTGTCAAAAGGGAGAATCTCGGACATCTTTTCCGTTTTTGCGGTTTTGTAACTGGCGTTGTTGGAACTGCCAATAAGTATTTTCTGGTATTTTGCGATTTTGTCGTTCACTATTTTGGCTATTTCCCGTAGTGATGGTACTGCCTTGTATCCGGTGGTCGGTGTCCACGGACAGATCCTGGTGCTGTCCCATGACGCATTTATCAGTCCGACCGGAACGTTCAGGTTTTTGCTGATTTCACGTCCGAAAAAATACGCGGTAGCGGAAAATTCCACGATGGTTTGCGGTGAACATACCTGCCATTGGGCGTTGACATTGGTCTGCGGAAGATTGCTCATCAGGCGCGGAACGTAGAAAAGTCTTATTTCTGGATGGTTGGCATTGACTGTTTCAAGTTCCGGATTCAACGATTTTTTTACCGGCCACTGCATATTGGATTGCCCTGAGCACAGCCATACTTCGCCGACCAGCACATTTTTAAACACCAGCGTATTGTTCTTGCCGCTGACTTCCATTTTGAATGGTCCCCCGGCTGACATCGGGGCTAATTTAGTTTGCCATTTGCCGGAAGCGTCGGCGGTTGTCTGCAGATTCTGTGCCATGATTTTTATGGAAATTTTTTCACCAGGAGAAGACCATCCCCATACTGGAACATCTTTTTCCCTTTGCAATACCATATTGCTGTTGAAAATATTAGGCATAGTTACATCGGCATGCAAAGTTACGGCAGAGAAAACACTAAGCAAAACCACTCCGGCGGCATACAAAAATTGTATTTTCATTTTCTTCCTAGCGAGGTCCGTATATGTTATTTACGAATGTTTTATCAATAATTAGATAACGACGAATCTAAAGATTATATCACTAATTACAGATATTTACAACTTTGGTACGTGTCAATTTATTTGATTTTTATGAAGAAAAAACAAAAATTCAGTTTTTATGTGGTGTCTAAAAAGAGTCAGCAGTTGGTCAGAAAAGGCTTAAAAACTTCAGCTGGATGCTCCGCGACTGCATCAAACCGCTGGTTGACGCCGGTAAGTAACTTGAAGAAGTGCAGCAGACCAAATCGCTTGAGACGACCTGAGCAATTGGTCCCACGGCTTTCTGGATGTTGATTAACAGGTATATCGGCCAGCACGCAGGTAATATTGGGCCACTGCCGCTAAATCTTTACATGCGGAAAATTACTTATTTTGCCAGGCCTGTTTCATTGCCTTGGTCAGCGGGGCGGAACCGTCGGGCATGGCATCGTGATGTATTGCCCAGCAGAAGACGCCAGGGTATCCATTGGCTTGCGCCCAGGCAGTTTTGTCCGCGATGCTTTGCGGATCGTCAGCCGGGATCACGGTTTTGCCGTCTGGCGAAGTGAATATGGCGGCACGCGTGGCAGGATCGTATTCCCGCTTCCAGGTCTTGACCATCGGGTCTATTTCAGCCCAGCCAAGAGCGGTGACTTTTTTGACCGGATCGCCTTTGGGGACTTTCTCATAGCGCTGACAGTTTTCATAAACATAGGCATAGAACGGCAGCCCTATGCATATTTTCTCTCGGGGTATTTTCAGGTCGTCTGTAAGATATTTCAACGTTTTGGCGAATCCAACCTGCCGCTGATCATCCGCCGCCGGTTCGAGCGCGGCATGGTAGCCTGCTGTCTGCGAACCCTGGTCGTAGGCCATCAGATTAATGAAATCGAGTTGTGTCCGCAAGGTTTCCGGATCGAGTTTGCCGGTGAACCAGCTGCCGCAGGGCAGGGCTGCGAAAACATACATTTTCTGTTTCTTGTTTTTGCCGATTTTATCCATTCTGAGCCGGAGTTCCCGTACCAGATTGTCCCACAATTTGCCCTGTTCCGGAGTGATCGCACCCTCCCAGTCCAGGTCAACGCCGTCGTAATTATTCTGCTCGACAAATTCGGCGATGCCATCGGTTAAACGCTTGAACGTTTCCTGATCGGCGCAGATTTTAGTAAATAGTTTGTAGCTGCCGCCACCGAGGCTGATGATCACTTTTGCCCCGTTGCGATGGGCACGTTTGACCAGATCGGGGCAGGGGTAGCGTCCCGGCGCCAGGATCGGCGTACCGTCCTCTTTGGCTTTCAGGAAAGCCTGAAATATAAAGTTATAAGTGGTGAAGTCAATTTTCTCCGCCGGCAGTTTGTCCATACTCCATTTCTCCGTGGCATAGTATCCCCCCAGTATTTTTTCTGTTCCGGCGGTGGCGGCCCAGCCCGGCATTAACAGTCCGGCGATTATTATTATGATGATTCGTGTCATTTCCAATCCTTCATAGTTAATAGAGTTGTAATTTTGTTTTGTTGTCAAAGCCGACCACTAGATATTTGAAACGGTTGTCGGAACCATCAAATTTCTCCCAATAGAGGACTTGAGACGACTGGAAATCATTTGTTTTACAGGCGGCGGCGTGACCGTCCAGGAACAGCACATTGGCGCTTTGGTCATGACTGAGAAACGGATATGCATAAATATCGGCAAGCGACTTGGAAGAAAGTGCGTAAGGACACTGCTTGGTGATGCTCCAGCCATCGCTGAGCAGGTATAGCTTGGAAGGGCTGCGCTGAACCTTGATCGAGAGGCACGGATAGTTCGCTGAAGAGGGTGTCGCGTAGCGGGCGGCATAGGTCAGCCACCACCAGCCATAGGTGCCTACTCCGTACTGTGCTGTCAACGGGCAGACGAATGTTTTCTGGTTGGTTATATACTTTTCGTCGAACAGCTTGCGACTGTATACTTTCAGCGCGGAATCGTCTGACAGCCAGAGGAATCCGTTGTAGTCATTAGCATATTGCGCAAATCCCAGTCCGACTTGTTTTTGATTGCTCATACAATTGATTGCCTTGGATTTGTTCCGGGCTTTGTTCAATGCCGGAAGCAGCATTCCGGCCAAAATCGCGATGATCGCGATCACGACCAGGAGTTCGATGAGTGTGAAATTCTTTTTACTTGTAAGCATGGCGTTTCTCCTGTTTTATGTTGAAAGTCTTTCGACTATAACCGGCTCGACGACAATGTCGCGCCAGGGTTGTTTGGGATTCTCGGTACGGCTGATCAGGCATTCGGCTGCCTGAATGGCGATTTTCTGTCCATTGACGGATATTGAACTCATGGGAACGCGGTAACTGGTGGCCCATGGGGTATTGTAATAACCCAGAATGGCAATGTCGCCCGGGATGCTGAGGCCCATGGCGGCGGCAATTTCGTAGAACGGTCTGGCCATGTAATCGCCAAAAGTGAAAATGGCGTCCGGACGGTATTGCCGCAGCCGTTTTTCCAGGAGTTCGTAATGCCCGTTTTCAAAAAGCTCTTCCTGATAATCAATAATCATTTCCGGGGTGAATTCAATCTGGTGTCCGGCCAGGGCTTTCTTAGCTCCATCCATGGCGAGTACGGCATCGTAATAAAGCCGCGGCGGCGGAGGCATTACAAATAATATTTTCCGGCGGCCGCGGTTAAGCAGGTATTCAGTGCCGAGACAGCCGCCGCCGGCATAGTCGGTCAGAACGTTGTCAGCTTCGATATCCGGCGCATGGTTGCGGAACATAAATACCAGGTTACCGATGCGCCGCCGGTATTCGCGCAGCATTTCAAACGGGAAGTTACGGTATCCGTCGATGATAAAACCGGCAGGACTGGAACTGATTAATCGAATAATTTGCTCTTTTAATTGTTCGCTGCCGGTCTGTCGCCAGTCGGTGTCGAGCAGCATGGAGTAGAAGCCGCGGTCTTGAAGCTGACGGCTTACCATGGCCGTCATTTCCTGATATAAATGGCCGTGAGAATAAAGCATTAAAGCTACGGTTTCATGTTGCTGAATGTCCAATTTTTCCCGGACAAATACCCCTTTGCAGGGATGTTTTTCCAGTAATCCCTCTGCTTCCAGCCGGGTCAGAGCTTTGCGCAAAGTGATGACATTGACGTTAAACATGTCCGCCAGCTGGCGCTGTCCCGGAATCTGTCCGGCCAGCAGGCCTTTGCTGATCTGTTGCTTCAGCGACGTTACAATCGCTTCATATTTGTTTTCTATCTTGACGCAGGTATCCATATTTCAACTTCTTTTTTTAAAGAACTGATGTATATACCTATATATAGTTCTTGGAAGTTGAAATGTCAACATTGATTCGGTTTTTTTTAGATTTATTTATAAGGCAATATCAGCCTGCAAGCATTCCTGAAACAATATCTTTTTTACTGAAGTCCAGTTTGTAATCAACATTTCCGGATACTGCATTAACTCTGGCATAATAGGTTCCGGCAGCAAGAGTACTTGTAAGTGTATCTTCAAGCGTTCCAGTATTAGACGATTTCTTGATCAATTTGCCATTCACATCGCACAGTGACAAATCAGCATTGCCGCCAGCCATATCATACAAACGTAATGTACCATCTGCCGAAGTCGCCAAATCAAATCTGTAGTAGTCATTGCTGTCGCCAAACCCCACCCAGCCGGTTTGCGTCGGTCCGTCAATAAGTTTTGCCGCATCAATAGTATTTCCAGCTTTATCGGTGGTATCCCCGGCAAAGTAACTAATTTGATTGGCCAGTGTGTAAGCCGCAGCGTTTACGCCTGTTCCATCTGCGACTTTGACATAATAGGTTCCGGCGAGCAATGATACATTCTCAATTGCTTCGTTCGCAGTTCCTTTAGTGGCGGAGGTTTTCAGGACTTTGCCGCCGGCGTCCAGCAGCGAAAGATTGGCATCCCCGGTCATCCCGGTCAGGTTCAGGGAGAGTGCCGCAGCCCCGGTCAGAGTAATTTTGTAGCAGTCGGCGGCATCGCCGAATCCGACCCAGTTGTCGAGCGTGGCAATATCTGCCGCGGTTTTATAATCATTGGCTGCCTTATCTGTCGGATAATAAGTGATGGTATCGCCGAGCACATAATTCGTATTGCCTGCAGTACCCTTGCCGCTGTCAGAGGCTGCGACTTTGACATAATAGGTTCCGGAAAGCAATGATACATTGGTAATTGCTTCGTTCGCAGTTCCTTTAGTGGCGGAGGTTTTCAGGACTTTGCCGCCGGCGTCCAGCAGTGAAAGGTTGGTATCCCCGGTCATCCCGGTCAGGTTCAGGGAGAGTGCCGCGGCTCCGGTCAGAGTAATTTTATAGCAGTCGGCGGCATCGCCGAATCCGATCCAGTTGTCGAGCACCGCAATATCTGCCGCAGTTTTATAATCATTGGCCGCCTTATCTGTCGGATAATAAGTGATTGTATCGCCGAGCACATAATTCGTATTGCCTGCAGTACCCTTGCCACTGTCAGAGGCTGCGACTTTGACATAATAGGTTCCGGAAAGCAATGCTACATTGGTAATTGCTTCGCTCGCAGTTCCTTTAGTGGCGGAGGTTTTCAGGACTTTGCCGCCGGCGTCCAGCAGCGAAAGATTGGCATCCCCGGTCATCCCGGTCAGGTTCAGGGAGAGTGCC
The DNA here is from genome assembly GCA_903863035.1 of uncultured Lentisphaeria bacterium. Lineage (GTDB taxonomy): Bacteria > Verrucomicrobiota > Lentisphaeria > Victivallales > Victivallaceae > CAIPAT01. Next base: position 18,205 of record CAIPAT010000295.1, read on the forward strand.
GCGGCCCCGGTCAGAGTAATTTTATAGCAGTCGGCGGCATCGCCGAATCCGATCCAGTTGTCGAGCACCGCAATATCTTTTGCTGCTTTGTAATCATTGGCCGCCGTATCTATCGGGAAATAACTGATCGTATTGCCGAGCACATAATTAGTATTGACTGTTCCCTTGCCGCCATCAGTTACCGCGACTTTAACGTAATACGTCCCGGTTAACAGTAATTGATTGGCGATTGTTTCGTCCGCGGTCCCCTTGGCGGCCGCGGTTTTCAGGACTTTGCCGTTGGCATCCAGCAGCGAAAGGTTGGCATCCCCGGTCATCCCGCTCAAGTTCAGGGTTAGCACCGCGGCATTGGTCAAAGTTATTTTATAACAATCAGCGGCGTCATCAAGCCCGATCCAGTTGTCGAGCACGGCAATATCTTTTGCCGTCTTGTAATCATTAGCCGCCGTATCTACAGGGGTTGCAGTGAACGAAGAATTGTTGCTCCAACTGCTCAAGTTTCCATTATTATCTTCCGCCTGTACTCTCCAGTAGCAGGTAGTCAACGCAGTTAAGCCGGTAAGTGCAAGATTGAGACTGCTGACAGTACTTGTCACCGTAGTTGCCCCGGCAAACAGGCTGTCTGTGGAGTACTCTATGTTGTATTGCTTTATTCCGGAAGAGTTATCTTTGGCATCAGCCCAGTCCAGCGCGGCGTTAGAGCCGGCGGCTTTTTGCGTCAGGCCTGTCGGCACGGACGGTGCGATAAAATCACCGGAGACTTCCGCCACCAGGTGGTCAAGCGTGGAATCGGTAATATTGAGCGAGATGCTGTTGCCGTTAATGAATGTATAAGTTGAGCCAACCGTTAAGCTGAAACTGGAGTCGCCGCAATAAACGGTAAAAGTCTTACCGGCGATACCGCTGAGGTCGGCAGATTCAAACAGAAAATAAGAACCAGCCCGGGTATTGTCCAGGTCCAGGGAGTAAGTTGCAAGGTCTGTTCCTGAGGTACCGGCAGAGACAGTCATCAGAGAATCGTTCGCGCTCGCATCCGCGAGGATATATTCCACATTTGTCATTGCCGACAACGCACTGGCATTTTCCAGTTCAGCATGGCCCCCGTCTACTTTCAATGTTCCGGTAATCTGTCCGCCTTCGTCAACGCAAAGATCGCCGCCGGCGCCAATGAGGATATTATTCGCTACGCCGCCGGATGAAATGTGCTGGCTGCCGCCGGAGGAGATGACCGTATCGTTTGCCGTGCCGTTAAAAGAGGTGTCCTGATTGCCGCCGGAGGAGATGACCGCATTGTTCGCCGCCCCGCCGGATGAAACATATTGATGACCGCTGTTTCTGATGATCGCATTGTTCGCCGTTCCGCCGCGCTGTACAAATTGACTGCCGCCGGAATTAATATTGGTGCTATCCGCAGTCTGGCCGGATGAAACATATTGTTCGCCGCCGTATATATACAGATTGTAACTGTTGTTGCCGGTGCTGCTGGAAATAGCGCTGCCGGCGCTGGTGCCGCTTAATAACGCATCAAAGCCCCAACCCAATGTTCCGCCGGAAGAGATGGTAAAACCAGTAGCGCTGCCACTGGAGCCAATCATCATCATGCCGTCGCTTTTGACCAGTGACTTGCTGGCTGTGCCGCCGGAAAAGACGAATTGTCCGCCGCCGGAATAGATGACTGCACCAGTCCCCGTGCCGCCGGAAATAAGCTGCCTGGCGCCGGATGAAATGTAGGTGTTGACCGCACTGCCTTCAACCGTTTGGCTGGCGCCGGAGGAAACGTAGGTATTGCTCGCGATGCCGCCGGAAGAGACAAACTGCCGGGCGCCGGATGAAATGATGGTATAGAATGTCAGGCCGGATGAAAAAATTTCCTGATGGCCGCCGGAGGAAATGAACGTGCTGGTTGCCGTGCCGCCGGAGGAAACATACTGACGCCCGTTACTGTTGATTACAGTGCTGCTGGCCAGACCGTAATAGGAAACGGCCTGAATGCCGCCGGAATTGATAATGGTGCGGACTGCCGTGCCATAGAAAGCTACCTCCTGACTGCCGGCGGAATTGATGGTGGTACTGACTGCCACTCCGCCAACATATTGACTGCCGCCGGAATTGATGGTGGTGATGGTTGCAGTGCCGTCAACATATTGGCTGCCGCCGGAATTGATGGTCGTGGCAATTGCACCGCCTTCAACATATTGATAACCGCTGGAATTGATTGTAGTGACAATTGCAGTGCCGCCGGAGGCCACATGCTGTTCGCCTGAATTCTTGATGAAGGTGTTGCTTGTTGTTCCGCCGGAACTGACATATTGTTCGCCGCTGGAAATCAATTCGCCGGTTACTACTGCTCCGGAAGACACGTTTGATGTGAAAGACATTGTTTATTTCTCCGGTATTTTACCACATGAGTTGTTATTTGCCGCCATTGTCACAAACAGATATTCAAGTCTGAGTGTTTTCATAATATAAAACCAGGCCTGTTGTCATGGTTAATGTATTCATTATTCAAAAAGTAACTAATCTATTAAAATATCATAAAAAACGCAAGATTAAAGTTTTTTTCTCAACCGGGCAATTTTTATGTTAACACCTGCTTCTAAAATTCACCTGTCTTTATTATAGTGTTCCGGGGAAAAAAAAGGTTACAATAAAAATTCCGGAAAGGCTAAAAAAAGCAAAATTAATAGTTTTTATTTAAATATTTAAAATTGTGGTTGATTTTTATGCAGCGGCCTGGCGAACTGTGAATGGCAATGTGTTTATTAAATATTCTTGTTGATATTAAAGGACTTGAAAATAAAATGGTTGCTTCTATTTTATATAAACAGTTCAAACTGGGAGAATAATTATGAAACGCAGTCTTGTAATCATTGGACTCTGCTTGGTTAGCGCATTGTCACTCCGGGCGGACGGGAAACTGTATACAATCGGCACCTGGAACATGAAATGGCTTGGCAGCAGCGAGGACAAGCTGGATGACACGGAAAATCTCAACCGTTATGTATCGGAAATTTTAGATTCCAAGGCCGCGCTTTTTGCAATTCAGGAAATTACGCCGTCACTCTCCGAAAACGGAGTCGTAAAATGCCATTATCTTGACTTTATCGTTGCAGAGCTGAACAAAACGCAGAAAGGCTGGACTTACTACATTGATACTAAGAATAAATCTCAACGCCTGGGGTTTTTATATGACAGAACCAAATGGACGGTTACCCAAATGAAATGTATTGTTCCCGGACCTTGTTTCAGGGGAAAGATGAAGCGGCCTTTATTGGGAACATTTCAAGCTGCAGATAATCCGGGATTCACACTTGATGTTATGAATATCCAGCTCAAGGATTTGCCCGATTGCAAAGAGATCAGGCAGATGCAGTTTGAGCAGCTGGCGAATTGGCTTAAAAGCAGCAGCCATGCTGAAAATATGATCATTTGCGGAGATACAAATATCTATAAAGGGGAAGACCCGACTGCGCCGATTAAGGAAGTTGACTTCATAGAAGCGAAATGCGATGAAGATACGGCTATTTATGAAAACTCGTTAAGCCAGAAATTTGACCGTATCTTTCTGAACAAGGTTCTTTTCGAGAAAACTAGAAATGCCGCCAAAGAGGTTATTGCAGATTCAAAGCAGGAAACTGCGAAGGGGAACTTCAAGGATTTTGAGGAAAATGTATCAAACCATTTTCCCGTTACCATTGTCATAGCAGACTGATGCGTGAATCTCCGTGGCAATTTTTATGTTAACTCCTGCCTGTCTTTTTTATAGTGTTCAGGAAGAACAAAAAATTATACTCTGCACGGCTGAAAATTTAACATAGACCGCAACCGCTTCGCGGCTCGTTTCTGGCGTCCATATTTTCCCGTTCCTCCTTCAGACGATATTCATATCGCCAGTCAATATCCGACGGTTAGATATCCCATCGATTTTTTATCTGGTGGAGATAGACAAGGTGGCGGTCGAGGTAGAATGATAATGCTTTGGCAAAACTCTTGCCGACCACTCCGTCAACCAGCATCTGGCTGATGTCTTTTTCGCGTTTAAGGATGAACTGTGAACGGACCATGATGCAGCGTTCTTCCGGCGACATTTCGTGCATGACAATCTTCAAGGCATTGCATGCTTGCGGCTGGTACATCCAGAAATAGAGCAAATCCAGCGCGTTTACAATCATGATTCGTTCCAGTTCCTGATTGTCGATGGATTTGATCAGGGTCTTGGGCGATTTCAGCATTTCCAGGACATCGTCTTCAGGGAACAGCACTTCCAGTTTGGCGTAAGTTGCAAATAGTTGCGACAGTTTGCCGCGGTAGTCGGTAAGCCGCATCCGGATGTTCTTCATGCGGTCGGCGTAGCCTTCAATGACTCCGGCGATGCAGTCTGAGGCTGCTTTGGAGATGACCGCCGCCCACTGCTGGATGATGGCGGCCGCATTGGCAACGCCGCATACGCCCAGGAACATTGACAACGCCATGCTGAACAGGATGGACAGCAGAATGGCCGGCCCCGCGCGGAAGAGATTACCGACTATGGCGGTTTTGGGCAGGCCGCGGAACAGATTGTGTCCGGAAATGTAACAGCCGTTGATGAGTGCGATTACCGAATATACCGCTACGGGGTTTTGATTGGCAGTCAGGCCCATGCCTTTGTCCAGCAGCAGCGTTTTAACACACAAGTCCAGCAAGGGAACGGAAATGCCGGTATACATGAGCGAATCGGCGATGCGCTGCCAGCTGATAAAATCATTCCATTTGAGCATGTCGGACCGCCGCCAGCCGCCACCGCCAAGTACAGCCTGGATGATGTTGCGTACCCCGGTAATTCCCAGCCAGATGAATGCGCCGCCATAGGCCAGCAGCCACCAGTCGTTGGTAAAGTAAAAAGAGAGGAACGCGGGGATGAAACCCGTCAGGACCTTGATTGCGATTCTCAGGTTGGAATTCAAACAATTCCAGTAGTCCACAAACGAGTAAGGATGAAAGAGTGACACCCCTGCGTGAGCCGGTTCGTCCCAGTATCCCCCGAGCGACGCAATGTTGCTCTGTTGTCCGATTTGCGCGGCACTGTCCTCGAACAGCCATTCGTCTTTTCTGGTCAGGCCCAGCCCGAACGGGTAATTGAAGCGCCGGAATAGCGAGTTAAGCGCATTGAACCATTTGCAACCGGATGGATATTTTGTGTATTTTGAGCACCGGGTGACTCTGGCTTCGACCGGGATAACTTCGCGGTTGCAGTCACGTCCGCTTAAGATTCGCCGCCGTTCGCGCCGCGGCAGCGAGTCGGTGATAATCATCCCCATGCCGTGCAGCCGGCGGTAACGGCCGGTGGAATCACTGCCGAGCCTGGTTCCAAGCGGCGCCCCTGCGTAAAATTCAATCAGGGCCGGAATATTTCGCAAGATCAGATGCAGTTTTTCCAGTCTGGCCTCCAGGTGCGGGTCGCTGGAATGCCCCAGCCTTTCAATGGTTTCACGGATTATGTGCTTTAATCTTACCACATTGCCGTGATTGATGGCCTGGCGCAGAGCGTTGATGGCGGCGATGTCCGGACTGTTACCGCTTTTGAAATCCTTGAGATTGAATATTTCGAGATGCGTGATTCTGCCTGCGCAATCGTAAATGGTCTCAATCACATCTTCCAGGACCAGCCCGCTGAGGTTCAGGCATAGACGGCAAGCTGATGGCAGCGCATACAGCTGTTCGGACAGTTCACGCTGCGAGAGCCGCATAACCGGCGGCAGTTCTGAAATGTTTTCCGGCATGACGCCACATGTCCCGCCAACCAGGTATTGATCGTTGATGAACTCCGGAGTCAGCAGAGCCAGCTGTTCTTTGATTTGCGCCAGTTCCTCGCTGGAGCTGTTCAGTCTTTCAGAATCTTCAAGCCGGTGACGCAGCAGCTGCGCATACACCCCGTAAATGAATTCCGACAAATGCAGCATTGACGGCTGTCCTGCTCCCACCGACTTCAGAAATTCATCTTCGCCAAGCTCCGGACAGGCGACACGAAAGCAGTCATTCAATTCCAGCCTGGCGGCGACGTTAAACTGCCTGAACTGTGCCATGACCTGCCGCGTTCTCCATTCGCTGGCGGCAACGGAACCGGCAAAAAACGCCTTGACTTCAGATTTTTCAAGAAACGCCAGAAAGTTACTGATCGACAAAAAACCGCGCGGAGTCCAGATCATGTCCACAAATTTACCGCGCCCGGCCGTCGAATATTCCACCCCGATGCGGATATCAATGCCCATAATCTCCGCCGCCTGCAATAACTCGCGCGCCGCCAGCGGCGGCACATAACTGTAATAAATCACCTGCAACTGGCGGATCCCTTTGATCCAGGCATCCATAATGAGATGCGTCGGCGTCTTGCGTCCTTTGGTATTGGCGTCATGGACATGGTCATCGAACGTGGTCTGGTTCCATGCCTCCGGCATCTCCAGTAAATGATAACGCTGCAACTGGCGGCGGATGAAGCGCGGCTGACCAACCAGCGCCACCCGCAATTCATGCGCCAGCCGGAGCTGCCGCGGATGGTCGCCTGCTGAACGTATCAGCAGTTTCATGATTTGCAGCAGCACCCGTGCCGTGTTCACCCGCAGCGAACTCGGATTGCCGTCCAGCACTTCGTCGCGCAACGACTTAAGCGCACTGATCCGGTCATTCACCGCGTCTTCATCAGGTTCTGCCGAGTCGAGCAGCTTGAGCATAGCGTAAACCAGCCGGATTTCCTTGCGCGCCGCCAGTTCCTTGATTCCGCGCGGATGCAAATAAGGATCGAATAAACGGCGCCGATGCTTTTGCGGACGTGCTCCGCCGATGATTTCACCCAGCGCGTCCACCAGTTCATAATCCGCTTTTTCATATAAAATGAAATTTAAAAATGATTTCATTATCATCCTGTAATCGTATAATTTTGTATTCGCTAAAAGAAACTACTGTATCAAGCTTATTCTTCTTACAATATCATGATACAATAAGATTGCATATAAAGAACTGTCACAAAATATCCTATTAACTTAATGTTTTTGTTGAAATATGATAAATATACTCTATTCTGCTGAAAATTTAACATAGATTGCGAAGATTACTGGTTCGTATTCTGAGAGGCTGCCGCGGGGGTATCGAAGACATGGAAGAGTGCGAATCCAATCCACAATCCTGCTCGTCTATTCTTAAATTTTCAACCGTGCAGAGTATACATTGCGGCAGGAACAAACTTGGAGCTCATTTTTGTAATACCGAGTCAATTGCAAAACTCGCGTTTTGCAGGAATTCAGAAGACAGAATCCAGAATTAAGAATGAAATTCTAACTCAAATCCAGTTTTATGTACTGCTGGACGTTAGTCTAGTACTCTGTAAAGCTAAAAATTTCGCATAGACGAGTTAGATTGCGGATTGGATTTTTTCGTTCTGACTGATGGGCGATATGAATATCGTCCGAAGGATGAACGGGAAAATACGAACGCAAGAAACTCG
>CAIPAT010000296.1 GCA_903863035.1 uncultured Lentisphaeria bacterium
TGAATTAGTATTGCTCAAAGCTTCCTGAGAAACAGAACGCCCCCATACGGAGGGAAGTTGAACTGGGGGCTTGAAGACTCCAGTGCGGCTACGTCTAAAGAAGTGTCAACTATCTATAACATTTTTTGAAACATGCCGAAATAAACAGGTTATACAGCATGTAAAAAAGAGGAGAAATCCGTGATGAATGTGAAAACCTTGCAGTTGAACGGTATGGAACTACTTGATCCGAACGCTGAATACTCCGGCGAACAAGTCATTTACCTCGACTTTAATGGTGCGAACAACGTATCCTACGACAATGCTGCATTGAATATCACGGTTGACGGCATTAACGTTGCCGATTCCGGCCTGGACCAGGCCCGCATCAATAAAATCATCACGGAACTGAACACCACTTACGCTGGTTCTGGCGTAACCTTTACCGTAACGTTGCCCGACTCATCACTCATCACTCATCACTCATCACCTGTTCAGTATTCCACCATTTACGTCGGCAGCGCTGGTTCCGCTTTCGCCCAGTACGGCAACTTCCTCGGACTCTCCGAAACCATTGACGGCGGGAACCAAATAAAAACCGACAACGCCTACGTCTTCTCCGATAAAATCACGTCTACCGACCAGCTAACCGACATTATAGCCCACGAAGCCGGGCATCTAATTGGGTTTGAGCATAATACTAAATCTGATAATTCCATGAATAGTATTAATAACTATGCCATTTCTGGCGATATAACATCTGTAACGTCATCACTAAATAATTTCCGTTTCATTGCGGGGAGTGGGATATCTGATTTATTCAATACATTCTCCGCTACAGTATCAACAGGCGCAACCCAAGTAGCTTTTGAAGTAGGTGGACAGACTATTTGGGATACTAATGGAAATGATGGTTGGTCGGTAAAAGTAAATATGTCCGACTGTATAAATACTAATGATTTAGTCGTGAAATCCTATGCCAGCAGTACATTGCTTGACACTTATAATGTTGATGTAAATCTTTTAATGCTTCCGAACTGGTTGCAAAAAGCGAATGCGCACATTGAAAAAGTTTCAGCTACTTCGGATAATGGTTATTCCATTTCAATCAAGCTTGAGGACTTCAATAAAGAAGTTTTCACGCCTGATGATTGGAAGTGGAATGTCCCATATTTTAACACAAAAGACGGGAAGCCACTATTGGATATTTCTAATCTGCGAACAGGGATTGACGGTGGATGGTATTTGACTATAAAATCTGATGCTAACGGCGCTGTTTCCATTACTGATTCTGAATATTATTTGGGCATGGAGGTTTTGGGTCAAAAAATTATAGATAAGAAATTCAAACTTTCAGGCGGAACAAGTTCCGGCGCAAATTATTCCGGCGAATGGCAAAATGCTAATATTACGGTTGATGCATCGGGTAATTTCAACATTGCATTTGGCCCGAATATTGATAACAATCTGCAATTGACTGATGGAGCTTCATGCTCAACACAACTCAATATGGCTTTTGATACAAAAATTCAATTGCCAAGCTTTTCTCTTACTGAAGCCGCAGCTGGAGTACCATCATGGCTGGCATCAATTGATGGCAATCTTGCGTATCAGATTGGAGTTGATTTTAATTTGCAAACGACCGGGGCATTTTCAATAAAAGATGGTTTTTATCTCTCTAATGCCACGATTGATCCGTCTATGAATTTTCATGCAATCTTAACTGGAGAAGCCAATGTTTTAAATGGTGTAGCAGCCAAGGGAGGCATAACATTAGATGCATATGTTATACAGCATCTTAAGGCTCAATACATAAAGGAAAATCCAACTCCGTGGGTGTTTACTGCGCCAGGGTCACTGAATCTGGATTCAAAACTGTATTGGGATACCTTTCTTACAGATCCTGGCAACAAAGATCTTTTCAGTCTCAAGTTAGCTGAATGGGATTTTTTGAATCAAGCTAGTACCCCAGATCCAAATAATGTGAATCAGGAGTATCTTGCACCCGGCATAGGTTCTGTAACACCATCATCAACTAATATCACTCAACGTCAAAAGCTTGTTATTGCCGCCAACAATGTAACCGGTACTGATATTGCATATGTCGAATTTTCTGTAAACGGAAATGTTATTGCTTGTGATAAAGATGCCACTGACGGCTGGAGTTTTTCGGCAAATACTACACAGACAGGAACATACACTTTCAGTGCTCAAGCATATAATAATTTTGGCATTGCAAGTAATAAAGTTGCGGCTAGTCAAGTAAAAATTAATACTGCGGGGGATACTTTTGAGCCGAATAATACTCCAACCCAGGCGACGGATTTGGGTGTCGTTGAAGGGAATTTATATTTAAGTAAAGATTTAGGTCTGAACATTACTTCCGGCGATGTAGATTATTACAAATTTACTATAACCTCGACTGGGACAAAAAATGATTCCGTAACTCTTTATATGAAATATTCTGACGATGCTACAGGTACACGTGATCTTGATCTTGCAATTGGGAAATTTAATAACAGTAATAGATGGTGCCCCATCAAAGGCGAATGGTTTGACTCTTGGTCAGCTACTGACTCAAGAGAAGAAAAGATTTCACTAGAAGGTTTAGGAGCAGATACCTATTATGCGATTGTATATGGAGCAACTGCCACAAATAATTATTATAACAACTATCCTGGTGATAAAGTCTTACATTTTGAACAAGGCGTGGAAGCAAATACATACAGTCTGATAATCAATGCGCCTATGATTGATTCTTTTGAAAATGATAATGACTGGCAAAATGCAAAGTCAATAACTCTGGACGGAGTTAAGCAAATTCACTCCATGCCCGGTGGCGATCATGACTGGATTAAATTTACACTGCGCGACGTGTACGACATTAATATTAATTTAAGTGCCTTTGCAGATAAATCAACCGGGGAGGGTCTTGCGGGCATAGTAGACCTGTATAAGGCGAATAATGACAATTCGGGCTTTGGCGGTAGCCTTGTTTCGAAAACAGGAGCGGATGGAACGGCATTAAAAATAAATCAGCGGTTATCCGCCGGAACTTATTACATTGAAATTAATACTAATGTGAATAATGATATTGGGCAGTATGACATATCAGTTACCGGAGCTGTTGTAAATCATAGTCCTGTCGTTGCTAATCCAGTTGCTGATCAGATTTTATCTTCTGGAGATGTTTTCAAATATATTATTCCTGATGGCACTTTTGAGGACATTGACAATGACACGCTGTCCATATCGGTGTCGCAAGAAGATGATTCTGCATTACCGGCGTGGCTGACTTTTGACCAGAGTACAAAAACGTTGTCAGGAACTCCGATTCAGGACGGTTCAATCAACATTAAGGTTATTGCAAATGACGGCAACGGTAATTCAGCATATGATATATTTGCTTTGACCATAAAAACCTTGCCAGCTGGACCGACCGGACTTTCAGTAGAGTTTGACGAAAACCGGAATATTAAGTTCAAATGGACAGCATCAACTAATATGACATCAGATCATTATGTGTTCACGTTGTTTGATGCCGACGGTAATCCAATAACCAGCGATTTGCAGTCTGACGAGACATCGATACTGCGGGAATCGCCGAAGCCGGGAGAATTTACCTGGCATGTGAAAGCGGTGGATGCGGCAGGCAATGAATCCGCATGGAGCCAAAATTCCAGCTTTACGGTGGATGTTAATAATTATCTGCCAGTGCCTAAGGATGTAGTTCAAAATTTGGAAGGGAATCAGGTCGCGTTTAACTGGAGCGATGTGAATCATGCTACCAAATACGAAATACAGGTGGATACCCACTCGGATTTTGGCAATACCTTAGACTTATACAATTCTCCAAGCATCAGCGAGATGAGCACTACGCTGGCTGACGGTACTTATAATTATCGAGTTCGTGCCAGTAATGAATACGGTACTAGCGCCTGGAGCGATGTTAAAAGCTTTACGGTAGAGGGCAATTTTTCCAAAACTGTGATTTATGCCTCTGATGCTGCGGCGAATAGCTATTTTGGTCTGCATGCGGCGGTTTCAGGGGACATAATTGCAACTGTCGGCGACAATTATTATATTTATCGTTGGGATGGAACTAAATGGAATGAGACGAAATTCACGCCCGATGCTGGTAATGGAAAAATCTACACGGTTGCAACTTCTGACAACACTGTGGTCATTGGAAATTCTGTGAATGCATCTATTTACCGCTGGAACGGCACAACGTGGGGCGAATCTATAATCACTCAGAATACCGGCTTTGCCCACTCTGTCGCGATTACCGGTGATACAGTTGCAGTCAGTGCTGAAGGTGATAGCAACTATACCGGAGCGGCTTATATTTATCAATGGAACGGTTCTGCATGGATCAACAGTTACAAGCTTACCGCCGCAGATAAAGCAGAAGGGGATGATTTCGGCTATTCCATTGCTGCTTATGGCAATACCATGATAGTCGGAGCCCCTGGAGATGACGATAAAGGGCAGGATTCAGGTAGCGTATATGTCTATCAGCAGAATGGAACTTCTTGGGATTTTGTTCAAAAGCTTACAGCATCTGATGAAGTCGCTGATGACAGGTTTGGGAGGAACGTTGCTATTTCCAGTAATTTGATTGTTAGCTGGGCAGATAATGATAATAGTAACGGAGTTTACGCTTATCGCAAAAACGGAAGCGGATGGGATGAAACAAAATTTTCTCTCGAAGGCTATAATTCTGGCAAGGTTTCACTTGCCGCATCAGGAAATACTTTTGTTGTTGGCGGTTTATCTGATTCAGACGATCTTGGTTGTGTGCTGACTTATCATTGGAACGGAACGGCATGGGATAAATCCACGCTTACCGGCTATTATGACGTGGACGGTTATAGTAAATTCGGGACAAGCGTTTCCATTTCCGGCGATAGCGTGGTGATTGGAGAAAGCGGCAATGATGCTTTCGGCGCGGAGTCAGGATGTGTCTATGTGTATAAATTAGATTTAGGCGATACCGCGTTTACTCCAATCGTATCATCCCAGACCGTAACCGGCGAAACGGTCAGCAACGGGACCCAAAGTATTGTCAAAGGCGGCATTGCCAACAGCGGCACCATTAGTACAAATGGTTATCAGAATATCTCTTCCGGTGGCGTGACAAACGCTACTACAATTAACGGCGGTTTGCAGGCTGTTTCCTCTGGTGGCGTGGCGAATTCCACGACCGTCAACAACGGCGACCAGACTGTCCTTTCCGGCGGCGTGGCGAATTCTACGACTATTAACCCCGAAGGAGCACAGTTGGTTTCTTCCGGCGGAGTGGCGAATTTCACTACTATCAGCGGCGGCGGACAGACTATCTTTGCCGGTGGTGTGGCGAATTCCACTGTCATTAACAGTGGCGGTCTGTTGGTTTACGCCGATGGTGTTACAAACTTCACTACCATTAACGACGGAAAACAGAGTATCTGGTCTGGCGTGGCGAATTCCACGACCATCAACTCCAGCGGCATTCAAGACATTTTTGAAGAAGGGGTTGCAGATTCCACGACCATTAACTCCGGCGGCAGTCTGGCAGTCTTTGACGGCGGCATGGCGAGTAATACCACTATTAACTCCGGCGGTTATCAGGATGTTGAAAACGGCGGCACGGCAAGGAATACCGTTGTCAATTCCGGCGGGAGCATATATGTGTCTTCCGGAGGTAGTGTGACCGGCGGACTGACGGTGGCTGGTGGACATGTTGTTCTCGATAATGCAGCATCTGTCAGCAGTCTGACGACTTTGTCTTATGCTTTGAGCACGGCGAACATCAATGATGTGTTGGTTACTGTCAATGGAGGAATTTTAGGCGCTTACGCAACTGCTTATTCGTTGAATCTGAACAATACGGCAAAGGGTTCATACATTTTAGCCGACGGGGTTAACCTGAGCGGTATGAACGGTAAAACATTCTCGGTAACGGATAACGGCCAAACGGTTAATCTGGCTGTTGGCTCCAGTTATACTTTCGGCAATGGCAATAAGTTGTCGCTCAACTTTGCCGATTCTACCCGCGACCAATTGACGGCGGTGATTTCAGTAGCTGATATCATCCCGCCGACTGTCCCTGCCGACTTGAAGCAGACGGTTACCGGCAGCAGTGTCGCGTTTGACTGGGCTGATGCAACGGACGCCACCAGCGGCGTTAAGCAATATGAACTCCAGGTTGATAACAATGCGGATTTCAGCAGTCCGGAATATTCCGGACATGTTGTTGTCAGTCAGGCATCGAAGGAAAGTCTCTCTCTCGGAACGTATTACTGGCAGGTGCGTTCTCAGGACAATTCCGGTAACTATAGCGCATGGAGCAAAACTGCTTCATTCATTGTTACGCCGACGGATACAGTCGGTAATACGCCGGCTACTGCTGGCACGCTGGATGTTAACAGTTTTACGACCGAGTTTGTCGGTTTCGGCGATGCTGCCGACTATTATAAACTCACAATACTTAATAACGGAACGCTGAGCCTGAATCTGACCGGTTTGAGCGGCGATGCTAATCTGGCGCTGCTGGATTGGGCTGGTATCGAGTTGAATACTTCCGTGAATCTTGGAACTGCTGATGAATTAATTAATAGTGTGGCGTTGTTGGCTGGCACTTATTACGTCAAGGTCGCGCCTGCTGATGGCGGAATTGGTACCGTCAACACCGATTATACGCTGAGCAATACGTTCATCAATGATGCAGTGCCGTTGCCCGCCATTACGATTGCGACAATCGATGTCGCGGCTGGCGAACCGGCCGACACCGGCACGTTCCGCATTTATCGCACGGGTGATACGGCCAATGCGCTGACAGTAAAATTTAATGTCTCCGGGGACGCAAGACAGCGGGGACAGATTTATCTGACGGTCATGGACTATTATGATTATGAACTCAAGCAAGGCAGTTCGACGCTGGATAATAGCGTAACAATTGCCGCCGGGCAGAGTTCTGTCGACGTCACGCTGGGCGTGATTGATGACGCCATTGTTGAAGGTGCCGAAACGGCTATTCTAAACCTGACTGCCAACGCGGCTTACAGCCTCGGCTCGGCAACCAGCGGAACCATCAATATTACTGATAACGATGCAGATCCCGGCAACACGCCGGGGACGGCAAGAGTGTGGGATGTTAATGATGCCAGTACAGAGCGGGTCGGCTTAGGCGATGCGGCGGACTACTATAAATTGGCGCTGGATCGAGCAGGAAAGCTGAGTCTGAACCTGACTGGCCTTACTGGCGATGCGAACATGACACTATATGATGCCAAATACAAGTCGTTAAAATCATCTTCGCTAAAGGGTCTGGCGGATGAAAACATTAATCTTTCGTTACCTGGCGGAGATTATTACGTCAAAATCGCTCCTGGATCCGGCGTAAACGACGCATCTTATACTTTAAGCAATACCGTGGATTATTTTCCTGAGGATACCGCCTCCAACACAAGGCAGACGGCAAAGGATATTAACGAAGGTGTGGATGACTGGGTTGGTTTCGGCGATGCGGCGGACTACTATAAGCTGACACTGGACAGCGCCGGGAAGCTTAGTCTGAACCTGGCCGATCTTACTGGCGATGCCAGCATGACGCTGTACGATGCCAAGGGTAAATCGTTGAAGTCATCTGCGCTAAAAGGTCTGGCGGATGAAAACATTAATCTGTCGTTACTTGGCGGAGATTATTACGTCAAAATCGCCTCGGGATCCGGCGTAAACGAAGCAGTTTATACTTTGAGCAATATCGTGGATTATTTCCCGGACGATACCATCGGCAATACGTTTGCTGCGGCTGGCGTGCTGGATGCCAATGGTTTCGCCGATGAGCGGGTTGGCTTAGGCGATGCGGCTGACTACTATAAACTGACGCTGGACAGCGCCGGAAAGCTTAGTCTGAACCTGACCAGCCTTACTGGCGATGCGAACCTGACACTATACGATGCCAGGTACAAGTCGCTGAAATCTTCTTTCGTTAAAGGTCTCGCAGATGAGAATATCGCTAATCTGTCGCTGGCTGGCGGCAATTATTACATCAAAATAGCTCCGGGGGCCGGCGTAAACGACGCATCTTATACTTTGAGCAATACCGTGGATTATTTCCCGGAAGATACTGCCGGTAAAGCTTTTGCTTTTGCACGACCGGTAACGGAAAACGGTCAGGTCGATGAATGGCTGGGGTTCGGCGACAAGGACGACTATTATATGTTTGAACTGCAAACCGCGACCACCGTAAATCTTGACTTGACGGATATGAGCTCCAATGTCAATATGTATCTGTACGACAGCAAATCCAGGCAACTGGCAGCATCCGCGAAGAGCGGCAACACTGACGAAAGCATTTCCAAAACGCTGGCGGCGGGTAAATATTACGTTAAGGCGACGCTGGCTGGTAAGGAAAATACGGACTACAGTTTGAACTTTGGTATCGATCCGGCGGCATTCAAGCCGGGCAGTCTGCTGCTGTCCGGCGCAGCCAGTCCGTTGACCGGCGGTGCGGATGCTTCGCAGACTGATCCGCTGAAGAAAATCAATGGATTACTGGCAAGTTGATAGTCGTAAGCTGAGATCCACCGTTCCGCCGGTGGATCACGTCTCCGTCCGGCGGAGTGCGAAAGGTCATATTTTTCTGAGGACGATGGCGCTGCGGGATGGGAGATACAGCTTCAACATGCTGCGGATTTCATTGCCGTGCTGTTCTGGGATGGTGAAATAATGCTGTCCGGGGGCCAGGCGGGCGTGGCCGCCGAAATCCGGTGCATCGGTATCCAGTTCCAGCACATATTCGCCCGGCAGAACTTCTATCGGGTAGTTGGTGTATGATTCAGACGTATGGAAGTTGAAGAAAAAGAAGAGTCCGCCGCGCTCAAACGCCATTATTTTCCGTTCGTCATTGATATATAATTTTTGCGAACCGCTATTGAGCAGATTGCACTCTTTCGCTATTTTAACCATTTCGCGGTCAAATGCCTGGAGGAAATGAAAACGCAGGTCGGAATTGTCCGCCAGCGACCATTGGCGTCTGGCATAATGATATGACCAGTTATTGCCTTCGCGGGGGAAATCAATCCATTCCGGATGTCCGAATTCATTGCCGATGAAGTTCAGGTAGCCGTTGCCGGCGGTGGCGAGCGTTGCCAGCCGCGCCATCTTGTGAACAGCCATGCCGCGGTCAACCGTCAGGCTGCGCGAATTCTTATGCATGGCGTCATACATATCTTTGCCGATCAGCCGGAAGATGACGGTCTGTCCGCCGACAATCGCCTGGTCATGACATTCGACATAGCTGATAGTTTTTTCATCGTGCCGCCGGTTGGTCAGTTCATGCCATAAGCCGGACATGCTCCAGGATTCATCCGGAATGTCAAATTGTTTGAACCAGTAGTCGGTCACACCCATCGCCAGGCGGTAGTCGAACCCGCAGCCGCACTGTTCAACCGGCGCGGCCAGTCCCGGCATGCCGCTGACGTCTTCGGCAATGGTGATCGCATCCGGCCGTATCTGGTGAATCACTTTGTTCGCCAGCGTCAGGTAAATCAGCGATTCTTCGTCCACCTGATTGCTGAAATAGTCATGATAGCTGGTAAAGGCGTTCCCCAGCCCGTGATGTTTATAGAGCATGCTGGTGATGCCGTCGAAGCGGAACCCGTCCACATGGTATTCGTCCAGCCAGAAACGGCAGTTGGAGAGCAGGAAATGAAGCACCTGCGGTTTGGAATAATCGAAACAGTAGGAATCCCATGCGGAATGGCTGCCCCGTTCCCCGGCATGAAAATACTGATATTTAGTTCCGTCAAAACAGCCCAGGCCCTCGACTTCGTTGCGCACGGCGTGGGAGTGAATCAGGTCGATAATCACCCGCAGTCCGAAGCCGTGGGCAACGTCAACGAGTTCCTTGAATTCCTCCGGCGTCCCGAATCGGGAAGAGGCGGCGAAAAAATTGGATACATGATAGCCGAACGAACCGTAGTACGGGTGCTCCATGACGGCCATGATCTGGATGGTGTTATAGCCGGAACGGATAATTCGCGGCAGCACTTCCTCCTGGAACTGGCGGTATGAAGAGACTCCGGCAAATTCGCGGGACATGCCGATATGGGTTTCGTAAATCAGCGGCGCTTTACCGCTGAAATCCGGCGGAGTATTTTTCCAGCGGTAAGGCTGCGGCTGCCACACCTGGGCATTGAAGATCAGAGTATGCCGGTCCTGCACCACCCGTCTGGCGTAAGCCGGCAGCCGGTCCCCCGCGCCGCCGCGCCAATGGATTCTTAAGCGGTAAAGCATGCCGTGATGAATTGTGTCTGACGGCAGTCTGGTTTCCCAGATGCCCAGTGCGCTGTCGCTTTTCTTCAGACTGAACCCGGGCAGCTCCTGCCAGTTGGAAAAGTCGCCGACCATAAAGATTTCAGTTGCGTTTGGCGCCCATTCGCGGAAAATCCAGCAGCCGTCGCGGAAGTGAAGCCCGAAAAATTCATGTCCTGACGCGAAATCGCCCAGCGAACGGCCTTCTCCGACAATTTTCCGTTCCATGGCTTCAGCCCGGAGCCGGCGCGAGTTCAGTTGTTCAAGGTAAGGCGCCAGATAAGAATCCTGCCGCAGTTCAGCAGTGACATTCGGCCGGTGTTTGAACATAGAATGTTCCTTTTCGATAGACGGTATAATCATCAGCGGATAAGCTGACGTTCAAGCATCACTTCGTAAATGTCTATATACTCCTGCGCGGTGACGGAATGGTTGAACCGCGCTTTGGATTCTTTCATGATCCTGGAAATCTGTTTGGCTTTAACTGCTTTCGGCATCCGGTGGAAGTTCATGGCCTGATCGATCGCCCAGCGCAGGCCGTTGGCGTCATAAGTCTTGAAGACAAAACCGTTGCCTTCATTTTTTTCCAGGTCCAGATGTTCCACGGTGTCATGCAGACCGCCGGTATCCATGGCGACAGACAGCGAGCCGTAGATCGGGCTGATCATCTGCGGCAGTCCGCAGGGTTCGAATTTAGAAGGTATCAGCATAAAGTCGGAGGCCGCGTAACCAAGGTGCGAAAGCGCTTCGTCAAAAGCACAAATCGCTACACGTTTATGCAAATTATGGAACCGGACAATTTCATGGAAATATTTTTCATAAGCGCCGTTGGCGACAATCGCCACCTGGAGTTTTTCGCCCCAGTAGTCGGAAACCAGTTTATAGAGGATGTCGGTCAGGAGCTGGCAGCCTTTCTGTACCGGGTCAAGCCGCGACGGCCATAAGAACAGCGGCGCATTGGGATCGACATGCAACCCGGTTTTGCGCTGGAACGCCACTTTGTTCTCGACTTTTTTCTCGGCGTGATTGCCTGCGTTATAACAGGCTTCGAGCATCATGTCAGTTTCCGGATTGAAGGTTTCGTCCGGGGCATTCAGAATTCCTTTGGCGCATCCGGTCTTTTTCTTGCAGGATATTTCATATTGAATATTGCCTGGAATAAACGAATGGCGGCCTTCAACGATTTCGTCGAGGAAAGTCGGGCTGACGGTATTGATAAAGTGTGATGCGAAAATACCGCTGGTGAGCATGTCCACCGGATTCGTCGAACGTGATTCCTCATAATTCATCGGGGTGCGCTGGAAGTAGAGATTATTCCAGAAATCGGCCGAGTCAATGCCGCGGTCTTCGATATAATCCAGCGTTATTTTCTGGGTATGGATGTTATGGACTGTAAACAGGCAGGGAATACCCATCCGCCGCGCCGCCGCCGGGATAAGCCCGGTCATCCAGTCGTTGCAGTGAATCAGGTCGGGTTCGACTTTGGGAATAATATTATTGATAATTTCGCGCTGGAATGCCAGTGCAAATTTCAAACTGTCCTCGTGGTAATTGCTGTAAACGGTGTCGCGGTAGTAAAAAACCCGGTCTTCCGCCAGATGGATTCTGGAATTGGACAGATGGCTTTTATAAACCAGCAGTTCGCTGTTGATGAGCTTGCCCACATCAATGTGAAACATTCTGCGGTAATGGGGCAGGGCGACATGAACGTCCGCGCCCTGTTTGAACAGCGCCGCCACCAGCGAAGCCGAGACGTCCGCCAGACCGCCGGCCTTTGCCTGCAGCATGTTGGACATGTTGCCCATTCCCTCCGGCAGATACGTGATCTCCGGCGTGACAATCAGGATTCTCGGATTTTTAGGGTTGGATGGTACTCTCATTAATTGCTCCCCGCTGCCGGAATTACTCTTATTCCAATTGACCGGTATTTAAATATTCTCTATTTCTCTATTCAGCCCACTTGATGAAACCGGGAATACTGTTGTCCCAGTCATGTCCGACCGGAGTTACCCGCGCAGTCAGTCCGAAACGTCCGGAATGATTGCAGGTCAGTTCGTATTCATACATATAATTGCCATTGCCCAGGTCAGAGGCCAGCATCATAAGGGCGTTGTTGCTCCGCTTGATCTGATTCTGGCTGTCAACCGGCCCGTAATAGATTTCCACATCCACGTCGTCGGGTTTCAGCTCGCCGAGGTAGACCTTGGCGGTTGCTTTGAACTTGTCGCAGACATGCAATGCGCTGAGATCAACATCGGTTTCCGGGCTTTCAATGTAAATCTGGTCGTGATAACGGTCATAACGGCGCTTGTTGGCGACCATCTTAACCGCCTTTTCGGCGTCATTTTTCATCAAATCATCATAATTTCTCAGCGCCGGTCCATAGAACCGTTCATAATATTCACTGACCATCCGGATGCTAGAGAATGAACCCAGGCCCATCTTGATGGATTCCTTCATCATTTTGACCCAGCGCTGCGGCAGATCGCCTTCAGAACGGTCATAGAAAGTCGGAATTATATCATTTTCAATTATATTGTAGAGCGCCTGCGCCTCAATCCGGTCGCGGTCATCGTTGTTGTCATAACCTTCATCAGTGGGGATGCTCCAGCCGCAATCCGGGGAATAGCCTTCAACCCACCAGCCGTCCAGGATACTGCAGTTGAGGACGCCGTTGATGGCGGCTTTCATGCCGGAGGTGCCGCTGGCTTCCTGCGGACGCAGGGGGGTGTTCAGCCAGACATCCACGCCCTGAACAAGATATCTTGCCAGGTTGATGTCGTAGTCTTCCAGAAATACCATCCGGTGGCGGACATTCGCACTGTACGAGAAATTGATGATCTCCTGAATCAGCCGCTTGCCGGCTTCATCTGCCGGATGGGCTTTGCCGGCGAAGATAATCTGTACCGGACGTTCCGGGTCGGTGAGCAGCGCGCGCAGCCGGTCCGGGTCATGCAGCAGCAGGCTTGCCCGTTTATAAGTGGCGAAGCGGCGCGCAAACCCGATCGTCAGAATATCCTGGTTCAGGATGTTTTTAGTACTGATCATTTCGCGGGACGAGGCATTGCGGTTTCTCATCTGCAGTTTCAACCGGTTACGCGCATGGCGGACCAGCGTCAAACGGCACATTTCATGAGTATGCCACAATTCTTCATCCGGAATGTTGTCAATCATGGTCTTATGCTTCTTGGAACACTGGATTTCCATCCAGCCGGGGCTCAGGTAATGATCGAACAGCACTTTGTTGCGTTCGGCTATCCAGGAAGCGACATGAACGCCGTTGGTGATATGCGAAATCGGAATTTCGTCAATCGGGCGTTCCGGCCACAAATCTTTCCACATTTTTCTGGCGACTTCACCGTGCAGCCGGCTGACGCCGTTGGTGAAATTGGCCATACGCAGACCGAGAATAGTCATTGACATTTCATGCATATCTTTATCCTGCGGCGACATGCCCCAGTTAAGCACCCGGTTAACATCAATGCCCATTTCGTTCATCAGAACTTCAAGATACGGTTTCAACAGGCCGACTTCAAACACTTCGTTGCCGGCGGGCACCGGTGTATGAGTGGTAAAAATGTTGGAACGCCAGACAATCGTCACCGCGGTATCGAAATCCACCTTCTGAGTCTGCATCAGATATGCGATGCGGGCAAGACTCAGGAACGCGGCATGGCCTTCATTCATATGGCATACTGACGGAATATAGCCCATTTTAACCAGAGCCTGGAAGCCGCCGATGCCCAGCAGTAATTCCTGATGCAGCCGCATGCGTTTGTCCCCGCCGTAAAGCCGCCAGGTTATTTCCTTGAAATCCGGAGGATTTTCAGGAATTTCAGTATCGAGCAGGATCAGCGGAATATTGCCGACATCCATTTTCCAGACTGCGGCTGTAACCTCACGGTCCAGCAGACGGAGTTTCACATTCACTTCATTGCCGTCTTTATCCTTGGCGCGGGTTACCGGCATGTAATTAAGTTCATTTTCCGGATAGCGTTCATTCTGATAGCCGTTGCTGTCCAGCTGCTGTTTGAAATATCCCTGGCGGTAAAGCAGACCGACGCTGACAATCGGCAGATTCAGATCGGACGCCGCTTTCAGATGATCGCCGGCCAGTACGCCCAGCCCGCCTGAATACAGACGCAGACTTTCGTGAATCCCGTATTCCAGCGAGAAGTAGGCAATACGTCTTTCCTGGTCTCCAATATCCTGTTTGACATGTTTCCGGTATATTACTTCAACATTTCTGAGGATTTCCAGGAAACCTTTGTCATGAGCCAGCTCTTCAAGATGCTCCTGCGACACCAAATTAAGAAACAGACGGCTGTTGCCGTGAACCGCGCGCCAGAGAGAAATATCAATCCGGCGGAACAGTTCGATGGCTTCATAGTTCCAGCACCACCACATATTGAATGAGAGTTCATCCAGAAATTTCAGCTGCTCAGGAATTCTCGGATTAACATTGAAGAGTTTTAATTTTTCCATAATTTATTCTTTCCATAAAAAGTTATCCGGAATTGAACCAGCAATTATGTATCCGGATTGTAAATAGTTGATTATCAGGATTTTTGCATCAGCAAAAATATTGTCATATATGTTTGCAGGCTTGACCCCTCCTGAAAATAATCTAAAAAACCGTGCCGTTAAGACACAGAAACATCTTAAATACCACATGTGAATACAATACTTGACAGATACGGATAGTTCAAATCCGCTTCCGTTTGATTTTATCAAATAGTTGGAGTTTGAATTCGGCCGGCAAACAAACCGCGAGTGAAAAGTTACAGTCAATAACCAAACCTCCGGTGAATGTGCCGGTCAAATTAATTCAGCATTTTTGAATAAAAAAACTCAGTCAACAACAATAACGCTGTTGAGAGTTCCCATTTCATTCGGCCTGAAATTGGGATTGGCGGGGTCAACGCACCAGGTGTCATTGATGTAATATTTGTACTCATAGGTGCCGGCGCCCAGCATTACCGCACATTGGAAAATACCGTTATTCTCTTTATCGGAAAGCTGCTTTTTGGTGCAGTCCCAATCATTGAAATCTCCAGCCAGAAATACGCTGTTGCCGGGTTTGGTCTGTACTTCAAATATGACTCTTTTACGTCCTGCAGTTGAAGCACTTTTCACGATCTTCTTGGTTGCCATTTTCATTTCCTCCATTTTACATATTTAAACCGCATTCCCTGTATCCCCAATGCGGAACTCCCTTTAACTCAAAATCAATCGATTACGCCGAACCGGTAAAAAACCGGAAAGCATGGTATACTCTATTAGGTTGAAAATTTAAAATAGATTGCGAAGATTTTGAGAATTGGTTCGTATTCTGAGAGGCTGCCGATACCGGGGTATCGAAGGCCTCGAAGAGTGCGAATCCAAAATCAAAAGATCGCAACCGCTTTGCGGGATGAGTGTCTTGCGACCGTATTTTTCCGTTCCTTCTTCCGGCGATATTTATATCGCCTGTCAGTCGGATCGAAAAAATCCAATCCACAATCCTACTCATCTATGTTAAATTTTCAACCTGATAGAGTATATAATTTGCTTGATTACTTTATAATATAGCATAAATATTGAAGATTTCTATTTTAAAATTAAAATCTTATAAACTCTGAACAATTCCGTAATACCCCAGGCCTGCGCCCCGCAGCCGCGCCAGTTGTGCGGCGTGTCGCCGTCCAGTATTTCCGGAGTATGACAGGGAACTCCGGTGTTGATTATTTCCGATGCGGACATCAGCAGCGACGCGGCCCGGAAACGGCATTTCTCCCCGCCAATCATGTAAAGTGCTTCGCAATACGAAGGGAACGGCCACGTCCAGGCGGTGCCGTTATGGTAAGCCGGCTTGCGTCTGGTGTCTTCGTCGCCTTTATATGTTCCCCAGTAAGGCCTGGACGGATCGTTAAGCAGGCCCCCGAGATGGAAAACCGGCAGCGGGTATTTAACCGGCTGCTCAGCCAGAGTGCGGATGGCCCCGGGAATAATCAGTTGTTCGCAGGCGGACATGATTGACATCTGAATTTCGTGTCCGGTAACCAGTCCCAGCGTAATCGCAAACAGCTGATTGGAACGGCAGGCGTCATCGGCTGTTGCGCGCCGTGCCGGTGTTCCAGGTCTGGCATGCAGACAGTCGCTTAAATAGCCGCGGTCTTTCAAATAGAAAAGCTCTTCAAAGTTTTTTCTGACTTTCTCGCGCAGTTCGGCCCAGTCGCCGTCCGGGTCTATTTTGGCGAGCAGTTGCAGGGCGGCATGCCACAGCGCCTGGATTTCCACCGGATAGCCTTCACGGGGCGTTCCCGCCGGATAGTTGGTATCCATCCAGGTGAAATGGGACGGACTGAAGATGAGTCCGGTTTCAGCATCCTCGATGATGCCGTTCGGTGTGCCGCTGCGGTAATGTCTGCCAATTGAAACAAGTATCTGCCGGAGCGTCCGTCCGCCGCAGTCTTCATCAAGGATGTAATCGCTGTCTGCCGCTTTGATGTAATCAGCGACGGCAGTGAAGAACCACAGCGGCGCGTCGCTGGTTTCACGATTGGAAACATCGCTGCCGCGGATGACATTGGGAATGGTTCCCTGACGTTCAAATCTGGCGAACTGGCGGCAGATATCTTTGGCTTCGGTCATGTGTCCGGCCGCAATCATGCCGCGCAGGCAGATCAGCGTGTCTCTGCCCCAGTCCAGGAACCACGGATAGCCGGCAATCACTGTTTTCGAATCATCCCGTTTTACTACGAAATGTTTGATAGCGCGAAGCATGGCGTCTTCAGGATTCATAATCTCGGACAGGGTTATTCCGTCTGCGGAGACGGGTTCGGCTTCCGGTGCGGCCAGGTTGATTCCGGCGGAAAGAGTCGCCGATTCCCCGCCGCCCAGATGCAATTCGAAAAATCCCGGACTGAACAGGTCAGTGTATGATTCCAGACCGCGTTCCGATTCCAGCGGCAACGGCGTCATATAATGCCATTCCGGCTGATACGCAAAAGTTCCTGCGGAAATCCGCATTGTCAGATTCCGCTGCCCGGACGGATTGAAGTCGAATCCGCCGTGCTGCTGCCGCACTGCCGCCGGGAAAACATTTTCCGGCCCGGTATGGGCTTTGGTTACTTCATGGTTACAGCGGTCCTCGATATCCGGACGCAGAATAATTTTTACTTTGTTTGCATCCGCAAGTGCGGTTTCGCCGTCATCCCTGGACGGAGGCCGGTAAAAATGAAGCTGAACAAAGTTTTTGTCATCGGACATTTCGAGTGAAAGCTGAATCTGGATTGTTTTGCCCTGGCCGACTGGTACGCTGAACAGCCATTGCACTGCATTGTCCAGTCCGGCGGTAAACCTCAGCAGACAACCCGGATTTATTTCCTGTGAATAGTCACAATATACTATCCAGCCGCGGCAGCGGGTGAACATTACTGAGCGGTCAACCGGAAATGCCCGGTTGCAGTTGCCGGCCAGAATCGCGTCATATTTGCTGGTGAGCGTACCCCAGGCGCCGCGCACCTGGCTCATGCCGCCCAGATCATTGGTGCACAGTGCGTAAAGATCGTTTTTGCGGACTTCCTTGCCTGTATAAATTGTTCTGAAACGTGCATGTTCCGGGCCGGACAGCAGCAACAGCGCACCATGCGACAGGATTACATGATGGTCCTCGAACGAAGTTAAATTTATTTGCAGATGTTTATTTGCATCAAGTTTTTTATAAATCGGCTGAATGATGGTGAAATGGCCGCCGCCGCGCCGCGGCAGGCTTTCTGCGAACCGCACCGTGGTTTCGCCGTCTTTAATCTCCGCCCGGAACGGATGCTGTGACCAGATTGCCAGCAGATGTTCTTCCGGAATCATAACGGTCCGCCGCTGGTCGATGCCGTTGTGCCAGTTTACCACCGGCGGTAAATTCATGTCGAACAATTCCACACATAGTGCGGCCGGGTCTTTTCTCAGCAGTTCCGTCAGCCGGTTGAGATCCCCGGTGCGGCGGCTGATGTCGCCGAACCCTTCCGCGCGGGTAATAATCTCCAGCAGCATTGTCCGGAACCGCTGTTCAAAAATCCGCTCCGGAACAGTCCGGTGCTCAGCCAGCGCCTTGTTCAGAGCATCGCAATCGGCACCGTCGGGCGAAAGACAGTAAACCTTGCCCGGCGGCAGTGCGCAGCGCAGTCCTTCCCCTAAATTTTCACAGAAAATCTTTTCCCCGCCGACGAGATCGGTAAATCCGTCATGAGGAACATCAAACCGCTTTTTTGTCCAGTGAACGCCGCTGAAGGATTTTTCATCCAGATTGACCAGGATCAGCAGATGTTTACTGCCGTCCGCCGAAGTTCTGGCGAGGGCCAGACTGTTCTCGTGTCCGGTTTGAATCAGTTCAAGCCTGGCTCCGGCATGAAACGCCGGATGAATTTCCAGCAAAGTTTGCAGGCGGCGGAGAAATTCTATCTGGTTGTCTTCCTTGCCCCAGTTTATCGATTCCGCGTCGTGGACATCGACTTTTGCTTCCGCAAACCATTCCACGCCGTTGGTGAAACCAAACGCGCCGTTCTGGGAAAATAATGCGCACAGCGCGTTGCGCATCATGGAGTATTCTCTGGAGCGCGCCGCCAGACGGCTGTTGTCGTGAGTTTCAGAAAAATGCACCTGGATGCCTTTAGTATATCCGGCGCTGAAGGACCCGGGCAGATAGTTTGATATCTGGTTTCGGTCATAGTTCTGGAACAATTCTGAATATGCCCAGTTAAGTCCGGCGCTGCCAAGCAGGTGCTCGGTTACCCGCACCGGGCCGCCTAATCCTTCCAGCAGAAAAATCGTTTCAGGATACTCCATGCGGACTTTGGCGACAATATATTCCCAGGCTTCATAAGGCAGCATATAACCGGCGTCGCACCGGAAACCGTCAATCCCTTTGCGGCACCAGAACAGAAACACTTCCGCCATCAGCGCATGCACTTCCGGCTTCCGGTACTCCAGTTTGCAGAGGTCGGCCCAGGTTACGCCCCAGGCACCGGGCGAGACGAATGCCCCGTCTTCTTTCCGGACAAACCACTCCGGATGATCAATCTGGACTTTCGACGCCCAGCCGGTATGGTTGACCGGAATATCAATAAAAATCCGGGCATTGCGGGCATGAACCGCATCAATCAGTTCGCCGAACTGCTCCATCGGCGTGGCTTTGACGTCAAATTCGGCATACGCCGGATTGACGTTGAAAAAATCCAGCGCCGCGAACGGACTGCCAAAACGTCCCATTCGGGCATAAGTTGTCGGCTCGGGGTGGATGGGCAGCAGCTGAATGATCCGGCTTCTCAGTTTACTGGTAATCAGATCAAGATTGCGAATCACCTGCCGGAAAGTGCCGGAAGGCGGAATTACCGCGTAGCCTTTCTCATCCAGCAGACTGACCGAATCGGACTCTTTCTGGCGCATTGTCCGCCCGGCCAGATTGGGGCCGAACTGCCGGACAAACAGCGTGTACATGGTATTGGCACAGACTTCAGACGAAGGCTCGACTTTGATTCTGGTGTTTTCGCCTTTGACCCAGACCGGTCGCTCCACACCGTTTTCCAGAAACCAGGCTTTAGCTTCGAAACAGCCTACCTCCACCAGCGGCAGCGTGATTTTAAACATGGTATCACTGATTCGCGACATCGTCAAATCATGCCAGTCCCTGGCCAGCACCGGCTCTTCTTTTTCGGTATGTGCAATGATTTCCTGACGGCGCACTGCCGCACAGCCGATATTGGTACGCAGAAAAGCATTGCCCTGCATCGGAGAGTCCAGTTCCAGATCGAACTCTAAACAATCTCCGCACTGTTGCAGTAATTCTTTATTAGGTAATGGTGTCTGTTTCAACCTGACCTCCGCAAATGCTTATAAGAAATTCTAAAGTTCTAAAATGCTAAAATGCTAAAATTCCAGTTGTGACGGAGCACAACCCTCCAGTAAATACAGTTCTATTCCCCATTCCCCATTCCCCATTCCCCATTCCCCATTCCCCATTCCCCATTCACCAGTTACCAGTCACCAGTTACCAGTCCCCATTCCCCATTCCCCATTCACCATTCACCATTCACCATTCACCATTCCCCATTCCCCATTCACCATTCACCATTCACCATTCCCCATTCCCCATTCACCATTCACCCTTCACCAGCTTTCATTTGCTCCAAATGAAAATTATCGCGATTCTGCAATTAGTCAACAGCGGATTCCGGAATTTATCTGCGCAGTGTCGGAAATCCAGGCTGAGCGACATATTGACCACAACATTCACACTTGAAAAACATAAAGATTAAGGCGGGCTTTGCCCGCAACCCAAAAGACAGGGAAGTCAGATACCATGAGTAAGTGACAAGGAATTTGTCACAGTTAAAGAAAAAACTCCTTTGTCAGTTAAATTATGGTTTGCGACCTAAAACTAACAAAGGAGTCTCAAAATGCAGAGAAAAGGTAACATCGTATCGCGTGAA
>CAIPAT010000297.1 GCA_903863035.1 uncultured Lentisphaeria bacterium
AGCCCCATGACTGGATGCTTTTAATGGTCGTGAACCGGCAGGTGCTGCCGATATAACGGCTGGGCTGCGTGGAACTAAAGTTACGATTCTGTCTGGGGATACTGGTAGATGGTATTGGCTATCTGTGCAATGTCATAATCTAGAACTGGCGATACTGAAGTAAAACTGACAGGAACATAATTGACGGAGCGATGTGACTGGAGTTATCGGAATCAGTGGAACAAGAATCAAAGGCTGGCAGTGTCGGCTTCAGCATTCACGTCTGAATCTTTCGCCATTATGAACGTTATCACATCCAGCAAACGGTAACGGACGGCAGCGCCAAGCGGCCTGCGCTGAAAACTGAAAGCGCCTTCTTTCTCCAACTTTTTAAAATTGGCTAAACTGATGCCGAGCATTTCACTGGCTTCTCGCTGGTCGATGAGCCGTGGCTGGATCGGAGGCAATAGCTCGCCCTTGTTCGCCAGGTGCTTGAGGTTCGCCAATATCTGGTTCATTTCCGGAACACTTATAACTCCCTCTTCGGCTAACGGCTGCATTATTCTGCCAAGCAGCTTGACTGTCTTCAATCGAATGTTGTTCATTTTGCATCTCCTATTTTTAGGTATAGGATGGTGGTGCAATTTATTTTTTACTTGACGGGTGTTTGTTCATAATTCAGTCAGCACTTTTTATCGTCTAATTATCGCAATTCAAGCACGAATTACTGGCAGTTTATACCCATTTCGACACTCATTTTCACTAGGAATTAAAGGTAATACACATATATAGATATAATATAAGCAACTGTCATTACCCATTACTAATAAACATATTCTACAATCTCTCATATCATAGTATGTAAAAAATAACTCAGTCCCCTCATAGTATGTATCCAATACGTCAATCAACTCAAATAACCCCAAACACCTAAGGAGGGTAACATGAGCAAGAACAAAGTAATCACCAAGGCAGAATACAAAGGGCATCCGGTCAACGCTGGCATCGTCCAGGAGTTCTCTTACTCCACCAAGATTCTGGATAAGAACCAGGAGTTGCTGGACAGCACGCTGAAACGTCATAACAAAGTGCTTTGCTACCGGATGGATTTGCGTTTCCCTGATGACAAGACCTACGAGAACCCCAACAAACTCCTGAGCAGTTTCATGAACGTTTACACCAACGGCTTGAGTCGCAAAGGATATGACCCGGCTTATGCCGCCAGACTGGAACAGGAAACCTCCGTTAATCCACACCTGCACGTTGAGATGCTGGTTGACGGCAATCTCGCCAAAGACTACAGGCCGCTGGTAGAGAAAGCCGAAGAAGGCTGGAACAGGACGCTGGGTATCAGCAGTGAGGTGAACAGCGGCCTGGTGGATTATTGCGATAAGTCTGAAGAAGGCAATGGCACTAT
Organism: uncultured Lentisphaeria bacterium; assembly: GCA_903863035.1. Classification (GTDB taxonomy): domain Bacteria; phylum Verrucomicrobiota; class Lentisphaeria; order Victivallales; family Victivallaceae; genus CAIPAT01. Next base: position 1,397 of record CAIPAT010000297.1, read on the forward strand.
GATCAGACGGAACTCAAAGCACTGCAATGAGCAGTATGATAAGGTTCACAAGCAGATGTCTTATATCGCTAAAGACAAGGTAGAGGACATTATCCCGGCTGGTACACGCGTAATATCCTATTCCCGGTACAAAAGCGGTAAGGGCCGTAATAAAGATTGACAGCGTGGAGATTTAAAGCTACTGGTTCAGCCGGATGTATTGCGTGATTTACCATTAGTCGTCATGGTCATGCGGTTGTTCCAGATTTGACTTAATATCAGGATTTTCATCCGGTTTCATACCATAGTTGTAAAGTTCTGATTACTGATTATAACGACCTTAAAATGGTCACCAGCACTACTGGTCAGGCTGGATTGAAATGCGTGTTATGCCGTTATTAAACCCCGGTAAACACAGTACTTTAAACCGTCTTGGACGCCATGTAAGTGGAAACCGCTATAATTACATTCTGGATAGAAGGCATTCATTCCTCCTGTTATTAAATAAAATCCATTATCATATTTCGCGGATTAACCTAAAATCAATTACAAAAAGGAATACGGACATGAATGCTTATTTACAGAACTTAAACCAGGAACAGTTGCAGGCGGTATTGACCACTCAAGGGTACGTGAGAGTAATCGCCGGTCCGGGCACCGGGAAGACGAGAGTACTGACATCTCGTCATTCCCATCTGATCAGGAGCGGGGTTAACCCAATGAACATCTTGTCGGTCACCTTCACCACTGAAGCGGCGATAGAGATGCGCAGGCGGACAGTGGCGAATATTGGCTATTTCTTACCGGTCAGTATCTGCACTTTTCACTACTTCTGCCTCGGTATCTTGAAGCGGAATATTCAACGGTTGAACTATCCGAATCGGTTTTCGATTATTGACCGTAACGGCCAGGTGAAGATGCTGCGTGAAATATACTCCGAGATGAATGTTCACGCCCGTGAATACCCGCCAGCCGAGATGATCGAATACATTTCCCGGCTCAAGGCCAGTCTTGATTATGTACCGCACGTTGCACAGGGAATGTCGGCTGATGTTGCAACTACTCTACCGGGGGCTACAGAGGGTCGCTTGAATGAGATTTTTGTGAAATATCTGAGGAAGATGCGCAAGTACCGAGCCGTGGATCTTGACGATATGCTCTACTTCACACTGTATCTGTTGAGGCAGCATAAAGACCTGCTGGATGACTTGCAGAATGAGTTGCAGTACATCCAGGTTGACGAGTTCCAGGATATTAATCAGGCGCAGTATGATCTAATAATGTTACTTCATGGGAAGCATAAGAATCTGTTTGTCGCCGGCGATCCGGATCAGACGATTTACTCATGGCAGGGTTCAAATATCCGTTTCATCAATGAATTTGACCGTAATTTCCCCGGCGCACAGACCTTCATGCTGACCACTAATTACCGGTCGAGCTCCAGTATTCTGGATGTTAGCAATTCATTAATTATGCACAATAGGAACCGTATCGACAAGCCGCTGGTTCCGGTTGCCATGAGCGAAGCCGCAGCGGGGCATTATCAGGCAAAAAATATCTATGACGAAGCTTCTTATATCGCACTTTCTATTATAAGCAGGCTTGATGATTTTACGGTTAAATTCAGTGACAACGCGATTCTATATCGGGCGAGTTATATGAGCAGGGTGGTTGAAGAGGCTTTAATCGAATCCGGCATTCCATATATCGTTATTAAAGGCACTGCATTCTACGAACGTGAGGAAATAAAAGACGCTCTGGCCTTTCTCAAATTACTGGCTTACGGCGATAACATTTCCTTTGAGAGGATTATCAACAAACCGGCCAGAAAGATGGGTAAAACCCGCATATATTTTCTTGAAGAATATGCGCAGGAGCATAAGGTTACACTGTTGCAGGCGCTGCTGGCTTGTATTGGCCGCCCACCATTCGACTATCCTGAGATCAAAGATTTTTTGGCCGTTTTCAATGAAATCAAAGCAAGGATCGGGCTAATGTCAACATCGCAGGTGCTGGATGAAATCCTGCTCAAAACAGGCTACGAAGAGTTGCTGCGCCATGATTTAGATTCCGAACGGCTAGATAATGTCATGGAGTTGAAACGGGCAGTTGTGAAGCAGGAAGGAGATACAATCGGGAGATTGGATATAACCGAATATCTGGCCAAGGTCGCCTTATACGCGGAACCCGTGGATGGACAGCGTCCGAACAGTGTGCAACTGATGACGATCCATTCATGCAAAGGCATGGAGTTTCCATTTGTTACTGTCTGCGGCATGAATGAAGGCGGCTTGCCCTCCGGTAAAAGTGTAAGCGAAGAGGAAATCGAGGAAGAGCGCAGATTGGCTTATGTTGCATTCTCCAGGGCACAGAAGTTACTTACGCTGACTAGCGCCAACGGCTTTGATTTTAACCATATCCCATTGAGGCCATCAAGATTCTTGTCCGAGATCATGCCTGGACTGATTCGTGAAGTCAGAATGTTAAATTAAAGAGTGTTTCATGTGTGACAGGAAGATAATTAAATCCTGGTTGGCGATGGTGTGGCTTTTTAGCACACCATCGCGCTATCCTGAATACAATATTATTATCCCCTTATTCTGTTCAAAACCTCCTCCAATAGCCTTATACTAATACACGGAAAATCACTGTTCATTATGCTGACAAATCCTTGTTTTGCTGCTCATAGAACAAGGGAAACCTGACTTATTATAATTTAACTGCTTTTCGTATTCTGGCTGGCAGAACAATAAATGCGCTGTTATATTTTATAATTCAAGGATATGGAACTGAGCCAGAAGAAACATTATAGGTGCTTCAGAATGTTTAATACTATTCCGAAACTAAATCCGCTTGAATCGGTAGTCGCATCAAAAGATTTCAGATGTAGTGCTGAATTGGCAAAAACATATAAATCAACTTGCCTAACAACCGGTTCTAGCTGGAACGTTTGGCAACAGAAAAAAGGATATGAATATGCATCCTGTAATCAACTCGATTGGCCTTGTCTTGGATTTTGTCGGTGTCGTAATATTGTTCCTGTGGGGACCTCCACTGCCGGACATGGAAGGTAGCGTGGGAATAGGACTCGAGAGCGGAACCCTCCTTCGCGAGGATTGGACCGTAGCCGACGAGGAGAAAAAACAACAAAAAATACGCAAGCGTCATAGCGTAGTATCGAAGGTGGCTCTTGGTATCGTTGCGCTTGGATTTCTGTTTCAGTTGATAGCACAATGGGTGTAGCAGAATGTATTTATATTTTCGATGAATGAACTTAAACTTAATATGAATCATACCCAAGAGCTGTCATGACCGAACGGTGCTTTTCACATCCTCGGCAAATTCCACAAGCATAATTTCCTGTATGACAAGAATGAGCCCAAGCTAAAAGTGAAATTGGAATTTTTGAAATATTAATCAAAGTCACGGCATCCATTTCAATGGCAGGGGCATTAACAACGATTCCGCCTTCTTGCATTGAAATAAGTTGCTTGATATTACAGTAAAAATCTAATCTACCATCTGAATATAAATCATCTGTTTTTATAGTTCCAGTCCATAATTCTTTTATGCCATACGAAATCAGCTTCATACAGGCAAGTGTGATTATTAGCTGATTCCGATACGGCCACCATTCCGGGGCGGGAGCAATATTTAAAGGGGACTTTTTTGATAATTCCCCTATTCCAATATTAGAACAATCAAATTTAATATATTCATGCCTTAGCCCCATCTCACGACAAAATGTTGAGGCGGCCTGAATTTCCGCATTGGCAGCAGCTTGTCCATAATCAATCGTAAGTGTGATATCCGGTCTTTTCCAATATGCAATCGCAATTGAATCCATTCCTCCGGATAACAATAACGCTGTATTCATAATGCTGCGACATCCCAAATCGTATTATAAATCGCAGATGTATAATCTTGAAATATTTTACATTCGCTACCAATCAACATAGTCAAATCTTCCCGCCTGTTATTCTGAATAAAAACGACAACCGGAATGCCTTTTGCGCGAGCATAACCTATTTCATATAAGGTTCCACTGTCAAGTCCACAAAGATTTGCAAAAATTATATTACAACTCAATAATCCATTGATATCGGCAGGGTAAACTTTTTGAGGTGTTCCAAAACCTATGTCATGGAGAGGAGAAAAAACAGAGATTCCCATTGAACGGAAAATTCTTAATGTCTCTTCAACAAACCATCTTGATTCTAATGTGAAAAATGGGCCTGCCAAATATACTTTCTTTTCAGAAATATTTATATTCCCATATTCACAAGGAATTTGTTGCCTTTTTGCGATTTGATTTTCAGTCAATGGCAAATGTGCCCCTTGAGAAGAAACATAAATGGCTGTAGCCATACTTGCTTTCTCTGCGGCAGAATGAGGCTGGTCTCTTTGTTCAGCCCAGAAAAATGCAAATAGTGCCGAAAAGATATCTCCGCTACCAACGGAAAAAACAAAGTCAGTTTTATATGCGGGGATTTGTATCTTTTCTTGTCCGCGACAATATAACGCCGCTCCCCAAGGACCATCTTTGATGATAATTATGCTCGTACTTGGGCAAGCAAAAAGCTCCGCAATAATCTCTTTTTCGTCATTTTTGCCGGATAAGGCAATGGCTTCACGACGATTTAATATTATTGCGAGTTCTTCTGCTGTCGATCCATTATCATAAAATACCTTGGGTATCATAGGTGATTGTGGGTCATAAACAACTCTCTTGCCATGAACAATGGCATCTCCCTCCATCATGCCGTATCGCAAGATTGCATCATCACTCGTAAACTGGATAGATTCACATGTTTTGTCCTTGTCTGAATAGCCAACGACTATAGGAGAAGACAGGGAAGTGAAATATTCAAAAGAAATAGCGTTAGGGCGTGTAATAGTGGTCTGCAGATGAATATTGAACGAATCTGCTCTTGCTTCCAAAACAGATTTATGAAAGTCATTTATATAAGTATGAAAATTAATACCCGACGATAACCGCGATAATGCGCAAGCCGCACGCAAACCGGAGCCAAACAGTTCATACCAGCGTGGCTCAATGACATATTCCAAATATGTTCCCCCAAAAATATGCATCTGTTAGCTAGCCTTCGGCTTGATCTGTACTCTACATGCAGCTCCATTTATTCCTGTTACAACTGCGTTATATTCATATCCTGCCGCAATGCAACTTATGATCTTTGCTTGTTCAGGGGGTGTTAATGAACCAGCGATTTTTTTATCTTTAAGAGCAAGCAATTTTCCCATTTCGTCTTTAACTAGAAGAATGTCTCCAACCTTCAATATTGTAAGAACGTCTTGCTGCGGTGAATTCAGTATTGTATCAATACAAATTGCATCGCAATCACAGGCCAATTGATGACCGCCTTCTGATGGATTACCGTTTGCGCCATTGTCATTGCCACGATTGCTTTGATGATTGTATCCTCCGTAGCCCCCGCCTCCACCAGCCATTTTACACCTCCGTCGAAGTATGTATTTAAGAGCAAAACCCTACACTACAATGCAAAACAATATCTTTAAAAGCATAAAGGTCAAGCCTTTATTATGCTATGGCCTGTGTTTTTCGGAATTTTTCAAGACCATAATTATTCATTGAACGCATTTGGCTCCATATAATCACATCAATTTTAGCCGCGCAAACATTCATCGCCTGAGCAAGACTTAAAAATAGTTTTTCCAGCTTAAAATATTCTTTGTCTATTTTCTCATTTCCCTGAAACAGCCCCATAATTGTTCCTGCACGGAATATGTGGATATCTATTATGGCGACATTATTACTTTCAAGCCAATTGCGAGTTATCCACGATGATGTTTTAGGGCCTATCCCGCTGAATCCCAAAAGCCAGCTTCTGAAAGCAAGGTCCTCTTCGGGAGGCTGTTCAGTTTCAAGCTTCATAAGGGCTGAATATAAACGTTCAGCTCTTTGCTTTGCAAAGCGATAATGAATCGCTTTGCCATTTACGTAGACGGGGTTTGAAAGCAAATCATATATCTTTCCGTAAAGATTACTCTCATTAGTGCCTGAACGTAATATGCCTGCATTTTTAAGAGCTTCAAATGCAGCAAGTCCCATTTCTGCTGTAATCCCATATCCTCCTAAAATACATGCAGCAACTTCCTCGTACAGATTACTTCCAATTTTAAATTGAATATTATTGTGGATAGATTCGCACATGAGTATTTGTGCTTTCCAATAAGCTGGGGTAAACATTCTATCATATTCCCCCCATTTTATATTCTTAAAAACGCATTCTTCTGATGGAGGCAGTACAATACATTTAATTTCACCATTGCTGATGTAATTACACGTTTGCATGACTTGATTATGTTTTCTAATAACCGCGCGACGGAGATTTATCATATTTATTGTTCCTTCCTCTTAATTTCTTTCAATACCAATTCAGGATAAGATTTTACGAAGTGGAGTAGTCTAGTTGCCATTGGCGATGGAGTTCGCCAACCACATTCCCATGAGTTTATTGTTTGCTTCGAGACGCCCAATAAACCCGCGAACAATGGCTGGCTGATTTTTAAGATATTTCTCCGGATGAAAGAAATATCATTCGGGAAGAAATTATAAATTGGTACGTGTGCTCCAAATTTTCTTTTCGTCTTTTCCAAACCACAACTCCTGTTTAAACAAAAAATATATCACTGAGTGATATATTACAAGTAACAAAAATCAGATTTATACTTTTTTATTTGGAGCATAATTTAATGATATGACAACGGTATTCCCGAAGTTATCCGCAATAAACACATAACACAGAATACTCAAAGATTATTTCAATAATAATATTAAATAAAATTGACAAATCATCATATAAGAGTAAGTTTACTTTGCATTATTTAAATGGAGGTTGTTATGGGACAAAATAAAACAGCACTTTTCCCTAAGACCGTATCAATACTTGAAACGTTTGGCGAAAATATCCGGCTGGCGCGGCTCCGGCGTAATATCTCTTCATCGCTTCAAGCTGAACGTGCCGGCATCAGCCGCCCGACGTTGACCATGATCGAGAAAGGTTCGCCTACGGTTTCACTGGGAAGTTACGTACAGGTTCTGGTAACTTTGGGCATGGAGAAGGACCTTTTGAAGGTTGCCGCCGATGATGAACTCGGTCGGAAACTCCAGGACTTAAAATTGCCGGTTCGCCAGCGGGCAACCCTGAAAGGCAAACCATGAGTAACGCATCAAAAACCATTTATGTTTATGCCAATTGGCAGGAGTTGGAAGCTCCAGCTATAATGGGCTGTTTGAATGCGCAGTCAATTCGAGGCAAGGAGATTTTCTCTTTTGAATTTGCTCCCGATTGGCTGAAATTGAAATCGGCGCGGATGCTGGACCCCGATTTGCAATTTTATCCCGGCAGGCAATATGCTGATTCCTGCAAAAGCAACTTCGGAATATTCCTGGATTCTTCGCCAGACCGCTGGGGGCGTCAGCTTATGCGGCGGCGTGAAGCGATCAGGGCCCGCCGCGAGAACAGGCCAGTCAGGCAATTGACGGAGTCGGATTATTTGCTGGAAGTTCATGATGTCACCAGAATGGGGGCGCTCAGGTTTAAGTTGGATGAGACCGGCGAATTCGTCAATCATGATTCAGAACTGCCTGCTCCGCCCTGGACTTCCTTACGCGAATTGGAGGCGGCCTGCCGCCATTATGAGGAAGAAACCCCTTCAGATACCGAACACGAAAAATGGCTTGCCCTGCTGCTGGCTCCGGGATCATCGCTTGGCGGCGCACGTCCGAAAGCCAATGTCATGGATAATGACGGTAATCTATGGATCGCCAAATTTCCCAGCCGGTCAGATTCAGTTAATACCGGAGCATGGGAGATGGTCGCCCATGAATTGGCTAGACAGTCCGGGTTGAGAATCCCGATTTTTCGAATCGAGCAATTTTCCAAGCATGGCAGTACGTTTTTGACTAAACGCTTCGACCGCGAAGCTGATAGGCGCATTCATTTTGCCTCGGCGATGACGCTATTGGGCCGAACCGATGGCGATAATCATGTCATGGGATGCAGTTACCTTGATCTGGCGCAATTCATCATCCAGCACGGAGCAAGGCCCAGTGAGGATTTGGAAGAGTTATGGAAGCGTATTGTTTTCAGTATCGCCATTTCCAATACCGATGACCATCTGCGGAATCATGGTTTTCTGCTGACTCCGCAAGGCTGGATACTTTCTCCGGCCTATGACATTAACCCCACCCCGCATGGTAGCGGTTTGTCGTTGAACATCTCCACAGATGATAATTCATTAGACTTTGAACTGGCATTGTCGGTCGCTCCGCAATTCCGGGTGGATATGCAGCAGGCACAAGAAATCGTTACGAAGATTAAGGACGTTGTCAGCCATTGGTACGAGATTGCACCGAAATTGAAAATTACACGTACCGAGATTGAGAGTATGACTCCAGCCTTCCATGACTAAAATTAATCAAACCCACCGTAACGGGACATTGAATTTGGCCCTGTAGCATATCCTCATTGAGGCGGCTATTTTCTTCAATGTAAAGTCCCTAAGGTACCGTAAAGTCAAGACTTTTAAGCTTCATTTTACTGTTTGAACTATTCAGTACAAGATTTGAATTAATGAATAATGGTTTTGGTCAGGCAACCGGAATTTGAATAGAGCAAAAAAAGAAGAGGATCATAGTGACCCTCTTTCTCTTTTCCGGTTTTACCGTAGAATTACTTTCTCACGGCATAGACCAGGGCGGCAACGCCGACAGAAACAGCGCCAACACCGATACCCCAGGCCGCCCATTTCGCGGCATTGTTGTATTCGATAGTTGACTGTTTGATACCGAGATCGGCATCTTCCATCGCTCTGGCATACGCGACAGCGCGTTCAGCTTCATCCTTCGCTTTGGCGGCAGCGGCTTCAGCCTCGGCTTTTTCGGTCGCGGCTTTCTGTTCTTCCGGAGTGAGAGTTGCGGTTGTTTCCATGATAATCCTCCTGCGATATAGTCGCAATTTTTGTTATTGAGCAGCATTAAACCATTTAAGGCTACTTACTGCTTTCATCATATATATCCATGAATTGGTGGACTACGGCATCGGGATATGGGGCAAATCGATATATTTCATGGCTGGTAAGCGGCTTGAACTTCAATACTTTTTTCTTTACCGCCTCCTGTGTTAAAAGGAAAAAGGCGCAATCCCTTTTACAGGACGCGCCTTTTCTGTGGTTCTTGTGTTTTATCTTGCCTGTGGCATATGCCGCATTTATTGCTTGGCGAAGATCACATTCAGGACAGATTCTAAACTCAATTTAAGTTTAGCCCATGATTCATTGGAAAAACTGTCGATTTCAAACCGCTTCCCGTCCGGATATACAATGAAGCTGAATTCCACGTCCTGACCAGCTGGCCAGTAGGAATCTCTTTTAAAATCCTCGAATAAATCTTTTAGAATTTTCCGGATAGCCGTGTCCTTTTCGGCGATTAACTGCTGCCGTTTTTGATCATACAGGTCAAGCTTTCCTTGAAGCACGGTGTTCTCTTTTTCCAATAGTTCCTTATTGCGTTTAATATCATCAACAATCTTCTTATTTTCCGGAGTCTTTTCGTAGATATAATTGTTCACTGCCGGTTGTTCTTCGCTATCCAGCTTTTCGTATTTGTCCTTTACTTTGTACAGCGCCGCTCGAACAGCGCCGATTTCTTTCACGTTGGCATCTTCAAGCCGGGTCAGCTTCTCTTCATAGGGCGCGATACGCTTATTAAACTCCCCGCTTTTATAATTTTGAACGATAAGGGACTCATCGAAAATAGCCTTTTTCGCGGCGGCATCATGGGTTGCCTGCGTTATCCTGCCGGTAAAACGGACAATTTTACGGCCCTTGTCAGTGAGCGTCTCCCATTTCGCGTTATCGAAACTGGAATCAAATGCCGCGCCGACCGTGACATCCGGATACTGGCGCAGAGTACCATTTTTTACTTGGTTCGCAGATCCGTCACAGCCGCAGATAGAAACCAGACCGATAGATGTCAGTAACATTAAGATAATTCTTTTCATGTTCATTTTCCTACATTTTGTTGATTGATTCAGGTTTATGGTTGCTGGATAATACGGCACATCCGTATTTTATCCGGGGTTGGGAGGAACTGATTCTCGTGTCCTGAAGGCGGTAACTATTCCATTGATGATAACATAGTTGCCGATCATCAGTGAGACGCAGGCTACCGCAACGCCAATACAGATTAATCCTTTCATTGTGATTTCCTTCTTATTTGATTATTTTCTGATTACGCCAAGCTGTATTGTTCCATTGATCAAATTCGAAATTCCTTTACGCCTGCGGAGGAACAACCGCAACAAATTTGATGGAATATGCAGCATTACGATTAATTTAAGTTCTGGTCCGCGCATCGCGGCGTCCAAGGAGATAATCGAAGCCGCCCATGCCAGTTCAAAAGAGAATCCGGACAGGCTTCCTAGTTCCTTTCGGAGTGGTGTTTCCCGGTAGGTCTGCCCGGATTCATAAAACAATATCACATTATTTACTGACAGTCCAACTACCTATAAATTCCTGATTTTAGAGGACAGCTTTTGCCGCCGGTAAATCAGCGGTTTCTGGTATATTGTTGCCAGAACTGCTCCAACGGCAATCCCCCCGACAAAGATTAAAATCTCTTTCATGGTTATTCCTCAACGGTTAAAAATTGAATTGCATCTGCGGCACCTGTACTGGGCAATCACATATTTATCAATATGCCTCCCCACGCGGTTGCCGATAGCCGCTCCGGTAAAGAAGCCGGCCAGCGCACCCGCCAGACTGCCGACCGCAACACCAACGGCGGTGCCAATGCCCGGAACAACTGAACCGATAGAGCCGCCTATTGCCGCGCCAGTAGAAATTCCGGCACTTCTGCCGAAGTATCCGGCTACTCCACCCATTCCGCCGCCAACGGCAGTACCGATTTTCTGACCGGTCGAGGTTAAATACACATTTTCACTATTGCCGCATTTCGGACATACGATCTTTTCAACCATTTTTTCACCTTGCTTATGTTTTAGAATTAAAGAAGAGCGGGGCCGTTACCGCCCCGTCCCGCTCCGTTTCCTTGTTATTTGGATCATCCGAATATAGCTTCAGCAATATTTGCCTGTTCCGGATCGTCGATCCGGTCTAGCTTCGTATGTTTCCATTCGTTCCGCTCCCGAAGGCATCGGATATCCCGCTGCCAAATGGATTCGCTACTGGAATCTACCAGGATGGAATCACCCATGAACTTCCGGATGGCCTGGCCGATTTCCCGCTTTAGCTGTACTATCCTTGCAGAAGTGACTTTCAGCAGTCTGGCGATGTCACCAGTAGTGAAACCGAGCATCAGTTTTTCCACTATCTTGCGTTTTCTGGCATCAAGTGTTTTCACGAAGGCAGCCCAGTCAATCTGCCGGAGAACTTTTGCGGAGATGTCTTCCGTTCTGGCGGCGATCATATCCCCGACGGTAAAATCTTCATCCTCCCCGCCGACTGGGGCCTGCATCGAGCAGACGGAACCTTCGTTATCCATCAGGTAGCCGGGGTTCATCACATCGGTGCGGCTGTCGCCGTAGGAGCGCCTGCCTGACTTGGTCCGCTGGATGCTGTAGTACGCGATGCTGCTGGGGATCGGCGTCTTACCGGATTTCTCCATTGCATCAATCATTGCCGCTGCCGTGGCTGTAGTGTCCTGTACCAGTTCCTGATAGTCTTCGGAACCCATCGGTTTGGCTTTTCTGGGGATGGTGTTCCGGATGATCGGGTAGATTTGCATTTCGAGGATTAGTGCTGCTGCTGGACTCATGTTTCACCTTCCTTGTTTATGTTGGAATTGGGTCAAAATGAAGAAGCTCCTGGAAGCGCACAATGCGCTTCCAGGAGCTTGATATGTGATCGGCGATTAAGCCGGAATAATTAAAGATGGTAAATTATATTGAAGTCGTTTTGTCCTGTTTTGTTGCCGAAGATGCTGGGGATATTGGCGTCAGGAACGCTTCATTTTCGGTGTTCAAGGTAATGCTGTTGGGGCATGATAAATTGCATGTTAAGATGCTGTCACAAGAAAAAATGCATTCTTTCAAGGCAGTAATATAGGTTTGATTTGCTTTGAACTACAGGAAATAACCATCGCATCAGTATTGACTGATTATGCAATTCCCGGCAACAAATGACTTGGATCCCCGTAGTGTAGCTATACACCAGGGAATACTTTTGCTTGCAGGATTATGTCTTATGTGACAATAATTTCAACACCATTGCGTGTAATAAGCTCGCGGTCGATGGCTTTCAGGCGGTTGTCGGTGATGATCGCATCAACATCGACAATCTCAGCGAATTTAACCAGCGCTTTTCTCCCGAACTTGCGGCTTTCGGTGATAACGATAACCTTGTCGGAGACTTTGGCTGACAGCTTTTCCAGATTGGCCAGATTCAGGTCGGAGGTGTAAAAGCCCTGTTGCGCGTCTGCGCCATCACAACCGGTCACCAGCAGATCGATATGGTATTCGGACAGGTATTTTTCCGCAGCCGGCCCGACCAGGTCTAATGAGTTTGTGCGCAGTTCCCCGCCGATAAGAATTACTTTAATACGGGTCTGGAATAATGCGGATGTGATCGGGATTGAATTGGTGATTATGGTCAGCGGCAGGTTCTGCTGCGCCAGCAACCTGGCGAAAGTCAATGTCGTGGTTCCGGTGCTGAGCAGCACGGTGCTTGATGGTTCGATCATTTCTAGCAGTCTGGCGGCGATTTTCCGCTTGACTGCGGAATCCTCAGCTATATTCAACGGCGCGGCATGAATTTTCGGTTTCGGGATCGCTCCATTTTTAGTCTGCACCGCCAGTCCGTTTTTCTCCAGAAAACGCAAATCCCGGCGGATCGTCATCGAGGTGACGCCGAAATGCTCCGCTTCTTCCTCAATTAGTATTCTGCCAGTCCTGTTCAGGCGATCCAGAAGTTCCTGTTGTCGTTGATTCATGCTATCCCCACAAGTTTTATGGTTGTATGTGTTAAAAAATAACATTATTTGTTGAATCTTTCAAGCTTCTTTTTTGTAATACTGTTGATTTTGGCATTTGATGGAATTAAGATTGTTATTATGACAACAAGTTATTTGATAAAAAATAACACATAAAAGGAATAGTAAAATGAGCCAATATGATCCGTCCAAATATTATGTTGATTTAAAGACCTACCCGAAGATAGTGACATCGGAAATTCCCGGGCCGAAAAGCAAAGCGCTGCACAGCCGTGCGGTTAAGTACATCAAAGGGTTATCAGAACAGGTCCGGCTGTTTCCGGTGGCATTTGAGAGCGGACACGGCTGTATTCTGAAAGATGCCGACGGCAATGAATTCATTGACTTTTCCAGCGGGATTTATGTGACTACGCTGGGGCATTGTCACCCGAAGATATCCGAAGCCATCGCCAAATATGCCAATCTGTTGATGAACGCTCATGACTTCACTTCCGAAATCAAGGTGAAGCTGCTCGAAAAAATGGCGGAATGCTTGCCCGGCGATTTGAAAGGCTACCAGCTTTACGACAGCGGCACCACGGCGGTTGAAGCGGGCCTGCGCACCTGCCGCGCGGCTACCGGCAAACATGAGTTTATCAGTTGTTTCATGGACTTTCATGGCAAAAGCGGCCATGCAATCAGCCTGGCCCATATGACTAAGTTCAGCGGGCCGACCCGTTCACCCGGCTTCTATATGGTTCCGCGCCCGGACACTTACCGTCCGTGGTGGGTGCGCCCGGACGGTTCGCTGGACACTGAACGATATCTGGAATTTTACGACAAATTCATTAAAGAAAGCACTACCGGCCAGGTGGCGGCGTTTGTGCTGGAACCGATTCAAGGCTGGGGTGGCAGCGTCATGCCGCCGGATGATTTCTTCCCGAAATTGAAAAAGTTCCTCGACGACCGCAAGATATTGCTGTTTGCCGATGAAGTCCTGACCAGCATGGGCCGTACCGGCAAATATTTGTGCATGGAGCACTGGAATGTATTGCCGGATGTGGTAACTCTGGGCAAGGGCTTCGGCAACGGCTTCCCGGTAACGGCGATGGCGGTGCGCGAACCCTACGCGGAAGCAGTGGACAAGATCAGCGCTTCCACCAGTTATGGCGGCAACCCGATGGCCTGCGCGGCGGCTCTGGCCTGCTTCGAAGTGATTGAAGAAGAGTGCCTGCTGGAACACGCGCAGCATCTGGAACTGCTCTTTAAGAAGAAAATGGCGGACTGGACGACTAAATACAAGATGGTCGGCGACTGCCGCGTCAAAGGCTGCCTGATGGGCGTTGAGCTGGTCAAGGACAAGCAGACCAAAGAACCGTTTTCCGAGGCCGGTAAAATGGTTTATCAGAAAGCGTTTAAAAAAGGCCTTGCCTGGATTCCGGCAGGGCATATATTAAGAATGAGCCCGGCGATCATCATGCCCGACGAAGTGGCGATGAAAGGCATGGACATCATCGAAGAGGCGATTGCGGAAACTGAAAAAGAGCTGCTGTCATGAGAACGATTAAATTCGGAATTATCGGAGCAGGCCTTATGGGCCGTGAATTCGCCAGCGCATGCGCCCGCTGGTGTCACCTGACGGAGATAAATGCACGTCCGGAGCTGGTGGCAGTCTGTGACAAGAACCCGGCGTTATACGACTGGTACCGCGATAATTTTCCGTCCATAAAACAGATTACTGACGAGTATAAAATATTGCTGGATAATCCGGACGTGGAGGCGGTATATTGCGCGGTGCCGCATAATCTGCACGAACAGCTTTACTGCGATATCATCAAAGCCGGAAAACATCTGCTCGGAGAAAAACCGTTCGGCATTGACAAGCAGGCCAACGATGCGATCATCGAATGCATCCGGCAGCATTCGGACGTGTTTGTCCGGTGCAGTTCAGAGTTTCCATTTTTTCCGCCGATGCAGAAACTTGGAGAAATGATCGAGGCTGATGCGTTTGGCGAAATTATCGAAGTCAATTCCGGTTTTTTGCACTCTTCCGACCTCAATCCGGATAAGCCGATCAACTGGAAACGGATGGTTGCGTTCAATGGTGAATACGGCTGCATGGGCGACCTCGGCATGCATCCTTGCCATTTCCCGTTCCGGGCCGGCTGGTTCCCGAAAAATGTCCGGGCAGTGCTGTCCAAGCTGGTCAAGCAGCGTCCCGGCAAAGACGGAACAATGGTTCCATGTGAAACCTGGGACAATGCCACGCTGCTGTGCGAAAGCATCAATCCGCGTACCGGCAGCAGTTTTCCGCTGACCATTAAAACCCAAAGGATTGCTCCAGGCGAAACCGATACCTGGTATTTTGAAGTGAAAGGCATGCGCGGCTGCGGACGCTGGTCAAGCAAGAACCCGCGCCGTCTGGAGTTACTGGAATACAAAAACGGAGAACAGGCCTGGCGGCAGATCGACATGGGCTGGGAAGCAGCGTTTAAAGGAATTACCGGCGGCATATTTGAATTCGGTTTTACCGACAGTATTCTACAGATGTGGGCGGCATTCGTTTACGAACTGGCCGAAGGCAACCCCAAAAGCCGCTTCGCAAGCTGTGTAAGGCCGGAAGAAACGGCGATGTCGCATCGCCTTTTCACCGCAGCGCTTAAGAGCTGGAAGAATGAAAGTGTTGAAAAAGTATAGGAGTTTGGAATGTCAAAATTACTAATCGGCTGGGCGGAAACAGATACCACCCCGGAAGGCAATGTTGATCTGTCCGGACAATACTACCATCGGATTGCCGACGGCATTCACTCGCGTTTGTCGGCAACGGCGCTGGCGCTGGAATCAGACGGCGAACAAGCAGTGATGGTTTCACTGAACTTGGCTGGTTTTCAATCTGATTTTCAGGATGAACTGCGCTTGATGCTGCGCCCGGAACTGCCGGAACTGCCGGAACTGGATGTAAATAAAATATTTTTGAATGTTATTCATACGCATAATGCCCCTGGCGTTGATCTTATAACCGGCATCGGCTGGCTGGCGGAACTGCCGTGTGTTTTGACGGCGGCGGAATACCGCACATTTCTGCTAGGCAAACTGAAATGCGTAATTATCGAGGCTTGGCGGAACCGTAAACCGGGCGGTATTGCCAATGCTTTGAGTTTCGCCAGAGTCGGACATTGCCGCCGCGCAGTTTATGCTGACGGTACTGCGGAAATGTATGGACGCACTGACCGCGAAGATTTTACCGGAATGGAGGGCGGCGAAGATTCCGGCGTTGATCTGCTGTTTACTTTTGACGAAGACCGCAAACCTACAGGCGTGATTCTTAATCTGGCTTGCCCGTCACAGGCCATGGAAGCCACATATAAGATTTCCTCCGACTTTATGGGCGAAACCAGACAATTGCTGAAACAACAGTTCGGGGATGATTTCCGGACGCTGGGACAGATCAGCGCCGCAGGCTGCCAGTCGCCGCGCGATCTTACGCGAAACTACAAAGGCGAACCTGATTTCTGGCACGAAAACGGAGTTGCTGAAATCGGCAGCCGGTTACTGACGGCAGTCGAAGAGGTCTGTCAGTCAGCGGCTGGAATGATTGAATTTTCACCGCAGTTCCGGCATGTGGTCAGGAAGGTTGCATTGCCGCGCCGCCGCGCCTCCTATCAGGACTATCTTGACGCTAAGAAAAAGCTGGCTGAACTGGAAACCGTACTCCCTGAAAATGAGGCTTACCGCCAGTTCTGCGGAGAAGTCAGCAGCAATGAAAAGATTGCAGGCCGTCCTGGCCCTTATGACAGTAAACTGCACCATTTTGTGCTTATCCAGAATAACAAGGCAGTTATTGCCAGATACGAAAATCAGGATGCTCAGCCGGAATTTGAGCTGGAAATGCACGTCGTCCGGCTTGGCGATGTTGTTTTCGCCACCAATCCGTTTGAACTGTATCTGGACTTCGGGCAGCAGATCAAGGCGCGCAGTCAGGCGCGGCAGACTTTTATTGTCCAGCTCTGCTGCGGCACCGGCGGTTATCTGCCGAGCGCGCGGGCGGAACAGCTTGGCGGTTACGGCGGTTTGATCATCAACGGCAATGTCGGGTCAGACGGCGGCAAAATGCTTGTGGACAGCACAATTGAGGAAATCGCAAAGTTATGGAAATAAATACATCTCGTGCGGTCGATGCGGTCATTGCGGGCTATCTCGGGGTTGACATCGCGCCCGGCTTCGCGCAGCGGGAAGCTGTCTTATTTGCCGAACTGTTCCGCCCCGGCAAGCTTATCGAGACAGAAGGATTGCATTTTTCGCTTGGCGGTGTGGTGGCCAATACGGGGCTTGCGATGCGCAAATTCGGACTGAATACAGTATTGTCGGGTTGTGTCGGCGCTGATATGCTGGGTGATATGGCGTTGGCGCTGCTGGCTCAATCCGGAGTTACAACTGGAATACATCGGACCATTGCCGCCGGAACCGCCTACGGCATTGTAATCGCGCCTCCGGGCATGGACCGCATATTTTTGGAGGATCCTGGCTGCAATCGGATTTTCACCGCAGACAACATCGACTATGAAATTGTCGGGCAAAGCCGCCTTTTTCATTTCGGATATCCGCCGCTGATGGAGGCATTGTGGTCAGATGGCGGCGCTAAACTCAAAGAACTGTTTGAACGTGTGCGCAGCCATGGTACGGTGACTTCGCTGGACATGACCCTGCCGGATCCCGCCGCCCCGGCGGGAAAGGCCGACTGGCAGGCAATATTGTCGGCAGTACTGCCGCTGGTGGATATTTTCGTCCCCAGTATTGAAGAACTGCTTTTCATGCTGGAACCGCAGCTTTATTCCAGTATTGCTGGCCGTGCGGTGAACGGCGACATGATTGACGTTATTCCGCCGGGGGAATACGAGCGGCTGGCGGAAAAAGTTCTTGGCATGGGCGTCAAAGTGCTGCTAATCAAGGCCGGACACAAGGGAGCATATCTTCGCACCGGAAACCTGGCGGAACTAAATTCGTCAGCGTTGCGCCTTTCTGACCGCACCGGCTGTCCGCATGGAGCCTGGATTCAGCCGCTCGCCGTGGATGCCGGACGATTCCGCAATGCATCAGGCGCGGGGGATTGCGCAGTGGCCGGTTTTCTGACCGCATTGCTGAAGGATGAAAACATAATTACTGCCGGACGATTTGCAATGATGGCCGGAAGGGATAATCTTTATGGGAATGACGCATTATCCGGTCTCGTGGAATGGCCGCGTATGGAAAATCTTTTAAAACTTATGATACAGGAAACATTACCATGAATGAAATAAGAAAAATCAGAGCTGGCTTTGTCGGGTTCGGTGAAGTCAACACCCCGAAAGAATTTATCGTCAAACGCTGTGCCGTCGCCGCGAAAATGCTGGAACAGCAGGGAATTGAGCTGATCAGAACTGCTCCGGTCAGCGACGATCCGGAAGGCAAAAACGCCGCCCGCGCCGTTCGTGAGCTCCAGACTGGCGGCGAGTTGGACTTGCTGGTTATTTGCGTCGCTGGCTGGATTCCATCCTGGGCGGTATTCAGTGTGATCGAACACTTCAAACACAACCCGATGATTCTCTGGGGACTGACCGGCTGGCAGGACGGTGACCGCTTCGTCACTACCGCTGACCAAGCCGGAACCACCGCTTTGCGCAAGCCGATGGCGGATATGGGGTATAAATTCAAATATGTGGTTACTTATCGCGGACAGCAGCCGCGGAGCGATGAGCTTGTCACTTACGCCGAAGCCGCCAGAGCCGCGTCATTGCTGAAAACTGCCCGCATCGGCATGGCCGGGTATCGCGACATGCGGCTGTATGGAACGCTCTATGACGGAGTTTCTCTCAAAGGCAGAATCGGACCGGAAATCGAACATTTCGAGCTGCTGGAAATCGCGCAACTGATGAAAAAAGTAGATGATAAGGAAATAAAGAAAGTTGCTGCCGCGCTGAAGAAACGGTGGAAATTCGTCAAGGAACCCCGTCCTGGCACGATTGAAAACTCAGTCCGGCTGTTCCTGGCGTTTAAAGCTAAAATTCAGGAACGCAATTATCAGGGATTTTCATTTAACGATGTCGATGGAGTCAAGAAATTGATGAAGTTCGCTCCTGCCGGAAGCATGACGCTTCTGCATGATGAACTGGACATCTGTTCCGTGCCGGAAAACGACAGCCTGGGCGCGGTAACCCAGCTCATGATTAAATACCTGACCGGACAGACCGCCGCCTATCTGGAATTCTATGAATTTATGACTGACGGCGCACTGATGGGGGTGCCTGATTACGTACCGGCGGCAATCGTTGACGGCAAAGTAACCGTCATGCCGAATGCTTTCGGCGATTTCGGCGAAGGACTGTTGAATGTCTCCAAATTGAAGACAGGTAAAGTGACGATCTGCCGCCTGGGTTATTCAGGAAGCGATTACACGATGCATATTATGACCGGTACCGCCCGCACTCCGGTCAAATGGGAAGAGGCCGGATGGGCACCGCCCGCACCGCAACTGCCGAGTCTGGAAATCGTGTTTGATGCTCCGGTCGAAGGCTTCATTCAGAACGTCATGGCCCAGCATTACATAATTTCCTACGGCGACAACCGTTCGCGACTGGAATCTTTATGCTCAATCCTTGGAATTCAGAGTGACGCTTGTTAAAAATTAACATTTTTGCGGTGTTTTTAATGCTTATTTTTGCTGATATAGCTACCTTTAGTTAAAGGTTTGCAGTATAATAATGAATATGAAGTTTGAAATTAACAAGGAATTTAAAGGAAAGCAGGCAGTGTCCGGCAGCATCACTCTGAGGCACGGTGAACGCGGAGAACGGAAATAGTGTAAACTGTCAGAAACCTAAAACAATTACGGAGGGAAAAAGTAAATGGAGAAACGAACCGGTGAGACTGGTAAAATGCGGAATGATTTCGAGAAAAAACCTTTTTTAAACCCAACCCAACCCAACCCAACCCAACCCAACCCAACCCAACCCAACCCAACTCAATTAAAGGAAACAGAGCAATGGTAAAAAGTCATAACACACTGAATATCAACATTTTTACTCTTATCGAACGTGTGTCCAGGTAAGGTATCACTAAACTAGACGAATGAAATGTTTCGTCCATACCAATTGTCCATTTCAGGTATGTAGCCTAATCACTAGCCACTGGCTAACGCGTGAGGATAAAGTTGCGAGGCGGGAAAGCTGGGAAC
>CAIPAT010000298.1 GCA_903863035.1 uncultured Lentisphaeria bacterium
ATGCTCGCTCAAGATGCCTCCTTGCTTTGTATGTTATTATGATAGGGTGAATAAGAACATAAAGCAATCACAATTCATACATTACGAGAAAAATTACAGAGAAAGGGGATCAAAAGTCCCGGCGCAGCCGGTTAAGTTCATCAGATAACTTCCAGATAATCGCGGTCCGGGAGTTGCGGGAACGGCGCGGTCGGCAGCGTCTGATACCAGAATGCCACTGATGCGATATCGTCCTGCAGTGACAGATAGCGTCCGTATGAACGCCAGCCGAGGGCCTGGATAGTGACTTTCAAATCCTGCTCGAATCTTACCGGGTCCATGATATGCCAGCGGTAGAGGCTGAAACGCTGCTGCGACTTGTAGAGGCCGTCCGGTTTCAAGACCTGGTGCAGCCCTGCATATGCGGTACTGAATTCCCTGTATCCGCCATTCTGCTGTCCGACGTCGAAATTGTATGATCCGCAGAAATAGTCTTCGGTGCCGGTTCCGCAGATGGTCGGAAATTCCTTGTCGCCGTCCATGAAGAACTTGATTTCGCCTTCGCCCCACCAGTTGTTGTTATTAACTCCCCATGCCATGTAAGTTCCGACATAATGCCCCCGGCCTTTGACGCTGTCGAGGATGGTGTAAGCTTCTTTACAGGGCAGGGGGTTCACCCGCCGGAACTGGGCATGGAAATAAGCGGCGTCTTCCGGAACTTCGGTCAGCGTGTAGTTTATCTGGTAGTAGAGCGTCATCGCTCTGTCATCAGGCTTGTCTTTGACCGGCTCTTCGATGTTGGTTACGGTTATCCGGCAATGTTTCCTGAACGGCATCTCCCAGTAACAGTTGAACGCGCTGCCGGGATTGATGCATACTGCCAGCGACGAAAGCTGCCGGAAATTTGCTCCAGTGTTGTTCTCCCTGCCGCCCCAGCCCGCGCAGAAGAAGTCGCCGATCGGACATTCGACCGACGGATTTTCCTGTCCATCCCAGTAGATGCGGAGAATCGTGAAACGCCAGTTGCCTGTAGGGGTAAACCATATCTGCTGTATTGCCCCCGGCCCCTGGATGTTCGCGATCTCCGCCGTTTCACCGGCCTTGATGCTGATGTAAGGTCTGATTTTCCAACCGCGTCCGAGCTCTCTGCCGCAACTGTTCTCGTCAGGTTCGGCCTTTGCGCCGCCGCCTTTTGCACCATCAGGATTTTCCGCACTGATTGAACGGGTTTTAGCGTTGGACAGCAGTGAAAGATTGCCTAAACTCAGATTAAGCCCATTGAATTTATTCATAGATAAAGCTCCTTTATTTGGCTTTTATTATTCAGTGTGCTATTATTATACTTGTATATATTAATGAATTGTATGGCACTAATTATTAAATATTTATCAAATCCTATTATTTATGATTTTTAAGACGCTGAAATTAACGCAGCCGCGGCCGGATGTTGAGCTGCATATTTCCGGTACCGGCATCCGGGAGGAAATGCGTCCAAGTATAATTGACCGGCCGCAGGGTACCGGCGACCGGCTGTTGATGTTCTTTCACGATCCCGTCATGCTTGAAATAGATGACCGCATCCGGCAATATCCGGCCAATACGCTGATGTTGTGGGAAGACGGCACCGGGCATTACTATGGCAATCCGGAGCATCGCTGGCGGCATTCATGGATTCATTTTCACGGACGGAGCGCCGCCGCACTGCTGGCGGAAAACAGCTTCGCTGCCGGCAGCCCGCTGATCTTTGCCAGACCCGGCGTAATGGAAGAATATCTGCTTAATATTTACAAAGAATTAACCGGTGCGTATGTTCCCGATACGGTCATTCTGAAAAACCTGTTTCACTGCATGCTCCGGGAAATGGACCGGACTATCCGCGAAACCGCCGGTCCCGCCATTCCGGAAAGAATTTTCCGGGCAAAGGCGTTCATCGAAAAAAATCAGACCGGAAAAATCACGCTGCAGCAACTGGCGGCGGTCTCCAGACTGTCCGTCCCGCATTTTTGCGCAGAGTTTAAAAAATGGTTTGGCGTGTCTCCTGTGGAATACCAGTTGCGGATCCGTTTCGAACTGGCTAAATATCTGCTCGGCAACCGGAATCTGAACATCACCGAAATCGCGGCGCAAGCCGGCAGCGGCGACATTTTTCAGTTCTCAAAGATGTTCAGCAAACGTGCCGGACAAAGTCCATCGGCTTTTCGCAATACTCTGAGGTAATTGCAAAAGAATTCAGGAGTCAGGAGTCAGGAGTCAGGAGTCAGGAGTCAGGAGTCAGATACCATGAGTAAGTGACAAGGAATTTGTCACAGTTAAAGAAAAAACTCCTTTGTCAGTTAAATTATGGTTTGCGACCTAAAACTAACAAAGGAGTCTCAAAATGCAGAGAAAAGGTAACATCGTATCGCGTGAA
>CAIPAT010000299.1 GCA_903863035.1 uncultured Lentisphaeria bacterium
ACCCTTTCAAGCGTCCTCTGGAGAAAGCGGTCCGGCGAGATGAGGGGAACGCGGAAGAACAGATATGTCGAAAGCACAATCTGCCAGAACATCGACTTCCTGAAATCCCGGGCCTTGACAGCTTTTGCCTCCGTGAGTCCGTAAACAGGATTGAAGAGATTGCTCTGCTGCAGGAATAAAAGAAGCTTGACAGCCTCCTGCTTGTCCGCAGTTATGCCGGACTCCTTCAGTTTGTTTAAAAAGGCGCCCATTTCCTGGTTCCCGGACAAGCAGCCGATAATCCGATAGTCTTTTTCTGAAAAACGGAAATAATTGCCGGATACGGGATCGAATATCACCCAGGTGACTTTTCCTTTTTCGTCAGTCCCGCCTTTGAATATTTCCAAATCCTGACGCAGTTCGCCGGTGAACTCCTGCTTGGGCGGAGAAACGGGAATTGGGACCGCTTGCGACTGTAAGGGAGCGTTTGAAATTTTGTCGTCGGGTGTAATCATAAAAAGGCAGTTAAATCCAATTTGAACGTCCAACATTCAACATCCAACGTTGAACATCGAATTTAAAATACAGATTCATTCGAAGTTGGAAGTTCGATGTTGAGTGTTCGATGTTCATTTTTCAATAATCCAATAATCCAGCCATCCAATCATCCATTCTCCTACAGCTGCCTGTACCAGAGAACCAGATGGCGGAAGAGATAATATCCGAGCGAAACTTTTGACCCGGAGACCCTGGCAACGCCGCGCATGCCGCAAATAAGATTCTGCTTTTTGCCGTCCGTCAGACTGACCCGGATCATATAGCAGTAGACGTTTTTCTCGGTAAGTACGGGTTTGGGGCTGACGGCCGAGACGGAGCCTCCCAGGGGAGTGCCGGGTCTGGTGTGCAGATATAATGCGACTTTGCAGTTAGGGCCGAGAACCGAGGCGTTGCGTTCGTCCAGTGAAATCTGTGCTATCAGGCTTTTTGTTTCGAGTATTTCAAAGAGTTTTTCGCCGGCGCGCACCGCCTTGCCCTCAAGTTTGTTGGCGTCGCCGATATCCAGGATGCCGTCGGCCTCGGCGCGGACGATACTCCTGTCCAAATACCACTGGTTGCGCTGGATGTCGATGGACGCCTTATTTTTCTGCAGTTCGAGCAGCCGCACCTGTCCACGCTTGGCCGTTTCCTGGAATGACTGCATTTGGATAAGGTCGAATTGTGCGGAGATCCTGTTGTATTCATTGCGGGCGCTGTTCAGGTTGAAGACGCGTTCTTCAGTATTGAATTCAAGTATTACGTCCCCGGCTTTCACCATGTCACCGCTTTTGAAGTGGCAGGTGGCAATCACTCCGTCTAGCAAAGAGTACGAAATTATCTCTTTTTCGGGTATGATTTCAAACTCGGAGGATACGGTCTGCCTCATCCGTACCGCCACAGATGCAATTGCGAATAAAACCAGGAGGATGACCAATATCCTGGAGGGCCGCATCCAGGTGCGTCTGTCAATCCATCTTTTCACCATTGGGGTGCGGCGGCGGTTTAAAATAAAATAAAGCGACTCATTGTAATGTTGGCGCAGAAGTGAAAGGACGGCAGCGGCTACCGCCGCCTGTTCTTTCTGATTGAATTCTATCACCCATAAGAAATTGCCGTTCTCCTC
>CAIPAT010000300.1 GCA_903863035.1 uncultured Lentisphaeria bacterium
ACACTTTTTTCATCAAGCTTGATACCGTTGTTCAGCGAGTGAACGAAGAGCTTGCCTTGCTGGCTGACCAAGCAGCAACAATAGCAAGCATGTTTTGCTGGCCATGGATAATAGCGGCAATTTGATTTTTAATTTGAATAATATTGCCTTTTGCTGATTAGCATACTCAGTAATTTTTATCATACCGTGAACTTAACCGGCCATGCCGGGACTTCTTTGTAATGCAGCGCGGGCATTCCTGCCGGCAAAATGTCAGACAGGAATGTCTGACCTACATTACTTATACAATAAATATAGCCGATTTCGGGAAAACTTCACGGAAATTATTTCTGATTAAAATATCTCTTTCTGTTTCGCCGGTAATCAGATAACCGCCGTCCGCCAGACATTTCACCGCTTTTTCCAGTATCTTCTTCCGGTATTCACTTTTATAATAAAACAGCAGATTGGCGCAGACCACCAGATCGAAATCGCCGAAAATACTTCCCGGCGGACAGCATAATTCTTCACTGAACAAGTCGAACACCGAAA
Source organism: uncultured Lentisphaeria bacterium (assembly GCA_903863035.1). GTDB lineage: Bacteria > Verrucomicrobiota > Lentisphaeria > Victivallales > Victivallaceae > CAIPAT01. The sequence goes on from CAIPAT010000300.1 coordinate 532, forward strand.
AGTCTATATTCCTTTTCAAAGCCGCTTTTACCATATAAGTATCGCCGGCTTTAGTAAACCATTCCTCTGCTCGCTTTAAGTTAAGATGTTTTAATGCTTCCGCCGGATAGCGGCCGTTCCGTGCTTCATTCACCTGTGATTCGCATTGATCGGTGGCAAAAATCCGGTAGCTGATTTCATTGCCGCCGGTTTTAAGCTCTTCCAGCAGCATGCACAGGCTGTAGGATTCCTGCCCGGCGGCACATGCCGCCGACCAGACCCTTATTTCTTTTCTTTTACTTTTTCCCCTTTTCAAAATTAGCGCCGGCAGTATAATCTGCTCCAGCACGGCAAAAGTCAGCGGATTGCGAAAAAATTCGCTGTAACTGATTTTTAGCGAATCAAGCAGTTTCCCGGCTTCCTGATCGTTCTGCTCCAGGCGGCCGCAATATTCTTCGAGCGAAGCGCAATGATTGTCATCAAGCCGCGTCTGCAGAGCTTTGTCCAGAAAAGACTTCTCGTATCTGGAAACGTCCACTCCATGCAATCGCAGCAGCAGTCCGGCAAGCTGTTTATTTTTTTCCATCGTCTGCCATCCTGTACTTTTCTTCCAGACCATTTTTTATCAGAAGTTCATTCACTTCCTTTTTCAGTTCAATCATCACAAGTTCACGACCGACGGTCATTTTTTGGAACCGTTGCAGTTCGTCAATTTTTTCTCGCAATGAATCAGTCGTCTGCTTGCGCTCGGTGATGTCATCAATGGCGACAACAACATGTTTCCGCCCGTCAAGCAATACCGGTTCGGCATTGACGCTCAGCCAGATATGATGTTCCTGGCCGTCAATCAGGACTGTATACGGCATCTCCGCTCCGTGAATGGAATTCCCCGATTGCAGGACCTGCTGAATCCCTTTGCTCAACGGACACTCCCCGCAGGACGGGGAAAAGCCGCAGCCCCGTTCATCTTCAAAACTGTGTACGCAGCCCAGACCGCTGCCGCCGCGCTGCCGGATAATCCTTTTCTGGTCTCTGCACACCAGCCGCGCGATCACGGCATTGGAATTCACAATCATGTTTTCTTCATCCAGCAAGAGCATGCCCACCGGCGCGGCGGCAAAGATGGCTTGCAGATTTTCCTGATCGATACGCCGCGCTTCTTCCTTGAATTTCCGTTCAGTGATATCGCTCAGGATGACGCGGCACACTGTATTTCCGTCCTTGTCCTCTACTGCGGCAGCTTCCAGCTGCACGTAGAATATTGTCCCGTCTTTTTTCATCATCCGCAGTTCGAACGTCTGCGGTACCCCTGTCGCAAAAAGCTGTTTGCGGCGCAGAAAGTAAATGTCCTCGTCATCTTTGAGGATGAACCGGCTGATTGGATGTTTGTCCAGCGCGTCACGGGTCACGCCCAGCATGGCGGCGGCGGTAAGGTTGGCTTCCAGGATCATCCCCTGCTCGCTGACGGTAAAAAAGCCAACCGGCGACAGGTTGTAGAAGTCGAAATAGCGTTCCCGCTCGGCATCCAGCTTCACCTGGGCCAGGAGCAACTCCTCGTTCTGCATCTCAAGTTCAATCTGGTGCACACGCAGTTCCTGGATAATCTTTTGTGTGCCCGGAGAGATCGATTTCGGCAGCGCGCGAGTTTCCATCCGGACAATCTCTTCTGCCCGTTTTCGCAGTTCGGCTGCATATACAAGCCGGTTATTCATGCTGTCCATTGGCAAACCTCCATCTTTGAACACTATTTTCTTTTTTCTGCACGCTCCGTTGTCGCAATCGCATACATCAGCCCGGTTTCATTCATTAAAGCGGTGGGAAAAGTCGTGACCGGTCTGGGCATGCAGGATGATGAATGTTTTCTTCAGTGCATTCTCCGCCCTGGTTCCCTGAACAGCAGCCGTGGGAGTCCTGCCCAAAGTACGGGTCGCATAGGCGATGAGCCGGGCCGGCATCTCGGCCGGCGGCAGTTCATAATCCACCAGACCGGTGTTAATGGCGCTGCGCGGCATACCGTCATACCCGGTGGAAGCGGGATTCTGGGCCATGGCCATACCGACCTCGCCCTTGATCGCACGCAACCCCAAAGTGCCGTCGCTGCCGGTGCCGGAAAGTACGATGCCGATGGCCCGCTCGTGCAGATCCTGGGCAAGAGAGCGGAAGAAAAAGTCAATCGGCAGACGCTGGCCGCGCGGCGCGGATGGTTCCAGCAATTCAAAGGCCATGTCAGGGTCAACATCCGTCGGCATGCCGGAAAAGAATGCTTCAAACGCCGCCAGACCGCCGGCCGAAGCGCCGATGCCGACAATGGGAAAATTGACCAGTGATTCCGGCAATACTGTATCCATGGGTTCCTGCGTTATTGCCGGTACGGTGGCTTTAGCTTTTTTTCTTGCAGCCATGATTGTCTCCTGGTAAAGACTTCAGAACTTGAAAGCCCAATATAACCTATTATAACACGATAGACAGATAATGGTCATAATAGCATTTTTCATTGTAATATACGAATAACTGTCCAATAGAATATTACAATTAAAAGGTAAAACAAATATGCGCTTATCTTCTGAAAGCCGGACCATGGACAGTACCGCCTGTTGCCGAATTATACAACGGACTGGGCGCAGTTACCGTTGGTGAAATAATTGTTAAAGATAATCAGTCCAGCGGCTCCTTTGCCTTCTTTTCTCTCAAAAATACTTCTTCAGTAATGCCGTCAATGAGGTTTTATTGAAATGTTTGGCAATATAATCATTTCACCTGCCGCTATTGCCTTTTCTCTATCAACAGTCAGCGTAGCGGCGGTTTGTGCAATAATGACAATTTTTTTGTTAAATTGCCGGATTTGCCTGGTGGCTTCGTATCCATCCATGCGGGGCATTTCAATATTCATCAGCACCAAATCAAGGTCATGGTTATTACGGCAGGCCTCAACGGCTTCAACGCCAGTTCTTGTTTTCAATACTTCTTTGCCAAATATTTTGACTTCTATTGTAAGTAATATTTCTGATTAGTCGTCATTCTCGACAAATAAAATTTTCAAGCTTTTATTTTGCGTATCTTTTTCAGATGCCGGAACAATATTTTCAATGACATTTTTTACTTCCCGATCGGCATTATGTGGAATGGCGAAATAGAATACTGACCCTTTGCCTTCTTCGCTTTTTACCCAAATTTTGCCGCCTTGCTTTTTCACAAATTCTTTGCATAGCAATAAACCAATTCCTGTGCGGGGCTCACCTTCTGTACCTTTTCTTTTTGTCCGGACATCGGCCCGGAATAAATTGTCCACCATTTCATTATTCATGTCAATACCGGATGTGATATTCCAAGTATTGAGCTCGATGAACTTAAAGAAGCATGTTGCCGCTTTACAGTACGCTTCAAAGTAACTACACCTGAAACACTGACTGAAGTTCTAGATTCCATGCAGTATCTGAATTTATGGATGATTATTTCCGAAGAAATAAATAACAACAAATTGGGCGATACAAAGGAAGAACTTAATGCGATTCTGGTTATTGACAGTATGACGACCGCCAGGCGGAAATACGGAAACCAGGTGAATCCAAATAATTGCAGAGATGATTAGTGGAAGGTCAGTAAGATTACCCCCAGGTATGCTGCTCATCAGCGGTTCTGATATGAATTCTGGACTATATAATCACAGTACCGCAAGAGCATGCAGCTCTGTATTTTTACATCTTGGCCTGTCCGAAGTTATCCACAATAAACAGATATATTAAAAGATCATTTCAATAATATTATTAAATAAAATTGACAAATAATTATATAATAGGAATTTTAGGAGCTGTCAAGAAATAAACTTGACAAGTCCCGCGAAATATCCCGAAGAGATTTTGGGAATTGCCGGTAAGGCGCATACCTGAAGGTATGTAACGAACCGGCAAACACAAAGGCATTCGGGAGAAGCGCGAAGATGTA
>CAIPAT010000301.1 GCA_903863035.1 uncultured Lentisphaeria bacterium
ACACTTTTTTCATCAAGCTTGATACCGTTGTTCAGCGAGTGAACGAAGAGCTTGCCTTGCTGGCTGACCAAGCAGCAACAATAGCAAGCATGTTTTGCTGGCCATGGATAATAGCGGCAATTTGATTTTTAATTTGAATAACGATTACCAGGACTGGCTGCCTGCATATTGGCTTGCTAACCAGGGTGCAGTCCCCGGAACTGTCGGCTGGTGGTATGACTGTATTTCGCCTTATGTCGGAATTAAAAATGGCACTGCCGCCCGTAAAATTGGAGCAAAAAATGTTTTTCAGTGTCCGTCTGACTTGCGGTACGGTCGCGCCGGGGTAAGCTATGGTATGAATGTGTTTATATCGCCGCCAACTAATACAGCAAATAATTCTACCCGCCATAAAATGTCAAGGGCCAAATATTCCAGCAAAATCATGCTTCTGAGCGATACCGCAGGATTTGCGGGCGGCATAAAATACATGTTTGATGATCCATATGCCATTCAATACGCAGCTAATGCCAAACCCCAGAATTACGGGGACGGTTTTGCTGTAGTTGATTTTCGCCATGTCAACACCAAGTTCAACTGGCTGGCTGTCGGCGGAAATGTCACCGGTTATTCATATCCGGATTTGCAAACACAGTATAAAGATCAACGTCCAGGGTACGGCGATGACACCAGTTCATTCTGGTCAAAAGACTATGGGTCTCCACCATGGTTCTATTAAAATTGCCGGGAACTGACGGCAAGAAAGATTAGTATAAAGTCTCGTTTGAATTTGATTTAATTTCTCATCGCTGGGTGAAACACGGGGATGAGGAATTAATATTGTTCTGCTCTTTTTATTATACTTCAACTATAATATATCATTACAAAGGAAAAATAAATTATGCCAAGATTGCCGGTAAAAATGTTAATGTTTATGGGGACAATTATATTGTTATGCAACATCATGACTGGTGCTGATAAACCGGTGTTGATGGGGATTTCGCGCATTGATGGTGACAAATACAGCGTTGAATATGTTAAAGACTGCAAAGACGCTGCTTTCTTTGCAGGGCAAGGAGTCAAATCAGTGCTGATTGACTACAAGGCGCTTGCTTCGCTTGCAAATTTAAGAGAATACAATGTAATTATGTTGCGCGGACGTGAAGAAGGGGTTCATCTGTTGACTCCGGAAATTGCGAAACAGGGGGAAGCGCTGGGGCAGACTTTAAAACAATATGTCGAACAGGGCGGCAGTCTGCTGCTGCTGCCGCAGTCAGTTCGATATCCTAACGATCAGGATGAAAAGTACTGGAATGTGGTGTTAAAGCCGTTTAATCTTGAAATTCTGCATGAAGGTATTTTTGATCTGGAGAATCAGACGCAAAATGAGATTAAACCGGGATTTTTTGCAAAATTCTTCTTTACTGCAAACATTAAAAAGCATCCGGCGGTGGAGAATGTCAAGGGTCTGTGGCTGCCGCTGAACAGTTATTATCCGGCAGCCGGAACCCCGGCAATGAAATACGGACCGGAATGGGAAGTTATCGTCAGCGGGGAAAAATCCGCGAAGAGTTTTTTAACTCATCCGTCATCAAATGAAATTATTGCGATGCCTGACAAGGCCGGTACTTACAAGGAGTCTCCGCCAATCGTCGCTGTACGGAATCTGGGGAAAGGGCGGATGGCTTGTCTGCCGCTGGATGTGATTTATACCGGACAGAATTACGGCAATGCATTCTGGTCACATATTGTCGAAAGCGCTGGCGAGCCTAAATCAGGAAAGAAAAGCGATGGTATGCTGCTGATCGCCGGCCTGGCGAAATGGCTGGGAGAAGGCAATCTCAATAACCCTGCATTCGGAACTGCGAAAATACCGGAGTACACGCCAATACAATTCGCGGAATCCTGTCAGCACGACAGTTATTCTTTCCCGAAACTGGCCGACGGTTGGTGGAAAAAATCCGCCACCGGTATCCTCGGAGCCCGCACAACTTATACTGACGGAACTGGCTCCGTGGCGGACTACGTCAAAGCTGCTAAAGCAGCCGGGCTGGCTTATATCGTATTTACCGACCCGCTGGAATTATTGACCCCGCAAAAGCTTGACGCCTTAAAAGCCGACTGCAAAAAGTATTCAGATAAAACTTTCTATGCATGTCCGGGCGTGGAATTCACCGACGGCTCAGGCGTCAGATGGGTATTCTGGGGTGAAAAAGTGGTCTGGCCGTCCGGCTCTTTCAAGCATATGAATTACACCTATCAGATATGGGATGATTCTAAAAAAGTCGTCAGCAATTTCGGTCAATATATTGGACTTTGCGGTTATGCCCCATCCGCCATAATTGATTATAAACAGCTGAGCTCAGTCGGGGCTTTTATGGAAAATATGTGGTGGTTCTATAATATTTTTCCGTATGCCTATGATGGCGACAAGTTAATCGCGGATAACACAAAGGAATTGCAGTTGTCGCTGCGTGATCTGCGTTTTCTCGTTCCCATGCCTTACACCCGGATTAAAACTCCGACTGAAGTAAAACTTGCCAGGCATACCGCGCTGTCCGGGATCGGCATCGGCTCTCCGGAAGAAAATATGGCTAATGCTTTTAAAATTCTCAACGCCCGTTGCGCGTCGTCATATTATAAAGCCACAGATGTTACTGCGTTTGTCACTTATGGCGGATATGCACCGGCGGTGCTACGGATTTACAACAATCAGATGGAGGAGAACTGGCAGTTCACCCGCGGCGCCCAGCGGGTAAAGGTGCAGATTGACGCTTACAGCGAGGCCGGTATCAAGGAAATTAAACTGCTCGATCCTTCGAGCAATGATGTACTCCGCCGCTTTCTGCCTGCCACCGGAACAAAAACGTTTTCTCTGGCATTTGAACTGGTTCAGGACAAACAGCACTGGGTGATTGTAGAAATAACTGACGGCAGCGGGGCGAAGTCATATTCGAATTCCGTGCTGATTTTCAGCTATAAACAGGGACTTGCCCGCTGCGGCGACAATTTGAACATTCTCGGCTCGTTGGGCATGTACTGGCATCCTGACCGGAACCAGTCATTCCATTTTAACAAAGATTTCAGAAATGCCGAACTGTTCAGTGTGCAGGGGTGGGACCGCGGCGGACCGGATTGTCCGGGGCCGGTGGGACAGTCCTGTGACTGGGTCAATATCAAAGGTGTTGGCGAATTCCCGTCTCCTGTGGATAAAAAGAAAATCCTTGGTAAGCGCATGGATGTTCAGTTGGCCAGTCATAATCTTCAGATCGTAGATATGAAAATGGATGATCTGATGGAGAAGTTCGACAACAAAGACCGCCCCGGTCCTTCATTCGCCTCGATCTGCCGGAAAGTGGCGGACAATGAATATTTTGAACGGTTCGACCGCATGATTTCCCCGATGGACCGCATGGACCACTACATCGCCTGGAATTTCCGCCGTCTGGCGGAAAGCATTCAGAACTACAAAGGCGATTATATGTGGCACGAAGGCTATGTGAAATTCAAAAAAGATGTGGTTCTGCAAGGCAATGTGCCGGTTCCGCTGGGCTGGATCACCATGCCGTTCAATCCGGAAAAAGGCTGGGGCAATACGTTGATTGTCAGAGATGGAGACAAGGAGGCCAGCAAGACTGAAATCAAGACAAAAGGCAATTCTATAAATAAGTCCGGGCAAATTGGCGGCGGCGGTTATATTGCTGTCATTAATAATCCGATCGGTTATATCGGCGTACTGGTTCCTCATGGCTATGAAATGAGCTATCAAGCTGCAATCCCCGGCAGATTATATGTCGGCATCGGCAAAAGCGGACAGGAAGTAAAGGCCGGAACAGTGCTCAAGTATGCCTATATCGCCGCGAATATTACTGATGATAAAAGTAATGACGGACAAAAGATGGCAGCACTGTCAAGGGCAATGGATCTCGACGGCAGAGGTCCCGGCTATCCGGTTGAAGTAAAGACCGGCAAACTGCTTGATTCAACCTATTTCCTGACGATTCAGGCTGCCGGCAACGAGGCCGTATTTACCGCCGGGCCGCAATCCGACATCGGCATCGACCTGCCGGTAAAAATAGAAGGTGTTGAAGACAACGGCTGTGCCGCGATCTACAGTTCAAACCGTCAATGGTTCAGGTTTATTGCGACGCTGAAAGATACCGCTTATTTCCAGGAGCCGGTAGATAAAAAGAATGATATCTGGGTGGGTAATGTATTTGTCGCTGATAACAAATCCATAAAGCTGACACTGGTCAAAGATGGTATTGGTGAAACGCGCAATCCGTTCCTGGAAATCCATAATCCGACTGATGCGCCGGTGAAAACCAGAATCTCATCTCCGGCCAATACTCCGGAATTCGGCGGAACCAGTTTTGAAGTGACCATTCCTGCCGGCTCAAGCTTTGTCAAAGAGCTGAGAAGCAGGATCAAACGTAATCTGGCCGTGAACGGTTCGTTTGAAAAAAGCGGAGGGATGTTGAAAGTTCATGCTGATTTGCTCACTAAAGCCGGATTCAAGCTGGATTTCAAGCTTGCTGACTGGCCGGCGCAATGGCTGATTAATAACTCCACCCAGCCATGCAAAGTCACTACGGTCAGTGCGGATGACGCGCAGGACGGCAAACGGTATATCCGCGTCGCTGCCGGACCGGAAAGTGTTCATATCAATCCAGCTGTCAGGCCGCTGCCAGGCGACCGCAAATATAAATGCATATTCTTCGCCAGAGGTACTCCGCTGGAGCAGGACGGTGCGACTTATGAACCGAAAGTCAGATTTTCGGTCTACACTTTCAAGTTGCCGGAAGGCAAGTGGTACGGCGGCAAACAGTATGAAACTGTTGAACTGGCCAAAGACTGGAAGGAATACACCTTTGAAACAACTAAATTCGATTCGGATGACGGGATTATTCCCGCAATCGAACTGACCGGCAACTGTGATCTGGACAATGTCAGATTTATAGAAGCGGAATAATTTTTAAACAAGGCAAAGAACGGTAACCTTGCTGGATACTTATGCCCTCGGTAATTGTCTGGTTGATGGAAAATTATCCGAATTATGATTATAGTAATGAGTAACCCTTAAAATAAACAAGGAGAAAGACCAAATGAAAAAGTCCATTGCAATCGCCGCCTTAATCGGAACCGCCATACTTGTCCATGCCGAATTCAAAGAACTGCAGATCAACGGCAGTTTCGAGGCATTGGACAATAACAACATGCCGGTTAAATGGGTCAACAATGATGTGTTTAAAGCTGAAGGCAAACTCGGCAAGGTAGCGGTATTAACCGAAGGCGCTCAGGAAGGCAAAAATTGTGTTGAAATTAAAACTTCCCCATCCGAACTGGTTCATTTTTTCAGCGGGAACATGGCTGATGTCAAGCCCGGCGATAAAATCAAAATTTCTTATTACATAAAAGGAACCGGCAATATTCGCGCCGGCGTTTATGTTTATAATGCCAAAACAGTATGGTGCGGTGACTTAGTGCAGGAAACAGAAAGTATTGACGCAAAGGACTGGACATTGAAGGAAGTTACGCTGGAAGTACCGGATAAAGAATATCCCGGTAAAGGCCAGACCGGTAAAGTACGTCCGCTGTTCCAGGTTGACGGTGATGCCGCGCTGCAAATCGACAATGTCAAGTTTTCAGTGGAAACTAAGTAAAGGATTTCTGCGGCACATCCTGCCACAGGGGCCTGCCACCTTGTGAAACTTTCACATCCCGGGGCGGGCCGGATTAAAAAATAAAGAAAATATTCTGTCCGGACAGTGTTGCGTGAGGTTCCGGATTTGTTATTATTTTATTGTTCGCTCCTGGGGATTAAAAGACGCGGAAAAAGAAGCTGAAGTGAGCATTTGAGTATAATAAACAGGATAAATGATTTGTGAAGTATTATCAAATTTAGCTGCAATCGCGGAATTCACTCTGTGCAGATATACTAATCCGGTATGAGGCATACGGGCAGGGTTGTATTAGGCGGTGGAAGATTTATATTGATATACAGTTTTTAACGCCAGTTTTTTTAGCGGCACAAGGCTTGAAATTTCGGGCATAGGAGTTGTCAAGGTCATTCGTGAACGGCTCCAGGATTCAGAGCTCTGAGTTATGTAAAATACATTGCCTTCGTCAAATTCACTGGATTTTTTAATATCCGGATGGGATTGCAGGGCGCTGATTACAATTGAGGGAAACAGGTGATTTATGGAAAAGTTTGTTAACGGAAACATTGAGAAAGAAATAGATAATCTCTTACCGCAAATGACATTGGAGGAAAAGGTGTGGCTGTGCCATGGCTGTTCCGGTATGGAGGCGGGAGGTATTCCGCGATTTAATATTGGCAGAGCCGCAATGGTGGACGGGCCGCAGGGGGTTCGCCTTGAAGACGGCCGAACTGCCACTGCAATGCCGTCAGGCATGTCGCTGGCCTGCACCTGGTCGGAAGAAACTGCCCGTGAATATGGCGCACTGCTTGGACGTGAAGTCATCGGCACAGGCAATCATGTCAGCCTGGGGCCTGCTCTTAATATGATGCGGACGCCGCTTAACGGGCGCAATTTCGAATACATGGGCGAGGATCCGGTACTGGCGGGCAAAATAGCCGCCGGCTATATTCGCGGCTGCCAGAGTGAAGGCGCCGCCGCCACCCCGAAGCACCTGGCGCTTAATAATCAGGAAATATGCCGCACTACCGGCAGTTCAAATATTGATGAGCGGGCGATGCGGGAAATTTATCTTACGGCATTTGAGATACTTACTAAAGAAGCTCAGCCGTGGATGATGATGTCGGCATACAACAAGATCAACGGCACTTATGCGTCCGCCTGCAAACTTGTGCAGCAGGACATTGTCAAAGATGAATGGGGCTTTGACGGGGTGATGGTTTCGGACTGGGGCGGCGCGCATAGCACTAAAGGATGCGCATTGGGCGGGCTTGATCTGGAAATGGGGCAGGGAACTAATTCGATTATGGGTGCTCCGTTGATGGAACTTGTCAGGAATGGCGAAATCATGGAGTCTGTTATTGACGAAAAAGTCCGCCGGATGCTCCGCTTGTTTTTCCGGCTGGGGATAATGGACGGCAGTAAAAAGCAACGCGCCGGCGAATGCGATACCCCCCGGCATCACGCGCTGGTCCGCAAGTTTGCCGCTGAAGGTATGGTGTTATTGAAGAATGACAATAATATTTTGCCGCTGAACAGCAAAAAGATTAAAAAGATTGCAGTAATCGGTCCTAATGCGGATTTTAAACATTCGACTGGTCCGCTTGAAGTTTGCGGCGGCAGCGGCGCAGTTCATCCGGCTTATGAAATAACTCCATTGGAGGGGATTCGCAGGTATTGCAGTGATAATGGAATTGAAGTGCTTTATACGTCTGGAGAAGAGTTTGCCTGCAATTCGGTTATTCCGCAGTCATTGCTGAGTCATGCAGGCCATGCGGGGTTATCCGCCGAGTATTTTCATTCTGTTGAAGAGATGAATTCCGGCGGCGCTGCATATATGACATTGGTAAACTGCAATATGCAGTTAAACTGGAATAGAATTCAAGCTGTGGCGGGAGTCAAGGCCGATCTGCCTGATAAGGATTTTGCGGTTCGCTGGACCGGCCGGCTTACGCCTGACCATGACGGCGAATCTGAACTTATGGTTTACTGCCTCCACGGTTATGTCAGGGTATGGCTTGACGGCAAAGAGATTATTGCGACCGAGCAAAATATGCGCAACCGCCAGGCAGGCTGGAAATTCAATGCCGTTGCAGGGCGGAGCTATTCGCTTAAGATTGAGTTCGTCTGTACTTCCGGCGATCCGGAGTTTAAGCTTTTATGGAAATTTGATATGCCCGGCAGTTATAATGAAGCGAAGAGAATTGCGGAGCAGGCTGATTTTGTGATTTTCTGCGGCGGAACCAATCATATGTATGATAAGGAAGCAATCGGCTGGGGAGACGTCCCCGGCGGAGATATTCCAGATTTAAAATTGATTGGCAATCAGGATGCCCTGATTAATGAACTGGCATCGGTAAATCCGAATATTGCCGTGGTGTTGACCAATGGCTCGGTCGTTGACGTCGAACCCTGGATTAATAACGTGCCTGCACTGCTGGAAATGTGGTATCCGGGAATGGAAGGCGGCAATGCTCTGGCGGATGTACTGTTTGGCAGTTATAATCCCGGCGGAAAATTATGCTGCACCTGGGGAAAGAAGCTGCTGGATTATGCCTGCCATGCCAACGGCAGCTATCCCGGAGTTAGAACCGGCGACAATCCTCATGTAAATTATAATGAAGGCATTTTTATCGGATACCGTCATTTTGACCAGGCGGAAATTAAGCCGCGTTTCCCGTTCGGTTTCGGCTTGAGCTACAGCAGTTTTAAAACCAGTCTGGCCGGCTTCAAAGTAATTAACGACAGAGCTGGCAATCCGGAGGTGTATATTGAAGTGGAAGTTACAAATACCGGCAAATGTGCTGGAAGCGAAGTAGTACAAGTCTATGTCGGTGATGATGAGTCTTCGCAGCCGCGCCCTCTAAAAGAGCTGAAAGATTTTAAAAAGGTATATCTGGAAGCCGGAGTTTCTGCCACCGTAACTTTCAATTTGACTTTTCGCGCGTTTGCCTGCTGGTCATCTTCAATCCGGGAGTGGGAAGTGGAGTCTGGCAGTTTTACGATTTATATTGGAACGTCCGCCGGAGATATTAACCATACTGAAAAAATCGCCATTTCAGGATGAGCAGGTTTTATACCGATTCGTCATCAAAAATGACTGCAGGACAATTCTTGAAATTTTCATAACTCGTGATGTATTGACTGGATGTGGAAAAAAACCGGCATGGAAGTCGGCTTTCTATTGGTGCAATATGGGGGAAGAACGGAGCCGGAAAATACTTCCCAGTCTTCCCAGTACTCCCAAGCTCATTATGCAAATGTCCCAAACGGGGAGAAACTGTTATTGGAAACAGAAAAAAACCGCCAGAGACATAACTCGCCGGCGGGATGATATTGGTTGATTATTCTACAGGGCTGAAGCTGTCTTTGCTGACGCCGCATTCCGGGCAGACCCAGTCTTCGGGGATGTCCTTGAATTCTGTTCCCGGCTTGATGCCGTTATCCGGATCGCCGACTGCGGGGTTATAGATGTAACCGCATACATCACATACGAATTTTTGCATTTTCAATCTCCTTTTTTGTGGTTTTCTACTTTTGTTATTTTTCTGCCGGTTTATTGCCGGCTTCAATTTTTTCGATTAACCGGTTGCCTAACGCAGCTCCGGCATTGAAGCATTCGTGAAGCGCTGCCTGGTCCGGTACGTATTTGGATTTTACGCCTCCGCAAGTCAGTTCCACGTCAGTCGCAGTAAGATATTCGTTGATCTGTTTTATAGACTCGCCGCTCCATCCGTAGGAGCCGAACGCGAATCCAATTTTATTCAATGGTCTCAGTCCTTTGAGATAGGTCAGGATATCCGCGATTGGCGGCAGCAGTTGATTGTTAAGGGTGGAACTGCCGATAACAAGGGCGCCTGACTTCAACGCCATGGTCGCGACATAACTTCGATCTCTGGCCTTGAGCGAGATCAGTTCAACTTCAACTCCGGTACTGCTGATACCATCGGCAATCGCTTTTGCCATTGTCGCAGTGGATTCCCACATGGTATCATAAACGATGATCGCGCGTTTTTCCGGTTTCTGGGCAGACCATTTGCGGTATTGTTCGATAATCCAGCCGGGATTTTTGCGCCAGCAGGGGCCGTGATCCGGAGCGATTATTTTTATATCAAAATTAAATCCCGGCAGCGATTCAATAACAGAAAGAATCTTTGGGGCGTAAAGCATCAGGATATTGGCGTAATATTTAGCGCCTTCCCATTCAATTACATAGTCAGGATATTCATCGGCAAAGCGTTCCAGACCAGCCATATGCATGCCGAATCCGTCCTGCGAGAAGAGTATTTTTTCCCCGCTGAGATATGTAAACATGCTGTCCGGCCAGTGAATCATCCTGGTCTCGACAAATGATAATGTATTGTCTCCCAGACAGATCGAGTCGCCGGTTTTTACTATTTCAAGCTGCAAGTCATTGCCGAAATGCGCCTTCAGGTTTTTTTCTCCCATCGGCGAAGCAAAAACCTTTTCCGGTTTGACGATTTTTATCATTTCCGGCAGACACCCTGAATGGTCCATTTCTGCGTGGTTGGAGACGATGTAATCAATTTTCTCCGGATCTATGACGGAACTGATTCTGGCCAGCAGCTCGTCTCTGAACGGGGCCTTTACGGTATCGATCAGGGTAATTTTTTTGTCTATTACCAGATAGGCATTGTAAGTAGTGCCGCGCTCTGTGGAATAGCCATGGAAATTTTTTATTTCCCAGTCTACTGCGCCAACCCAGTAAACTTTTTCAGTAATTTTTACAGCATTCAATAATTCTTTCATCTTTTTACCTTTAGCCAAATTAACGGAATGCGCCAGATTTATTGACTAAACCAGACGCATTACCCAATTTGCGGAACTGGATTATAACGGAGCCGAAACGGCCGCAGTTATATTGGCCATCGGCGATAGTACGCGGGCGCCCAGTTCAGTATCAATCATCATCAAACCATCAGAAGAATTTTTAGTTTTTTTGATTTTTTCAATGATGGTTTTGCCGTTGCTCTCTTCTTCAATCTGTTCGGTGACAAACCACTGGAGAGTGCTGTTAGTCACATGATCTTTTTCCATCAGCGCGAGGTCAACCAGGTTGCAAATTCTGGAAGTGACGATTATTTCATGCTTATGTGCATCGTCGAACACTTCAAGGAATGACTTCCAGTCAGTTTTCGGCTTTTTAATTTCCTGAAGGACTGCTCTGCCTCCGCGGTCAATGATGTAATTGAAGAACTTATTTGCGTGAAATAGTTCTTCCAGAGTCTGAATGCGCATCCAGTGTGCGGCGCCTTTGAAGTTCATGGCTTCCAGCGCGGAAGTCATCGCCATGTAAAGGTACGAAGAATATATTTCGAAATTCACCTGATCGTTCAGCGCTTTTTCCATTGTCTTGGTCAACATAATACACCTCTTTTTATGATTATATTTCCGGCTAAAATCAAGCACCGGGAATATGAATTATGATTATTTTCCGCCGGTCCAGAGACCGTGCAGATTGCAGTAAGAACGCACTTCCAGATGACTCTGCATCGGGACATAAAATTCAGCTTCCGGTGCTTCGCCGGGTTTCAAATACTTGCGGTTAACGTATGGACCGTTGGCAACTTCAATCCACATGATGTAGTGATTTTCTTCCATCGGATGGGGAATGGTGCCGACAACGACCTTGATGCCTTTTTCATTGCCGGTCAATACCGGAACATGTTTTTCCTTGCCCGCATCGCTGGTTTTGGCCTGGAGTAACTGCATCTCATCGCCGCAGCATTCCAGTTTAACGCATTGATCTTCCGAGGTGAGCACTTCCACGGTTAAGCCGCTATGTGCGCATTTGTAAATCTGGCTTCTTTTAATAGTCATGACAGTTTTCCTTTTATGACAGGGTTATTAATAATTTTCAGAGAGAACGACAAAATATTCCTTGGGATGCTGACAGGCCGGACACTTGTTCGGCGGAGTTGTTCCTTTGTGTAAATAGCCGCATTTTGAGCACTCCCAGGTGACTTCTTCAGGCTTTTCGAACAATGTGTTGTTCTCAAGGCTTTTCAGCAATGCCAGGTAGCGCACTTCATGGTGTTTTTCAGCTTTTGAGACAGTGCGGAACGCTGAGGCTACACTTGGGAAACCCTCCTTTTCCGCCACATCGGCAAACGACGGATACAGGCTTTCCCATTCCATGTGTTCGCCTGCGGCGGCCGCTTTCAGGTTCTCGGCAGTTGTTCCGATCTTGCCAGCCGGATAAGCTGCGGTTATTTCCAACTCGCCGCCTTCGAGAAAACTGAAATAGCGCTTGGCATGAAGTCTTTCCTGATCTGCGGTTATATCAAAAATAGCAGCAATTTGAACCAAACCTTCACTTTTGGCCTGCGATGCGAAATAGCCGTAACGGTTTCTGGCCTGAGACTCACCGGCGAATGCTTTTAGCAGGTTCTTTTCGGTCTCTGTTCCTTTAATGCTTGACATAGAATACCCCCTCATTGTTTATGGTTTTAGCAAATAACGTCAATTATTATCTTTTACGGCTGCACTTGCTGCATTTGCCGTTAAGCTCCAGTCTGTAACCCTCAAACTGCATTGATTCAATCATTTCGCTCAGTTTGCGATCGATTTCAGTCATTTCCTCAGCGGGTATATCTTCCACGCAATCACATTTTGTACATCTTATATGATAATGCCTGTTTATCTGTCCGTCAAATCGTTTTTGCTTACCGGCCATTTCCAGTTTCTGGATAGTTCCCGCCGCCGCCAGCTGATCAAGATTGCGATAGACTGTTCCCAGACTGATCTGAGGCAGCGTCTTTCGTACAATAATATACAACTCGTCCGCTGTCGGATGAGTCTTGAGTTTATTTAACTCATCAAGAATGACTCTGCGTTGAATTGTATTGCTTAATTTAATAATTTTAATATATACTTTTGATAATAGTTACTATTTTTATAATACTACTCAAAATACTTCATGCAACTGTTTTAATTAAAAATTAATGTTTTTCTTGCAGTATGCGTCAATTATCCGGGTTTTAGCTTGAAAGCGGATGACTTCAGCAAAAGAAGTTATGCAATAGTTTTACTTCTTTAGTACAAGCCACATTAAGGTTAGGTGGCGAACAAAGCAATTTACTTGTGGAATTATTTTATGCCGGAGCGGTGTAAAAATACACCGCTAATATTTAACACTGTGCAAAATTAAAAGTTAATGTCGCGGCGGGTTGCTCCGAACATGTCATTGATGTGGCTCATGGCTATTTCCTGTTCCATGTCAACACAGTACATCAGGTCGCGGATCGATATCAGTGCAATAATTTTGCCGTGTTCTTCAAGGGGAATATGGCGGATATGATTTTCGCGCATTTTTCTTATAGTCGCTTTGACATCGTCGAGGACATTGGCAATAATCATGTCTTTGTGCATAATCTGGTGTATCGGAATATTGTTCATATCAACGTTTTCCGCACAGCACTTGATAATGTCTTTTTCAGAGATGATACCGGAGAACGCCCCATGTTCAGGAACGTATTTCTCAACCAAAGCAGCTCCGATATTTTCTTTTACGAACAGTTTGGCCGTTTCAGCGATTGTCGCATTGTAACCGATAGTATGCATTGGCGCAACTTTGCGGTTCAGCCTTTCTGCAAGAACTTTTATCATTTTCATAATATTACTATCCCTCCAGGTTTTTCTAATGCCGTAGCGGCCTTTGCCTTGTTATTAAGCAAAATAACACACCGGCGTATTTTTACAATTATTTTTTATCTGGTTTCCATGCAAAAAGAATTATGCTATGGGTATGTTCTGTTAAAAACTGGTGTCGCTGTGGTGTGCTCCAAACATTTCGTTAATATCGCTCATGGTCTTGTCCATCTCCATATCAATACAGTGCATAAGGTCGCGGACCGATATCAGCGCGATGATTTTGCCGTTCTCTTTCAGTGGAACATGGCGGACGTGATGTTCGCGCATTCTTCTGACAGTTGAACTCACATCATCATCAATATCAGCGGTAAGCATTTCCTGCTTCATGAGCTGGGATACCCGGACACTATTCAGGTTACTGGCTTCGGCAATGCATCTGATAATATCTTTTGCGGTTATGATGCCGGCGTAAAAACCAGGTTCCGGAGCTTCTTTTTCAACCATTGCCGCGCCAATATTTTCTCTTTGAAAATATTGCGCAGTATCTCTGATAGTGGCACACTGGCAGATCCTGTATAACGGCGGATGATTACGGCTGATTTTTTCTGCGAGAACTTTACTCATTTTCATACATTAACTTCTCCTGTTCATTCAGAGCAAGCGCCTCATCCTGAAATTGGACGGGCTGGATTGTCATATCTTATATTATACACCTGCTTCCGGCAGTTATCTAGAAATTATCCGGTAAATAATTAAGCATATTTTGTACAATGAATGAACAGAGCAATATTTTTCAGATAATTTTTCTTGGAGATTGAGTATTGGAAGGAATTACTGAGATGCTTTTTTGATTTTATCGAGGTCTTCTTGAGCAAATTCTACAACTTTTTCGAATTTCGGAATGTTATTTTGGTCAACATCCATCAGGGTTTGGTGAGCTTCCACTACAGTTTCGGCAGTGGTTAATCGGTCTTTTTCCGATTCGCTTTGCTGCCAGTCAACATTTTCCATGGTTTCTTGCCGGTCAATGAAAACAAAGAGTTTTTCAAGACCGAGTCCAATCAGCAGATGGCGGTTATTGGCATCGGCATTGACGATTTCGACAATTCCTCCGACCTTGCGGGCTTTCAGCCCGATCATGGCCAGCACTCCCATGAATGTGCTGTCCATACCGGTACAGCTTGTCAGGTCAATGCAAACTTTTTCGAATTTGCCTTCAAGATTTTTGGCAAAATTACGCAGGGGAAGTCCGTACTCAAAATTGGCGCGTCCTTCCACTTTTATATTATAAACGCCCTTATTGTGGGCTATCAGCAAATCAGCTCTTTTCATGCAAATGGTAACCCTTTTTACCTGATTCAGACAAAATTATTCTGTTTGTCTGCCAAATTAGATAACAACTATAGCACACATTATTCTTTAATCAATACCGCTTTAATCCTTCTGACGCCTCTGCTGGAACTCTCTTCCTTCAAAATTTTGAATTTAACGAGGTCTCCGGTATTGGAAGCATGCGGGCCACCGCATATTTCCTTGCTGAAGTCGCCGATGGTGTAAACTTTTACGTTATCGCCGTAGCGGTCGCCGAACAGGCCGATTGCACCTTCATTTTGAGCATCTTCCACGGTCATCTCCCGGCAATTTATCGGCAGTTTGCCGGCAATGACTTCATTTACAATTTGCTCGACCTTATCCAGGTCTTCCTGGGAAATCCTGTCATTATGTGAAAAGTCAAAACGGAGACGTTCTGCGGTAATATTCGATCCGCGCTGTTCGACGTGTTCCCCGAGCACTTTGCGCAGTGCCGCCTGCAGGAGATGGGTTGCGGTATGCAGGCCGGCGGTTGCTTCGGAACTGTCTGCGAGCCCGCCTTTGAATTTCTGCTCGGCGCCCTTGCGGGAAAGTTCCTGATGTTTGGCAAAGGCTTCACTGAATCCGGCACGGTCTACCTGGAAACCTTTTTCCGCGGCCATTTCTTCGGTCAGTTCCAGCGGGAATCCGTACGTCTCATACAGAAAGAACGCATTTTTACCGCTGATGACTTTCTTTACTACATGCTCTGGAACTCTGGAAATCAGTTTTTCAAATTCCCGTGAGCCTTTTTCAAGAGTCAGTTCAAACTGGCTTTCTTCTGCATGCAGTTCTTCGATAATTTTGGCTTCATTCTGCTTCAGTTCGCTGTAAACATCACAGAAATTATCAATCACAACCTGTGCCACAGGCACGATGAACGCCTTGTCAATGCCGAGTTTCCGCCCTTCGCGGATAGCCCGCCGGATCAGGCGGCGGAGTACATAGGACTGGTCAACATTGCCAGGTGTGATGCCGTCGGCAATGATGAATACTGAAGAACGGATATGATCGGCAATGATGCGTTCTGAATTGGTGCGGATTTCCGGCGCGGCAATGCCGCGCAGTTCGTCTACTTTATGCAAAATCGGCTGGAAAATTTCAGTATCGTAGCAACTGGCTTTGCCCTGCAGCACGGCGGTAACGCGCTCCACGCCCATGCCGGTGTCTACGTTCCGCTGCTTTAACGGTTCATATTTGCCTTCAGCGTTTTTGTTGTACTGCATGAAAACATCGTTCCAGATTTCCACCCAGAGCCGGTTTTTCGGATCAAATACTTCCGGTGCTTCGCCGGGGCCGGTCCAGTAGAACATTTCAGTATCCGGACCGCAGGGGCCGGTTTGCCCTGCCGGTCCCCACCAGTTGTCGGCTTTGGGGCATTTGGCGATGCGTGGCAGGGGGATTCCCAGGCGGTGCCAGAGATTGTAGGCCAGATCATCAAAAGGCGCGTCTTCATCTCCGGCGAATACTGTGACTGCCAGTCTGGAGATAGGGATATTCAGCCATTCCGGGCTGGTCAGAAATTCAAAACTGAATTGAATGGTCTCTTCTTTAAAATAATCGCCGAGCGACCAGTTGCCGAGCATTTCGAAAAAGGTCAGGTGAACTGGATCGCCTACTTCTTCGATATCGCCGGTACGGATGCATTTCTGCACATTGACCAGGCGACTGCCAAGCGGATGCTTTTCGCCCTGGAGAAATGGAACCAGTGGATGCATGCCGGCAGTGGTGAACAGACAGGTAGGGTCATTGTCAGGAATCAGCGATGCACTTTTAATGACTTTATGCTTTTTACTGACAAAAAAATCAATATATTTTTTACGTAAATCTACAGCTTTCATATAGTTATATTCAATCCATGCTTGTTTTTATTAATTATGAACTTGTTACAATACCCTTGAAAAAAATAATTTTCAAATCGCAATCGGCAATTTTCAGGATGTCAGGAAAATTCAAAAAGCAATACGTCAACATTTTTATACATTCCGGATACTTTCGGAGTCGTCAAGGACGCGGACGTATCCAGGGCGAGGTATCTTCCGCAATTTTGTGAACAGGATGTTTAATAAAAATTTTCTGCCGTTCAGGCTATCACCCTGATACAAGTATATGGGGATTGCGCCAGAACTCCAGCGTCCTTCGGACGTTTAGGAGCCGTAAAGAAATAACCTTTACATCTTCGCGCTTCTCCCGAATGCCTTTGTGTTTGCCGGTTCGTTACATACCTTCAGGTATGCGCCTTACCGGCAATTCCCAAAATCACTTCGGGATATTTCGCGGGACTTGTCATGTTTATTTCTTGACAGCTCCTTATAGAGTATAGATGGACGACGCCTGGTTAAAATATAAAAATTGAGACCGGAAAATGGTGAATTTGAAGGATGAAGAAAGTTTTCCGGTAAAAGCAGGAGAAGATGCCGGCAACGGCAATGCTGCACTGGACGGGCGGTTGCCCGGTTTGTTGCTGATGCAGGGGCAAAACAACGGGGCTTACGGGGGCATCAGGAATAGCGTGTAAGAATGTACGAGCGCATTGTCCAAAATGACGATAGTATTTCGGTTTTGCCCAAACTGGCAGGCAGGCGTTTGGGGCTAAAATGCCATACAACGGTAAAACCATTCTGCATCGGGGGGCCAAAATGTGCGGGGAGGTTGTCCAAAAGGTAAAATATAGTACGGAGTTTTTTAATACGATACTTGAATTATTTTTCATCATTGGTAAACTTAAGAAGTATCCGAAAATACTAATAATATATGAGAGAATATGATTAAGCAGGAAGATAGAGAAAAACGCCACGGACTGTTAATCAACATTACCGGACCGGGAAAAGGCAAAACCACCAGTGCGCTCGGCACTTGTCTGCGGGCGCTGGGCTGGAACTGGAAAGTCGCCGTCATCCAGTTTATCAAAAACGACAGCGAAACCGGGGAAAGACATTTCGGCGATGTAAGCGGTATGCCGTTTGAAATCTGTTCGCTGGGCGCCGGCTTTACCTGGCGCAAAGGCGGCAGTTCAAATGAAGATACCCAATGTGCGGAAAACGCCTGGCAGAAAGCCGGGGAATATCTTGCTGAAGGCCGGGTTGACCTGCTGGTGCTGGACGAATTCAATATTGCGCTGGACAAAAAATATCTGCCGCTGGATAAAGTAATCGCGACACTCCGTGACAGACCGTCCTGGATGCATGTCATTATAACCGGGCGCAATGCGCCGGCGGCGCTGATTGAGGCATGTGATCTGGTGTCGGAGATACGGGAAATAAAACATCCATTCAATGCTGGAATTCCAGCTCAAAAGGGAATCGAATTCTGATGAGGTATCAGTCATGAGCGGATTCAGCGCACTATGTATCGCCGGAACCAGTTCCGGGGACGGCAAAACAACCGTAACCCTGGCCCTGCTGCGGGCTTTAGTAAGACGGAAACTCACCGTGCAACCGTTTAAATGCGGGCCTGATTATATTGATCCGACCTTTCATAACATCGCGGCACATCGTTATTCGCGCAACCTGGACTGCTGGATGATGGGCGCGGAACAGGTGGAAAAGTCTTTCGCCAGCGGGATCGCCGATGTCGATTGTGCAGTTATCGAGGGCGTAATGGGCATGTTCGATTCGGCTGCGCCCGGCTCGCTGGAAGGCAGCACTGCGGAAGTTGCCGTGCTGCTTGACGTGCCGGTTATTCTGACTGTCAACTGCCGGGGTATGGCCGGCAGTATCGCCGCAATCGTCAAAGGTTATACTGAGTTTTGCGATAAAGTCAAAGTAATCGGGGTCATCGCCAATATGACTGGTTCCGAAACCCATGCCGCGATTCTGCGCCGGGCGCTGGAACTGGCGAACCTGCCGCCGCTGCTGGGCTGGCTGCCGCGCAATGAGAAATGGGCGCTGCCGGAGCGGCATCTGGGGCTGGTCCCGTTTATCGAAAATGAAAAATCCGATGAATGGTTTGAGCAGCTCGGTGAAGCCGCGGAGCAGTATTTTGACATAGACCGGATACTTGCGCTCTGCCGCACGGAAAAGATTAAACCGCCGAAGAAGGCATCGTATCCGGCTAAACTCAGGCTGGCAGTCGCTGAAGATGAAGCTTTTCACTTCTATTATCAGGACAATCTGGATATTCTGCGGGAAAACGGCTTTGAGCTGGTAAATTTTTCACCGATACACGATCAGCGGCTCCCCGACAATATCCAGGGGATCTACCTCGGAGGCGGTTTCCCGGAAGTCTTTGCCGCCGAACTTGAGCAAAACAGCGGGATGCGGCAGGCAATCAAGGATTTCGCCGCTAACGGCGGTGCGATCTATGCGGAATGCGGCGGCTTTATGTACCTGACGGAGAAACTAACGGATAACACAGGCAAAGCAATGGCCATGTGCGGAATTATTCCCGCTCATACCTTTATGGGAGACCGCCTCGGCTCCTTCGGCTACCGGGATGCAAAAACTTGCAAAGACTCTTTTTTCGGACCGGCCGGGACCGTATTCCGGGGACACGAATTTCACTGGTCGGATATTGAATTTAACTGCCGGGCGGAGCCGTTGTGGCTGACTAAAGGCTCGCATCCTGAAGCCGAATGGAGTTCTTGCGGTTATCATGCCGGGAATGTCTGCGCCAGTTATATTCATCTGCATTTTGCATCAAATCAGGCGGCAATCGCCTCAATGCTTCATAACCTTATTTCGGGATGATATACTTTGCCAACTGATTGGCAAACTTAATGATTTGTGCTATATTTAGCGTTTTGAGAATTTGAAACAGACCTATAGGAGATGACATGAATAAAACCATCCTTTGCATTGGCGCGGGATACGTCGGCGGACCGACTATGGCCATTATTGCAGACAACTGTCCTGACTACAAAGTGATTGTTGTAGATAAAAACGAGGCGCGGATCAAGGCATGGCAGTCAGAGACTCTGCCCATCTATGAACCCGGTCTGGATGAAGTAGTAAAGCGTACCCGCGGCAAAAATCTGTTCTTTTCCACAGACATTTTCGGCGGCATCAATGAAGCCGACATCATTTTCGTCAGCGTCAACACCCCGACCAAGACATTCGGCGCCGGCGCCGGTAAAGCGGCGGATCTGCAGTACTGGGAAAAAACCGCCCGCGACATCATTGAACATTCCAGTCACGACAAAATCGTTGTTGAAAAAAGCACTCTTCCGGTAAGGACCGCCGCCGCCATGCAGCGCATATTGCAGTCCAACACCAAGGGTTTGAATTTTGAAGTCATATCCAATCCTGAGTTTATGGCGGAAGGTACCGCCGTCACCGACGTGCAGCATCCGGACCGGGTGCTGATCGGCAGTATGGACACGCCAACCGGCCGGGCCGCCTTGCAGCGCATGATCGATATTTACATGCACTGGGTTCCCAGGGAAAAGATTAAGACCACCAATATCTGGAGCAGCGAACTGTCCAAACTGGTGTCAAACGCCATGCTGGCGCAGCGCATCTCTTCAGTAAACAGCATCTCCGCGCTCTGCGAAAAGACCGATGCCAACATTCTGGAAGTTTCCGCCGCCATGGGTCTGGATTCCAGAATCGGTTCTAAATTCCTGAAAGCCAGTATCGGCTTCGGCGGATCGTGTTTTAAAAAAGACATTCTCAATCTGGTTTATCTGTCGGAGTTTTACGGTTTACCGGAAGTCGCCGCTTACTGGGAACAGGTGGTGCTGATCAATGATTATCAGGAAAGACGTTTTGTCGGGAAGATATGCAACAAAATGTTCAACACCATCGCCGGCAAGAAAATCGCGGTTTTCGGTTTTGCGTTCAAGGCTGACACCGGCGACACTCGCGAATCCCCTGCGATTTATGTCTGCAAGATGCTGCTGGAAGAGCGGGCCAAACTGGCGATACACGACCCGAAAGCGCTGGAAAACGCCATGCTCGATCTGGCCGATGAAACCGGGGACATCACCTATTGCACCGACCCGTATGAAGCAGTCAAAGGCGCACATTGCATAGCAGTGCTCACGGACTGGAAAGATTTCCTGAAATACGATTTCCGCAAGATTTACGAGCTGATGGAAAAACCGGCGTTTATTTTCGACGGACGGAACCTGCTGGACCACAAAGCAATGTTCGATCTAGGATTCAACGTCTATCCGCTGGGACAGCCTGCATTGAGTCATTTGATGTAGAGTTTCATGCTTCAGTCTTAAAATTTACCATTAAAAAATGGCGTAAATTGCTTCTATTCCGCTTGATAAATACGCGAAAAACAAGTAGTGTACGGGCTCCAGGTCATATAGATTGATATCGTTTTTTACAAACGTTTAATTTAAGATAAAAGGGAATGAAACATGAGCAATATTTCTGCTTTACAGAAAGCCAGAGCCGCCTATTGTCCGAAACTGCCGCCCGCACTTGAAAGCGGAGCCGATGTCAAACTGGTCGAGGGCAGACCGACTACCGCAGTCGCCGACGCTAAAAAGATCAAAGCGCTTTTTCCGGCAACCTACGGCAGTCCGGAAGTAACATTCAAGAAGCTGGTCAAAAAAGCGGCAGTCAAGCCGGTCAACGTCGGCGTGATCCTCTCCGGCGGCCAGGCGCCGGGCGGTCATAACGTAATCGCCGGGCTTTTCGACGGTATCAAATCACTCAATAAAAAGAGCAAACTTTACGGCTTCAAGAAGGGGCCGGACGGCCTTGTCAAAAACGAATACATGGAGATCTCCGCCAAAATAGTTGACGATTACCGCAATACCGGCGGCTTCGACATGATCGGTTCCGGCAGAACCAAATTGGAAAGCGCAGCACATTTTGAAACCGCCAGGAAGAACTGTGAAGCCCTCGGCATCAGTGCGCTGGTGGTTATCGGCGGCGACGACTCCAATACCAATGCCTGCCTGCTGGCGGAATATTACAAGTCCCACAAGATTCCGATCAATGTCATCGGCTGCCCGAAGACCATTGACGGCGACCTGAAAAATGAGCACATTGAAGCCTCTTTCGGTTTTGATACCGCCTGCCGTGTTTACAGTGAACTTATCGGCAACATCTGCCGTGACTCCAACTCCGCCAAAAAATACTGGCATTTCATCAAAGTTATGGGCCGCTCCGCTTCCCATATCGGTCTTGAATGCGCGTTGCAGACCCATGCGAATATTACGATCATTTCCGAAGAAGTCGCCGCCCGCAAAATGACTATTGCCGGTATCGTCAAAGATATCTGCGATGTCGTTGCCAGGCGTGCGGCCAATGGCGAAAATTTCGGTGTGGCGATCATCCCGGAAGGCCTGATTGAATTCATTCCGGAAGTGAAGACGCTCATCAGCGAACTGAATGACATTCTGGCGAAAGAAGCCGATGCTTTCCAGAAACTCGACTATGAAGACAAAATCAAATTCGTTATTAAATCTCTTGACAAAACGATGTCCAAGACTTTCAGTTCCCTGCCTCAGGGCATCCAGCTTCAACTCTGTCTTGACCGTGACCCCCACGGCAATGTTCAGGTTTCTCTGATTGAAACAGAAAAGATGCTGGCCGAAATGGTCAAGAAGCAGCTCAAGGAAATGGCCGCAAAAGGACAATACAAAGGTAAATTCAGCACACAAAGCCACTTTCTTGGCTATGAAGGCCGCTGCGCCGCGCCGTCCAACTACGACGCCGACTATTGCTACAGCCTTGGCTACACTGCCGCCGCGCTGATCGGCGCCGGCAAGACCGGATATATGGCATCAGTCCGCAACACTACCAAATCCAGCGCAAAATGGGTTTGCGGCGGTATCCCGATCACCATGATGATGAATATTGAAAAACGTCACGGCGAAGACAAGCCGGTAATTCAGAAAGCGCTGGTCAAGCTCGATGGCGCGCCGTTTAAGTTCTTCGCGAAAAACCGCGACAAGTGGTCAGTGAGCAGTGAATATATTTATCCCGGTCCGATCCAGTACTTCGGTCCGTCTGAAGTATGTGATCAGGTAACTGTAACACTCGCTCTGGAACACAGCAAATAATCCGTTTGACAGGAAACCGCAGTTATGGGAGCCAACAGCAGCATTGATGTCGGGTATATCGCCGGCCTGGCCAGGATTGAACTGGATCCGGCTGACAAGGAACGCCTTCAGCATGATATGGAGGCGATCGTCGGCTATATTGAACAGCTCAGTGAGTTGAATGTGGATGGTATTGAGCCGACCGCACACGCCGTTCCCATGACCAATGTCTGGCGCGAAGACCGCGCCGGAATGCCGTTAGGCCGCGAAGCAATGCTGGCCAATGCTCCAGCCACTATTGACGGAGAACAGTTAAAAGTGCCGCAAGTGCTGCCGGGCGAAGGGATGGCATAAAATGAGCATTAATATCAAAAAAATGACTGTCGCTCAAGCCGCGGATGAGCTTGCCGCCGGAACCTGTACCGCCGTTGAACTTTGTCAGTCCTATCTGGACCGGATCAAAAGTGTTGACGGTCAGGTCAAAGCCTTCCTGAAAATAGATGAAGCCGATATTATGGCGCGTGCCGCGGAATCCGACAAACGGCGCTCCGCCGGCAAACCGCTCAGTCCATATGATGGTATTCCTGTCGGCATCAAAGATTGTATTGTCACCCGGGGGCAGACTTGCAGTTGTGCTTCAAAAATACTTGAAAACGTTGTTTCGCCTTATGATTCAACGGTTGTCTCCAGATTAAAAGGCAAAGGTTTCATTCCGACAGGACGGCTCAACATGGACGAATTCGCCATGGGCTCATCCTGTGAAAACAGCGCATTCCAGAAAACTGCCAATCCCTGGGATCTGAATTGTGTGCCAGGCGGTTCCAGCGGCGGTTCCGCCGCGTCAGTAGCGGCTTCTGAAGTGCCGGTTTCACTTGGTTCGGACACTGGCGGCTCTATCCGTCAGCCGGCGGCGTTCTGCGGCATTGTCGGCCTTAAACCGACCTATGGCAGAGTTTCCCGTTACGGCCTGGTTGCTTTCGCCTCTTCGCTTGATCAAATCGGCCCGATGGCGCATGACGTGCTTGATGCCGCAATAATTCTGGATATCATCGGCGGACACGACCCGAAAGATTCAACATCGCTGTCCGCCCCTTGCCATGGCTTTGCCGATGCCGTCCGCGCTGCCGGAAAAGAAACATTGAAAGGACTCAAAATCGGCCTCCCGAAAGAGTATTTCAATGGCGAAGGCTTGACGCCGTCGGTCAAACAAGCTATTGACCAGGCAGTCGAAACGGTTAAGAATCTTGGGGCCGAGACGGTGGAAGTCTCGCTGCCGCATGCAAGATATGCAATTGCCACCTATTACATTATCGCTACTGCTGAAGCCAGCGCCAATCTGGCCAGATTTGACGGTATCCGCTACGGGGCGAGGTCGGAGAGTCCGGATCTGATTCAAACCTATTTCAAATCCCGCGGCAAAGGCTTCGGCGATGAAGTCAAGCGCCGCATCCTGCTCGGAACTTATGTGCTCAGCAGCGGTTATTATGACGCATACTATCTGCGCGCTCAGAAGGTCCGCACCCTGATCCGTCAGGACTTTGAAAATGCCGGCGCCAAATGCGATGTGATTCTTACTCCGGTAACTCCGACGACAGCATTTAAATTCGGCGAGAAATCTGACCCGCTGCAGATGTATATGGCGGATATTTTCACCATTGCGCTGAACCTTGCCGGAAACTGCGGCATCAGTGTTCCGGCCGGTATCTGTCCGGAATCCGGTCTGCCGGTTGGCGTACAGTTTATCGCTCCGGCCATGCAGGAGGAAACACTGCTGAAAGTAGCCAGAATCTTTGAGTTGAACCGCCCGGTCCGGGAATTTTTCCCCAAGCTCTAAAATCTTGAATTCCGAGGTGCATGATGAATAAAGTAATACTTATATTATCCCTGCTCACAGTCTGTTTATTACAGGTATTTCAGGTTTACGCACTGGAATCGGAGAACGAAGCCCCTGCGCTGAAGCTGTCCAAATGGTTGATGAACGGACCGGTGAAGATTGAATTTGATAAAAAAGACAAAGACGCGGACAAAAAACTTTTCGCCATAGTGTTCTGGGGAACCTGGTCCAGTTCCTGCCGCGACGCGGTTCCATTGCTCATGTATCTGCAGAAACAATATCGCGACAAAGGTCTGAAAATCATTGCGGTGACTCGTGAAGATGAAAATAGCGTAACAAAGTTCATCGAGTCCAACCAGACGATCAACTTTGGAATAGTGCTGGATGACCAGAGTATTTCTACATTAACTTATATGGGGGAAAGCCGGATATTTCCTAAAGTATTCATCATCGGCAATGGCAATCAGATTCTCTGGAGCGGTGAAGCCATAGACTTGTCTACAGTTCTCGATAAGTTTTACTCCGGACGCTTCAACCTGTCGAAACAGCGGGAAATCTCGAAACTGTCGCAGGAACTTCAAATAGCCATGTTACAGTCTAAAAACGAGCTGGTAAGATCAATTGCCCAGCGTATTCTTGAAATTGATGCCGAGGATGGTTTTGCCTTCAGGACTATGATGTTTGCTTATGAGAATGATGACAAAGCAGATGAAGCAATACAGTTCATGTCAAAAATGATAAAAGAGAACCAGAAAATAGCCAGATTCAACTTTATCAAAATAGATTTTATCGCCAGATACCCGGTTTTTACCAAAGAATTGTTGCCGATGGCTGAAACTTTCTTAACCAATTTTGCAGATAATCCGGCTGAACTCAATAACCTGGCGTGGTCATTGATAGACCGTTTTCCGTATCTGCCGGGTACATTGGAAGTGGCTTGGAAAGCTGCCGATAAAGCCTGTAAGGCAGTTGAAAAGAATGGTACCGGTGAGCAGAAATCAGCTTACCTCAATACAATGGCGCTGATTTATTATAAATGCGGGATGCTGCAACCAGCTATTGATACCCAGAAAAAGGTATCCAGTCTGCTGAAAGATAATGCTGCAGTTCAACGAAATTCAGCTTTATCACTAGCCTATTATGAATCAGCCTTGAAAATGCAGCAGCAATTAAGTAATTCCAGATAAGGTGGATCACGCCAGTATTTATTTCACAATACCCGGCAGTTCTTTGAAAAGCGTTTTTGGAATATTCTCGGCCGTTACTCCGACATCAATTTCATCAAATTCAACATTGGTCCGCCAGCCGGGGCCGTACAGCTTCAATTTATTTACTATCCAGAAATCTTTTTCCTTCTTGAATGAGGCTGCTTCCAGCGTACGATATGGTTCCTCATTTTCAACATATTTGTCTTTAAACCATTCGACTTTCATCGGGAAACAGTACAGACTGTTAATATAAACCCTGGCGATTTCTCCGTTCTTTGGCTCCTGCAGGATAAATACCCGGCATTCCGAGCCTTTGATATCTTCCCTCGCCAGTTCTTTCTGGAAATTCCAGTAAAGAAAGCTCATGGAAAGATCCTGTGCCCGCAGGCCGAATTCGCTCAGCATTGACTTCTTGTAGCCGTCCGGATTCAAAGGGATAACCGTAGTGCTGTCATTCCCGGCGTATGCCTGGCCGAGAGTATATCCTTCTTTGTTATCAATCACCACCTGCGCCAGCATCCGGTCGGGATTGAAAGCGATTCCCAGGTATAACGGAGCGTTGGCCGTATCCGAACCGCTCTTGCGGTGAATGACCTTGCCATCCATGGTACACCATGTGCGGTTATCAGGATTGCGGGCTTTCAGAAGAAAAGCTTTAGAATCCAGCTTGTCCAGCCGGTTTTCAGCGCTTACCGCCGGAATCAGAGCAGCAACAAGCAGAAACGACAACATTACCTTGATTGATAAATTTGTCATTTCTTCCTTCTTATATCTTTACTCAGCGCGTATGAGATTGCCTCGCAGGCGTTGTCCACAAATTTAAAATCCAGTTTGTCTTTGATGTAGGCTGGAATATCTTCAAGATCTTTGCGGTTGGACTCCGGCATAAGTATGGTTTTCACTCCGGAACGCAGCGCTGCAATAACTTTCTCTTTGATGCCGCCAACCTGGGTTACTCTTCCCCTGAGAGTAATTTCTCCGGTCATCGCCAGTGAAGGCTTGGCAGGCGCTGACATCAACAGAGAGGCCAGGGCCACCGCCATAGTGACGCCGGCCGAAGGACCGTCCTTCGGAGTAGCGCCATCAGGCACATGAATATGGAAATCGTTCTTTTCGAAAACGTCATCTTTGACTTTCAACATAGCGCTATTGCTGCGGATATAACTGAATGCCGCTTCTGCGCTTTCGCGCATGACATTGCCAAGACTGCCGGTGAGTTTTAGATTGCCTTTGCCCGGCATCATAGTTACTTCAACCGGCAGGATTGTACCGCCGGCGCCGGTCCAGGCCATGCCGGTCGCGGTGCCGATTTCCGGTTTATGATCGGCTTCGTCCATGAGAAACTTGCGGGGACCAAGATAGGAATTAACATCCGTCTGGGAAATGATCGTTTTTACTTTGTCTTTGACTTCACCTTCGACAATCTTCCTGGCGAGCTTACGGCAAACCGTGCCGAACATCCGCTCAAGAGTACGCACTCCGGCTTCACGGGTGTAATAATTAATGATTTCGTCAATTGCGTCATCGGCAAAACTAATCTGCCGCAGTTTCAAACCATTCTCTTTAAACTGTCTTGGAATGAGGAAATGCCTGGCAATCTGTTTCTTTTCAAAACCGGTATAACCGGGCAGGTGAATGATCTCCATTCTGTCCAGCAACGGCCCCGGAATCGTGTCCGATATGTTGGCCGTGGCAATAAACATCACTGAGCTGAGATCAAAATCCAGCTCCAGGAAATGATCGTTAAACGTTTTGTTTTGCGCCGGGTCCAGCACCTCCAGCATCGCGGAAGCCGGATCTCCACGGTAATCGCTGCCCAGTTTGTCGATTTCATCCAGCATAAATACAGGATTGGCGGTACCGGCTTTTTTCAGTCCCTGGATGATTCTGCCGGGAAGGGCGCCTACATAGGTTCGCCGGTGTCCACGGATTTCGGCTTCATCCTTGATTCCGCCCAGCGACATTCTTACAAACTGACGCTGCATCGCCCTGGCGATAGACTGGCCCAGCGAAGTTTTACCGACCCCGGGCGGACCGATAAAGCACAATATTGGTGATTTGCGGTCTTTTTTTAATTTAAGCACAGCCAGAAACTCAAGTATTCTCTCTTTTATGTCCTTCAATCCGTAATGGTCGTGATCAAGTATCTTTGCAGCTTCCTTTAGATCCAGACGGTCTTCGGAGAAAATACTCCATGGCACAGAAACCATCCAGTCTATATAGTTATAGGCCACATGATATTCAGCGGAAGCCTGAGGAATAACTTCGAGCCTCTCCAGTTCTTTACGCACTACCTTTTCAATATTCTCCGGCAGTTTTAATGTTTTCAGTTTCTCTTCAATTGCAACGACATCGGGATTGCGATTCTCTTCGCCAAGTTCTTTCTTGATAGTTTTAAGCTGTTCCCGCAGAAAGAATTCGCGTTGCGAACGCGACAAAGCATTATGCACCTGACTCTGTATTTCGGAGCCAAGATGCAGAACTTCCACTTCGCGATTGAGCAGAATGGTCAGCAGTTGAAGCCTTTCATGCAGGCTCGGCAACGTCAGGATACTGAGTTTTTCGATAAATGAAATATTCAAAGTATCGGCCATCAGGTCGACCACTCTGGAATTGTCATTGACATTCAATATTGCAACCTTCAGCTCTTCCGGAAAATTGGGGGAATATGAAATAATCTCCTGAAATTGATTGATGCTGTTCTTGATCATCGCCGCAGTTTCAATGCTGTCGTCTTTGGACTCGACCACATCATCAACTACCGCGCATTTGGTTGAATCCTGGTCTTGAGTGGTTCTAAGAATACTCACCCGCTTGATACCTCTCACCAGTACCCGGACGGTTCCATCCGGGAAATTCAACATTTTGACGATGCGGGCGACTACCCCGATACGGGAAATCTTAGCACCGAAAAAGTCAAATGGTTCAAACTTGTGCTGATTCCCGGACGCGTTAAGCATCTCATCAGTCGGTAATTCGCAGAAAACTCCAAGCAGACGGTTCTCGTTGGTAGTTTTGGTAATCATCTGGACATTATCCTGACCTTCGATTACAAGGGGCGTCAAGGTATAAGGGAAAACCAGTACTCCTTTCAGGCACAACACAGGCACAAAGTTATCTTCTTTACGCGGACTGCCGAGAATGCCGCCGCCTTTAACGGTTATGCTTCCGATTTTATCTGCCATACTTTCCTCCTGTCGAACACGATATATAATACATCTTTTTTTTAAATCTTTATATAGCAAGTGAGTAAGAAATAAATTCAAATAATATTTCCGTACTTCACTTCGGTAATTATTTAATATAGTACACAGTTCAAACGTATATACAAGGCTTAAAACCAATTGTAAATGTTAAAAACCGAATTATCAATCAAATATTGAGAATCTCCTCTTCCGAGGATAACATCCGCAGCGCATCTCCTGCAAGATAAAGCGAACCGGTAATAAGTCTGCGGGCGGAAGTCTTTAACTTCGCGGCATCTTCAATGCTTGAAGCCCAGGTACAGGGAACAGCAGATATTTTCTTCAGCATCGCTGACAATTCAACTCCGGTCCAGCTCCGCCGGCCTCCGCCATGCAGCGGCACAAAAATAAATTCTTCCGCATGGCCGCTAAGTATCCTCAATATCTGTTCTGTATCTTTGTCTGCAAAGTTACCGAAAACTATCGAGAATTTATGTCCGGGGAAAATCTCTGAAAGCGACTCCATCAAGGCGGCCGCTCCGTCCGGGTTGTGGCCGCCGTCAATTATTGAGCCGTCCGGCACAAACTGAATTCTAGCCGGCCACCTGACGTTCTCCAAACCGGCCAGCACATTTTTCAGGGGGAAACCGGATTCCATGGCAATATGTTTCAACACCATAAAAGCCAGCTTGAAGTTCTGTCGCTGAAACTTCCCGGCCAGCCCAAGTTTCACCCGGAAATTATCATAATCAAAGCTCTGCCGACAGTAACCGCCGGAGGTGTCAAACTGCAAATCGGAACAGTCTGTATCAGAAACAATATTCAATTGGGATCCGGTCGCCCCGCATTGTTCACAGATCACTTTCAACGCGGCATCCGGCAGTCTGCCGCAAAATACCGGTCGCCCGCTTTTAATGATTCCAGCCTTTTCAAAGGCTATTTTCTCAATAGTATCGCCAAGATATTGCTGGTGTTCCAGGGCTATTCCGGTAATTACTGAACAATAAGGAATTACAACATTGGTGGAATCCAGCCGTCCGCCCATTCCGGTTTCCCATACTACCCAGTCAACTTCATGCCGGTAGAAATACAATGCAGCCATCACGGTGGTGAACTCGAAATATGTCGGACAACGGCCGGAGCTGACCATTTTATCGGCAAAGGGACGCAATAAGAAAACCAGTTCGCTAAACTCCGCCTGAGATATGGCGGTTCCATTCAAACGAATGCGCTCACGCGGCGAAATAAGGTGCGGCGAGGTGAAAAGTCCGACTTTGAAACCGGCACTGCGCAGACCGGCGTTGAGCATGGCGGAAAAAGAACCTTTGCCATTGCTTCCAGCCACGTGAACAAAACGCAGTTTGCTTTCAGGCGAACCGGCGGCAAGAAGGAGTTCCGATACCTGTTCCAAACCAAGCTTTATTCCGAACTTCTGGAGTCCGTTCAGATAGGCGCAGGCATTTGCAAAATCCGGCATCAGATTAATTCAGGTTCGACCAGCTGGGCATGCTTACATTCATGGAGAGATTGATTAACTGGCGG
Organism: uncultured Lentisphaeria bacterium; assembly: GCA_903863035.1. Taxonomy (GTDB): domain Bacteria; phylum Verrucomicrobiota; class Lentisphaeria; order Victivallales; family Victivallaceae; genus CAIPAT01. The sequence continues at coordinate 30,318 of CAIPAT010000301.1, forward strand.
TATTTTCCAGTCCAGGTGTCAATAATATACAACGCGGAATCACGTCCGTTTTTCCGGCTGCAAACCACATGCCTGTTGTCCGGTGCCCATGACGGAGATTCCCAATGACCGGGAGCCTTGAAGATTTGCCCGGAAGGTTTCTTGCCTTCCAGATCAATCACTGCAATGGTATATTCGCCGTCAACGCGGGCGGAATATGCAATCTGATTATCCTTTGACCAGTCAGGCGTAGCAGCTTCAGAGCCGATTGTTCCAAGCAGGCTGGATGTGCCGCCGGATGCGCTGACGCGATATAAACGCGGCACTCCGGTCTGATCGCTGACATAGCAAATCGTGCCGCCGGTGGGACTCCAGCACGGAGAAGCTTTCGTTGAAATGCTGTTAGTCAGCCGCATCTTGGCTTCACTGTTAACCGCTTTGATGTAAAGTTCAACCTGACGGTCCTTGCTCATGATCATCGCCAGATTTCTGCCGTCCGGGGAGATTGAAGCTCCAGCATTAAGCCCCGGATAGTAGGCCAGGCGGCGGCTCATCAGCGGTGAAAGCGTAGTCTGGATTATTTCCGTATCAGATTTTCCGTACATCGTGTAAACAATGGATTTGCCGTCGGGGAACCAGCCAGGCTCCACGCACAGTGTGTTGTAAGACGTAATCTTCTTTACATCCCGTCCGTCAATATCGCATGTATAAATATTCTTGATGCTGCGTCCGGTTTCCGCGCAGAAAACCACTCGTGTCGCGCAAATGCCGTCTACCTTGAAAGACTGTTTCAGCAATGCGTCAATGGCAGCTTTCGCCGAGCGTCTGTCAGAACCGGAAACTCTCACCGAATAAGAAGAACCTTCACGTTTGGTCAAAGTCAACTTCAGGTCGCTGCCGGAAGAACTGCCGGACAGGGTATAATCCGCACTTGGAGCCGTGTAGATGTCGAACCAGCCGCAGGCGCCGATCAGCGAAGAGACTTCGCCTGATGCCTGGGCATTCCCTGCCACGCCGGTGTAATACAGCGTCGGGTTGCCGGCAAAACCTCTGGCTGTTTTCTCAACTCTGACTTGTGCGGTTGCCACAGTCACGGCCAATACTCCGATGACAGCCGTAAGCATAAATCTCGATACCATTTTCAATCTCATTTTTAACGTTGCTCCTGTTACTGTAAATATTTTATGCAAAATGCATGAATTAATAATTGAACACAAATGGTAAAATAATAGTTTCAACAGTATTTTGCCAGTCCTATTTTAAAAAATACCGCCTTTTTTAAGCCTTTCACAAGTTTATTTTTCCTTTTTATCATGTAGATTTAAAACTTGTTATATTTAATGGAACTTTAGTTACACTCAGGATTTATGATAAAGCCAGCTGAATACAGTATTGAACAAAGATGGTCACCGGAAGATCCGGTGAATGATAGTGATTTCGACGGGATTCGCGGCCATGAACCGGGTGACGACGAAAACAGCGCCGCTTCCGCCGCTGAAATACTTGACCTGACGGAAAAGTTTTTCCTGCAGGAGAGTCCGCTGGCGGAAGCGGAAAAGTACGGCGGACGGGCTTACGAATACCGGCCGCAGCAGGCGGAAATGGCCAGGCGGACGGCGGAAGCGCTGGTCGGACGCCACAATCTTTGTGTCGAAGCTCCTACCGGCGTCGGCAAAAGTTTCGCTTACCTGGTGCCGCTGATCTATTACTCGCAAACCCAATCCAAACCGGTGCTCATTTCCACCGAAACGATCAACCTTCAGGAACAGCTGATTGATAAAGACATCCCGATACTGGCCAAACTCACCGGGATACAGTTCAAAGCCGCGCTGGCTAAAGGCCGCAGCAACTACCTCTGTCTGCGCCGCATGACCATGGCCGCCGGCGACCGCCAGGATGAACTTATTCCTCTCGCCTCGCTGGTGCTCGACATTCAACGCGTCGCCAAATGGGCGGACGTGACCAAAGACGGCAACCGTGACGACATGGACCTGAGAATCGATCCTTCATCCTGGAGCTATGTCTGCTGCGAGGCCGGAAACTGCGCCGGTCCCAGATGTGACTTCTTCAAATCATGTTTCTACTGGCGCGCCAGACTGGAATGGGAGAAGGCCAATATCATCGTCGCCAATCACGCCCTGTTTTTCACCGATCTGAAAATGAAGCAGGATGAGAATCTTGAAACCACGCTCCTGCCGCCATACTGCGCCGTCGTGATTGACGAATCCCATACGCTTGAAAACAATGCCGCTGAATACCTCGGGCTCCGCGTCAACAGCGCCGGGCTGCACAGCTTCCTGAACCGGCTTTTCAATCCGGAAAACGGCAAGGGGCTTCTGGTTAAGAGCGGTCAGGAAGCCATGGAACTGCGTTCCATGATCGCCGACATCAAGCGTGACGCCGCCGCTTTCTTCAGCATGGCCGAGCAGTTCCTGCTGGAAAAGCAGGACAGTGTCCGCCGTTTTCTGAAACCGGCGCTGATTCCGGATCTGCTCAGCCAGCCCCTCGGCAGGATGCGCAATATGCTGAGCGAATTCGTTAAGACCCAGGATGATAAAGATTTTAAAACTGAACTTGAATCGCAGCTCATGCGCTGCGATGCTTATATTGACGGCATCAACGATTTCTCCCAGATGACCTATCCCGAACATGTTTACTGGATCGAGGAGGACAAGGTCGGTGTATCGCTGCGGGCCGCCCCGCTGAACGTCGCTGCAATCCTGGAAACCATCCTGTTCGCCAAGACATTTCCGGTGATCCTGACCAGTGCTACGCTGACCGTTAAAAACAGTTTCGATTATTACCGCTCACGTGTCGGTTACGGACGTGGCGCGGAACTCCGGCTCGATTCGCCGTTCAGCCCCGGCCAGGTCAAACTCTTCATCTCCAGAAATATGCCGGAACCGACCGATCAGACGTACAAAGACGCGCTTTTGCAGGAAATACCGAAATTCCTGATGATGACCCACGGTAAGGCGTTTGTGCTATTTACCAGTTATCAACTGCTCAAATACTGCGCCGAAAACCTGAAAGACTTTTTCGAAGACAACAACATTACCCTGCTTACTCAAGGCGAATCCATGACCCGCTCCTCCATGCTTAAAGAGTTTAAAAGTGACATCAATTCTGTAATTTTCGGCACTGACAGTTTCTGGACAGGGGTGGATGTTCCCGGCGAAGCATTGTCCAACGTCATTGTCACCAAATTTCCTTTCGCCGTTCCGTCCCACCCGCTGATCGAAGCCAGATGTGAGAAAATTGAAGCCTCCGGCACTAATTCATTCATGGGGTACAGCCTGCCCGAAGCCGTGCTGAAATTCCGCCAGGGCGTAGGCCGCCTGATCCGCAGTAAGCACGACACCGGCATCATCGTCATTCTTGACCGTCGGGTTTTCTCCAAACGTTATGGGCAATATTTTCTGGATTCCATCCCGCCATATCCGGTTCATTATACCTGATTTTGGACACATGTCCGCACATTTTGGACACATGCCCTGCACAATGCTTTTCATAATCCGGGTCATCACGGACACTATGTACCTGGACATTTTGGACCCCGAAAATTGTTTTACCATGCGGCCAGCATAGCCAGACGGACAGCCGTCCGACTCCGATACTTTGGATAGTCGTTGAGCAGAGACTGTTTCAGGTTTTTATAAGATTTTCAAACAACATTCTCGACAACCGGTTAAGTTCTTGTACTCGTTGCCTTACTGACACATGATATATCCAACTCGCGAATACATCCACTCGAATTCGCAAGTAAAAGTATAAAATATTAGAAATAATATTGTTTTTTTCTAATAAAGCATTATAATAGTTAATATAAACAACGGAGAGGCAATGAATCAAATACTCTGGAGCAAAAAGGCTGAGCGTCAATTGGAAAAGGTTCCGGCTGATTACCGGGCGAAAATAATTATTAAAACTCGTGAATTAAAAATATATCCTGATTGCGCGGCTGATATCAAGCAATTGCAGGGACAGTCGGAAAAGCGATTGCGGGTTGGCCGTTACCGGGTGATTTTTAACCACGAGGTTGAAATAAAAATCATTCGCATAGAAGAAGTAAAGAAACGCGATGACCGCACTTATAAACATTAAGGAGAATATAAAACATGAATACCCAGTACATTTACCATGACCGGAAAATTGAATATGTGGTGATTCCGTACCGCGATTACCTGCGTCTGACTAAACAGCCTGCGCCGGCCGGAAACGCGGATGAAGATGATAATGTCTTGATTCCGCATGAAGTAATCGAACTGCGATTTCTCAAGGGAATGTCTAAACTGGCCGCCTGGCGCAAGTATCTGAAGATATCGCAGAAAGATATGGCCAGTCGCGCCGGGATGACGCAGGGGGCGCTTTCCCAGATCGAGAAAAGCGGTTCCAATCATCGCGCCACTCTGGAAAAACTTGCCGCCGCCATGAATATCAGCGTCGCTCAACTTGCTGATTAAGCAGGTTTATAGCAGCGCGGCCTGCCGCACGGGTGTCACTTCTGGACGCTCCCATGTTGGCGAGAATTTCATGAATGGCATCTGTTAATGTAGATGCCGGCGGCGTCAGCGAGACATCAGACATCGGGGCAATTTTAGCTTCCGTTTTCCGTTGCTTGAATATCGTGGTAATATATCGCTGTGCGGCTCTGGAATATCAGGACAGTTTGCTGACGGTTTCGCGCTCGAGCAGCTTGACGGGGACGGCTAGCTGATAGGGTTCGCCGCCGCCGGTTACATGTATGACGGCTTCTATGAGTTTGTCCGCAAACATTTCCTCATTCAGGTCAAGGGTGGTAAATGCCGGAGTCGCATATTTGCCCCAGTAGAGGTTGTCGGTGCCGATCAGGCTGACGTCATCCGGCACCCGCAGCTTGTTCATGGAGAACGCCTTGATTGCCGGAAACATCAGGTTATCGGCAAAGCAGTAAAACAGCGTCGGCAGTTTCCGGTCTTTCGACAACTGGCGGATTTCTCCGGTCATGGTTTCATGATCGAATGTGACTGTCCAGCGGAATTCTTCAGGGCATTGTCCGCCGCCGGTGGTGAAGGCTTCGACAAAGCCGTTGAATCTGGCGCCGGGAACGCCTTTCGGGAAAATAGTTCCGGCAGCAGTGTGGCCCATTTTCAGGGCATACGCTCCGGCGATTTTGCCGGCGGAATAATCGTCGCAATATATTGATACGCATTCCAGCATGATGCCCGATTGCACCAGAATGACTTTAAGTCCGTTTTTTAACAAATATTTAGCGGCAACCGGGCTGCTGCACAGAAAGACATCGATGTCCATGGCGCGCAATTTCTGCAATTGCAGATAAGACTCTTCCGGGCTTTCAGTCCTGAATTCGTGCAATGAGAGTTCGAACTTTTTGCCGGCGGATTTCCGCTGCATATTGCTGTAGACTCCTGCAAAAAACGAGGTGCCGGAGTTGAACTGCTCAATTCTGGGAGTGAGGTAGGCAAGGCGCGTCCAGCCGAGCAGATTGATGCGCGGCAGTTTGCGGTAATTCATCGCCACCGCCGCGGCAATGACTTTCCGCCGGGTATCTTCGCTGATGCCTTTTTCCTGTCCGTTCAGGACAAATGATATCGTGGCAGCGGAAATACCCAGCTTTTCAGCGATGTCTTTAACCGTGGTCTTTTTTGTCATTATTCTTTAATTTTATCTTCTGTTTTCTGTCTCAAATTTCTTTTTACCCAAGAGGCCCGGAGACACAGAGAAATCCTTTTATTTTTTTTGCTTTTACCAGTCACTATTCATGTGTTTTCTGATATGTGTCGTTCCTATGGAACTGTTTTATTCTTTGATCATTACAACGGGTTGAAACCCGTTGCTACAATATCTGGCGTTCCTTCGGAACTCATTTTTTCACCAGAGCCATCGGCTTGTTTGATTTATTGTATTTGTGTCTATTAATATATCACGCCGCTGGCAAATCCTGAAATCCTGGTTATGACGGAGCATAACCCTCCAGAGGGGGTAACCCTTTCATCTTATTCTGACTTCCGGCTGTTGCCTCCCTGCGGCTGACTTTCTGATTTATTCTGGCTCCTGACTTCTGACTTCTGACTTCTGACTTCTGACTTCTGACTTCTGACTTCCGGCTGTTGACTCTTGTATTTCTTCAGTATTTTCCCAGTTTTAAACCTTCGTCAACAAAGAACCTGTATGTTTCATAATTGCAGTTTTCCGGGATTGAATGGTCGGAATGGAGGATATATCCGGAACCGGCTTTTACTGTCGGGATTTTTTCTTCCAGTTCAGCTTTAATGGCTTTTAAATCATTGGCCACCAGATTTCTGGCGTCCATGCCGCCGAACAGCGCAAGTTTATCGCCGTAATTCTTTTTAATGCGGAGCAGATCCATGCCTGCCTTCACTTCAATTACCTGAAGACAGTCAACGCCGGATTCAACGATACCCGGCAGCAGCGGTTCGACATAACCGCAGGAGTGCATGATAACCTGCATTCCTCCGGCGTGAGCATAGTCAATGGTTTTCTTGTGCGCCGGTCCGATCAGTTCACGATACATATCCAGCGAGAAAAACGGGCGGCCTTTGAAGCCCATATCTTCGTAAAACCATATTCCGTCCGGTCGGCCTTCTTCTGAGAAAAGCATCTCCATCAAATCAATGGTTAACTGCGCGTAAGTATCAGCCATGTCTTTAATCCAGTCCGGGTCCATCGCCATGCCGTACAGCATGTGCTCATGACCGCACACCGGATGCATTAATTCAAAAACATTTACACCGGCCCAGTTGAAGTAACGATTTTTTGCTTCGGCATGTTTTTTAGTTTCCCGGTAAGCTTCAAAATTAATCCGGTCTCTGGTCGGTTTCAGCAGCGGTTTGATTTTTTCTTCCCAGGCGGCTCTTTCCTTGACCATGAAGTCAACATGTTCCGGAGTCGCGTTGTGCAGTTTATGACGGCGCAGCAGGGCGCCGTTGCCGTCGCGTTCCAGAATAGTTTCATCAGTTTCTTCGATAATCTCATTTTTAAAATCAACGATGCCGGCCATTTTGAAAACCCAGGCGTTTTCCATATCAAACCCGAAATGGTCGGCCAGGTTTTCGTCCGGTTTAACATGGCCCTGCTCCTGCCACCGCTTCAAGGTGTCACCCCAGAAGTGCTCGTACAGTCCGATACGGTCAACCGGTTTATGTTGGATTATTCGCGTTATGCGCTCTTTGCCAGTCATCTGATTCATTATAATAAATCTCCGTAGTTAATTATTTACTAAATATTTTAGTTGCTGTTTCGAGTTTTGTCAACAGCGGAAAGCATTTTTATACTCTATTAGTTTGAAAATTTAAAATAGATTGCGAAGATTTTGAGAATTGGTTCGCATTCTGAGAGGCTGCCGATACCGGGGTATCGAAGGCCTCGAATAGCGCGAATTAAGACTCAAAAGATCGCAATCCCGCAATTGCGGGATGAATGTCTTGCGACCGTATTTTTCCGTTCCTTCTTCCGGCGATATTTATATCGCCTGTCAGTCGGATCGAAAAAATCCAATCCACAATCCTGCTCATCTATGTTAAATTTTCAACCTAATAGAGTATATTTTAAAATTGTGGCATAATAAAAAGCTCCGGGTTTTAAGGCCCGGAGCTGTAATGATCATCAACTATGGAGCTGTTCAAAAATAACCTTTACATCTTTGCGATTCTACCGGATGCCTTCTGGATTGCCGTTACTCAAAGTACTCTTTAGCAGCCCCGAAATCAACTCGTGATATTTCGCGAAACCAGTTAAGTTTATTTCTTAACAACTCCTATGGGAAATCTTACATGATTTCGCCCATCTGCTGATAGAATTTCATGCGGCGTTTCGCATCTTCTTCAGCACGCGCGAAGATAGCTTCCGCTTCATTCGGAGCAGTCTTGAGCAAGGTGGTGTACCTGCGTTCGCTGCGAATGAAATCCTGATAGCTGCCGGTGGGTTCTTTGGTTTCCCATTTGAACGGTTTCGCATCCATCGGATTGTAACGGAAGAGCGGCCAGTAACCGGCTTCAACCGCGCGTTTCTGTTCGAGCTGGCTCTTCATCATGTCAATGCCGTGAGCAATACATGGGGAATAGGCCATAATGATGGACGGGCCGTTATAGGCTTCCGCTTCCTGGAATGCCTGGAGCAGCTGATTACGGTTGGCGCCCATGGCGACAGACGCGACATAGACATTGCCGTAGCTCATGCACATGAAACCAAGGTTCTTTTTGGTCAGACGCATGCCGGAGTTGGCGAACTGTGCTACAGCACCGATCGGAGTGGACTTGGATGCCTGACCGCCGGTGTTGGAATATACTTCGGTATCCAGCACCAGGATATTGACATTGCGGTTCTGCGCCACGACATGGTCGAGTCCGCCGAAGCCGATGTCATACGCCCAGCCGTCGCCGCCGATAATCCAGACGCTTTTGTCAACGAAGTAGTCTTTGAGCTCTTCGATCTTGGACAGGATTTCTTTGGCTTCGCCGGAAGCAGCTTTAACTGCCTCGGGCAGGAGAGCCGCGACTGCCTTCTGGTCGGCAATGGATTCCGCGTCTTTCTTATCCCACAGTTCCAGTGATTTGCCGAGGGCATTCTTCAGGCTGTCGGCAGTCCCCAGTTCCAGGATGCGCTGAACATTGGCTTTCAACTGTCCGCGATTCTGATCAACAGCCAGTCTCATGCCGTAACCGTATTCGGCGTTGTCTTCAAAGAGGGAGTTAGCCCAGGCAGGACCGCGGCCCTCTTTATTTTTGGTGTACGGAATGGTCGGGAACGAACCGCCGTAGATTGAGGAGCAGCCGGTGGCGTTGGCGATGATCATGCGGTCACCGAACAACTGCGAGACCAGTTTCACATACGGGGTTTCGCCGCAGCCGGCGCAAGCTCCGCTGAATTCAAACAGCGGCTTCAGGAATTGTGAACCCTTGACCGTGGAGGGAGCGGCGCCGTCAATAACATTATCCGGCAGCGCTTCGAAGAACTCGGCGTTCTTGCGTTCGCCTTTATCGCGTTCCTTCTGGATGTGGGAGAACTCGAGAGCCTTGGTCTTGGCCGGACAGGTTTCGATACAGACGCCGCAGCCGGTGCAGTCTTCGATGTAAACCTGGAGGCGGTAATCCAGATCGCGGTCATTTTTGGTCTTGGACTTGACCGTGATGAATGATTCCGGCTTGTTGACCAGGTCTTTCGGATCAATCTGCTTGGCGCGGATTACTGCGTGCGGGCAGGACATTACGCACTGGTTGCACTGAATGCAGTTTTCATTGATCCATTTCGGCACTTGCGGCGCGATTCCACGCTTTTCAAGACAGGTGGTGCCGGTCGGCATTGAACCGTCATAAGACATCGTGGAGACGCTGATGTTGTCGCCGTCCTGATGCATGATCGGCTTGATGATATTGCGGGCAAACGCGGAGGCGTCGTCAGCAATGAGTTTGGGCGGCACATAGGAAACCGTAATTGTCTCCGGAACCTGAACCTTCTGAAGCGCGGCAATGGTATTGTCCACGCAAGTCATATTCATTTTGACGATATCATCGCCTTTTTTCTTGAAACTCTTTTCGATGGTTTTCTTGATGTAGCCGATCGATTCGTCAACCGGAATGATGTTGGCGAGGTTGAAGAACGCCACCTGCATTACCGTGTTGATACGGGCGCCGAGGCCGGCGTCTTCGGAAATCTTAAGCGCATTGATATTGTAGAAATTGATCTTCTTGCTGATGATCGTTTCCTGCATATCTTTGGTCAGGTGGTTGAACACTTCCTTTGAATCAAATTCAGAGTTCAGCAGGAAAGTGCCGCCTTCGCGGATGCCGGCCAGCATATCGTAGCGTCCGATATAAGCGGGGTTGTGACAGGCCACGAAGTTCGGGGAAGTTACCAGATATTCAGACTTGATCGGAGTGTTGCCGAAGCGGAGGTGGGAAATGGTAATCCCGCCCGACTTCTTGGAGTCGTATACGAAATAAGCCTGAACATATTTATTGGTATTGTCGCCGATAATCTTGATGGAATTCTTGTTCGCGCCAACCGTGCCGTCCGCGCCAAGGCCCCAGAACATGCAGCTGACCACGTCGGCAGGTTCGGTATGGATATTTTCCACAACCTTGAGTGACAGATTGCTGACGTCATCGTCGATGCCGACGGTGAAACCGGTGGTGCATGCGCCGTCGAGATGCTTGTAAATCGCATTGACCATCGACGGAGAGAATTCTTTACTGGACAGACCGTAACGGCCGCCGATAACGTTGATGCCGGTGTTGGCCAGGCAGGCTTTGACATCCAGATAGAGCGGTTCGCCGAGTGATCCGGGCTCTTTAGTTCTGTCGAGTACTGCAATCTTTTTGACTGTCTTCGGCAGTGCGCCGATAAACGCTTCAGCAGAGAACGGACGGTATAATCTGACTTTCAATGCACCGACCTTCTGGCCTTTGCTGTTCAGATAATTTACCGTTTCTTCAATGGTTTCGCAGGCGGAACCCATGGCAATGATAACTTTCTCCGCATCCTGGGCGCCGACATAGTCGAACAGGTGATACTGTCTGCCGGTAACTGCCGCAACCTTGTTCATGAAATCCTGAACCATTGCGGGAAGCGCGGCATACTGATTATTGGTGGTTTCGCGACCCTGGAAATAAACATCGGGGTTCTGAGCTCCGACTTTCGCATAGGGTTTTTCCGGACGCAGTGCGCGGTTACGGAATTTTTCGACGTCTTTCACATCGAGCAGATTTTTCATATCGGAATAGTCAAGAGCTTCGATTTTCTGGACTTCATGCGAAGTACGGAAGCCGTCGAAGATGCTGAGGAACGGAATTTCGCTCTTAAGTGAGGACAGATGCGAAACAATCGCCATGTCATGCGTTTCCTGGATGGATGCCGCTGACAACATTGCAAAACCGGTATTGCGGCAGCCCATAACGTCAGAGTGATCGCCGAAGATCGAGAGCGACTGCGCGGCAAGGGCACGGGCGGAAACATGGAAAACCGCAGGCAGCATTTCGCCGGCAATCTTGTGCATGTTCGGGATCATCAGCAGCAATCCCTGCGAACAGGTGAAAGTAGTGGTGAGAGCTCCGGCGCTGAGTGAGCCGTGTACTGCACCGGCGGCACCGGCTTCAGACTGCATTTCCGCCACTTCAACAACTCTGCCGAACATGTTCTTCATGCCCTGGCTTGCCCAGGTGTCGGCATACTCGCCCATCGTTGAAGACGGGGTGATGGGATAAATCGCAGCTACTTCGCTGAACGCGTAAGCCACATAGGCTGCTGCGTAATTCCCGTCAATGGTTACCATTTTCTTTGCCATTTCTAAATCCTCCATATATATAAATTGATGGCTTGAACTAAAAACTCACAATTGACTTCCGGCCTGTGAGTACGGCAGACAAACACCTGTCGTAACTATAAGACAAAAAGCCGAAATGAACATACACCGCAAAAAGAAATTTTCAAAGCGGAAGATAACGGAATTTTCGCTAAATCAATATTTTTATATTAATTTAATAATAAAATCATGTTATACTTGTATGATGTATTTATTCTGTTTTCACTATTCCCGCTGCGACCGGGGAACCCACCGGCAGTTCTGTGGTGAGAGTGGTTCCCGAGGTCCGGAGATTATCAGTTAAAGAAAATCTTAACAAGCTGGTTGAAAAAGGGGGAAAAACTCTTGCTTTTTGGATGGAATGCGCTATTGTTGAAAGTTGGAATCAGTGAGTGCAAGGAACAGGCTTTGGCCTGAAATAGTTTGCCTGGATACAGGAGATGGAGCATGACCCCGCCTGCAGGAGTCAGGAGTCAGGAGTCAGGAGTCAGAATAAATCCTGAAAACTTAAGACTGAAGACTGAATGGAGCCGTTTTAATGGAGGGTTATGCTCCGTCATAACCGGGTTTTACGGATTTGGAATTAAGCTCCGAAGGAGTGAAATATTTATAGTAGTAACAGGAATAAGTCATTAAGGCTTAAAGAATAAAGCATGGAATACAAAGTAACGACAGTTTAGAAGAATTAAGGATATAATTTGGGTGCGGAATAATACGGATATACAGAATAAAACCGGAAATCAGGATTGGGTAGTTATGCCTTGTATTCCGGCTTCTGATTATATGTTTTCCATTCTGACTCCTGACTTCTGACTCCTGACTCCTGACTCCTGACTCCCGAATTTATATATAACAAAATGAAGAATCATATATTATGAGCGCCGAAAATACAGTTCAGTACGATGAGGACAAGATCAAGACGCTGAGTTCGCTGGAGCATATCCGGCTGCGTCCGGGTATGTATATCGGGCGGCTTGGCGACGGTTCTCATCCCGACGACGGGATTTATATCCTGATCAAGGAAGTCATTGACAACAGCATTGACGAATACATCATGGGTGCCGGCAAACGCATCGACGTCAAAATCGACGGTCCCCGCATCAGCGTCCGCGATTACGGTCGCGGCATCCCGCTGGGCAAGCTGGTGGAATGCGTTTCCGTAATGAACACCGGCGGCAAGTACAACGACGATGTCTTCCAGTTCTCGGTCGGTCTTAACGGGGTAGGCACTAAAGCGGTAAATGCGCTGTCCAGCGAGTTCACCGTCCGGTCGGTGCGCGAGGGTAAATTCCACGAAGCCACGTTTAATTCCGGAGTGCTGGCCGGTGACAGAAAAGGTCATTCGGATGAAAAGAACGGCACTATGGTCAGCTTTATTCCGGACCCGGCGCTGTTTTCCAATTACACCTTCCAGATGGAGTATATTGAAAAGCGGCTGTGGATGTATGCATATTTGAACAGCGGTCTTTCGCTTTACCTTAATGACAAGCGCTATTATTCCCAGAACGGCCTGAAGGACTTGATTGAGGCGGAGATCGGGGAAGACAAGATATACGACATTATCGCGCTGAAGGGGAAGATGCTGGAATTCGCGTTCTGCCATACTTCCAGCTACGGAGAAAATTATTTTTCGTTTGTGAACGGCCAGTACACCAACGACGGGGGTACCCATCTTTCGGCGTTTCGCGAAGGCGTCTTGAAGGCAGTTAATGAATTTTCCGGGAAAGGTTATCAGCCATCGGATGTGCGGGACGGCATTGTCGGCTCCATCGCGATTAAACTTAAAGATCCTATTTTCGAGTCCCAGACCAAAAACAAGCTGGGCAATACCGATATTCGCGGCTGGATTGTCAATGCGGTTCGTGACGCCGTGGTTGACTATCTGCACCGTCATCTGAGCGAAGCGGAAATTCTGCTGGAAAAAATTGCTAACAACGAGCAGGTGCGGCGCCAGATTCAGGCAGTTAAAAAGCAGTCCAAAGAAAAATCGAAGAAAATGAGCCTGAAGATACCTAAGCTTAAAGACTGCAAGCATCACCTGGGCGATTCTTCCGGCAAAGGCGACCAGACGATGATCTTCATCACCGAAGGTCAGTCCGCCGCCGGTTCCATGATCAGCAGCCGCGATGTTTACACTCAGGCTATCTTCTCGCTGAAGGGCAAGCCGCTGAACTGCCATAAACAGAAAATTGACAAAGTTTACGACAATGAAGAACTTTTTTATATCATGCAGGCGTTGAATATTGAGGAAGATGTGGAGGAGCTGCGCTACAATAAGGTCGTCATCGCCACCGACTCCGATGTGGACGGGCTGCACATCCGCAACCTGCTGATAACCTTCTTCCTGACCTACTTCGAGCAACTGGTGCTGTCCGGGCATCTGTATATTCTGGAAACCCCGCTGTTCCGGGTGCGGAACAAGACCAGGACGATATATTGTTACAGCGAACAGGAGCGTGACCAGGCGGTGCTGGAGTTAAGCCGCGGCGTGGAAATCACCAGATTCAAAGGGCTGGGAGAAATTTCGCCGGACGAATTCGGCGCTTTCATCGGCAATGAGATCCGGCTGCTGAGCGTAACGATTGACCATATGCGCAATATTCAGGAGATGCTGGAATTCTTCATGGGGGACAACCAGAAGACCCCGGAACGCCGCGAATTAATCATGAATAAACTCGTTTAACGGATTATATAAAATGGCAGACAGCAAAAAAGTAAGAAAACTGAAAAAGCATGTTCCGGAGCCGGAAGAATCTTCACAGAATCTGGAAGAGGTGGCGGCGCTGGAAGCTGAAGCATTGTCCGAAGGCGAGCAGGAAGCTTCCACCGAGACCCAGAAAGGCAGCAATAAATTTATCCGTTCCATGATGGAGTCGAACTTCATCGAATATGCTTCATATGTCATTAAAGACCGCGCTATTCCGGACGTGGACGACGGGCTGAAGCCCGTGCAGCGGCGTATTCTATGGTCGCTCCACCGGATGGATGACGGCAAATTTCACAAGGTGGCGAACGTCATCGGACATACCATGCAGTTTCATCCGCATGGAGACGCTTCCATCGGCGATGCGCTGGTCGTGCTGGCCAATAAAGAATATTTCATGGAAAAGCAGGGAAATTTCGGTAACGTTTACACCGGGGATCCATCTTCCGCCGCGCGTTATATTGAGGCCCGGCTTTCCCATCTGGGCCGCGAGGTCTTGTTCAACGAAGATATTACCGAATTTGTGGATTCCTACGACGGGCGGAATAAGGAGCCGGTAGTGCTGCCGGTCAAAATTCCGTCGCTGCTGATGCTCGGTGCGGAAGGCATCGCCGTTGTGATGGCGACTAAGATCATGCCGCATAACTTCTGCGAACTGCTCCAGGCGCAGATTGCCGTCCTGAAAGGTGAAGAATTTGAACTTTATCCGGACTTTCAGCAGGGCGGTATGATGGATGTCTCCGAATATGACGAAGGCAACGGCAAAATCACGCTGCGGGCTAAAATTGACTTTGACGGCAGAAAACTTATTATCCGTGAAGTCCCGGCAACCACGAACACGGAAAAGTTGATCGCCTCGATTGAAAAGGCCGCGGAGAAAAGCAAGATCAAGATAGCCGCAATCAATGATTATACCGCTGAAAGCGTGGAAATCGAAATTACCCCGATGCGCGGTTACGATCCGGAGAAAGCCCTGCAGGCGCTGTATACTTATACCGATTGCGCGGTATCTGTTTCCGTGAACATGATGGTTATCTGCGAGAATAAACCGGTGCAGATGAATGTTCAAAGCGTAATCCGGCGCAATACTGAAAAGCTGCTGGAGTATCTCAAACTTGAACTGGAAATCGACCTGCGCAAGCAGAATGAACTGTTCCACTCCAAGACCCTTGCCCAGATATTCATTGAGAACCGCATTTACAAGCGGATTGAGAAATGCGAGTCCTATGAAGTTGTAGTCGCTGAAGTCCACAAGGGACTGCTGCCGTACCGTAAAATGCTTAAACGCGATGTTACTGATGATGATGTGGAAAAACTGCTGGCAATCCAGATCCGCCGGATTTCGCTTTTCGACATCCGCAAAAATCAGGAAGAACTGTCTGAGATACTGAAAAACATTGAAGAGATCCACCGCAACCTGAAGCATCTGAATGCTTACGCCATAAAATATATTCAGGAGCTGCTGGATAAATACGGTTCGATGTTTCCTCGCCGTACCAAAATAGAGACCTTCGGCAAAATAGACCGCAAGGCTGCGGCGCTGAACAATATCAAAGTCGGCTGGGACCGCAAGAACTGCTATATCGGCACCAATATCAAGAGTGAAGACAATGTCACCTGCAATGAATTCGATCATCTGCTCTGTGTCGAGCGCAACGGCAATTACAAGATCATCAATATCCCGGAGAAGATTTTTATTGACCGGCTTTATGATTTCAGGAAATATGATCCGGCAATAGAATTCGGCGTGGTCTACAAAGACACTAAAAGTGGTAAATGTTACGGGAAGCGCTGTGTCATCAATAAATTCATTACGGACAAACAGTACCGGATATGTCCGGCCGGATGCCGTCTGGAACTGATTACGCCGCGACCGGATTCGATTTACGAAATGACTGTAGACACCAAAAGAAAAGAGAACAGGAAGTCCGAAATAAACCTGAAGGAAATGCCGCTGCGCACTCCCAAAGCCCGCGGTCTGCTGATCAGCTCCAAACCGTTGCTGAAACTGAACCACGTCCGGTATCTTGAAGTTGAAGAACTGGCCGCGTTTGTAGCGGAAGTGATTCCTGAAGATGATGAAAACGAATCGGTCGACGTTGAAGCCGTTGAACAGGAAACTGTCGCCGTGGTGACAGAAGAAATATCTGTTGAAATAGAAGAATTCGAACTGGAAGAACCAGTTCTCAAAACGGTAAAAAAAGGCAGAAAGCCAGTGCCGCAACCGCCGGCGGCGTCAAAGCCGGAAAAGAAAACTATGCCGCAAGTAGTTCCGGCTGAGGACTCTGTGCCTGTCGCGAAACAGAAAGCCAAAGCGGCTCCGGTTAAAGAGCAAACCATTGAGCCGGAGATGAAAGAGAAAGCATCAGCCAAAACTGCCAAAGCCAGTAAGGATGATGAAATTTTACTCGGATTGGAAATAGAAAACGTTCCGCCTGAAAGCAGTAAAAAAGATAACAGTGCCAAAACAAAGTCGGCTGTAAAATCCGGTAAGAAGTCAGACCGCAATAACAACAATGACGATGATGATTTCGGAATTATTCAGCCTGGATTTGACTTTTAATCCCGCAATGTGATTGAGAGGACATCATGAAAGACTTTCATAAAAGTACGGCTGGCGCAATTAATAAAAACGCACTTGCGGTTAAAGCCGTTTCCGATGCGATTCATGCCCGTCCGGAGATTGGATTCGAAGAATTCAACGCCGTCAACGCTCAGCTTGATCTACTTAAAAATGCCGGGTTCCGCATCAAAAATCCGGTTGGCTCCCTGCCCACGGCATTTAAAGCCGAGTGCGGCGAAGGCTCGCCTGTTTTTTGCCTGTTAAGCGAATACGATGCGCTTCCGGAACTCGGCCATGCCTGCGGGCACAACCTGATTGCGGGGTCAGCCGTTGCGGCCGGGCTGGCGGTTAAAGACGTAATGGAGCAGGAGTCCATTGCCGGCAGATTAGTGATAATGGGAACTCCCGGCGAAGAGTCCAAAGGCGGAAAAGTAATCATGCTGGAGGAAAATGCCTTTGAAGGGATAGACGCATGTGCAATGGCACATCCGTTTCAGGTTACCGGCCCGGATTCCGGCAATCTGGCAGTATCCCGCTATGACGTTATTTTTTCCGGTAAAGCCGCGCATGCCGCTTCGGAACCGGAAGCCGGAATTAACGCGCTTGACGCGATAAATCTATTATTCTGCGGTATCAATGCCTGGCGGCAGCAGCTTCATGAGACGTCCAGGATTCATGGAATCATTACTGAAGGCGGGGTCGCGCCAAACATCATTCCTGAAAGGTCCAGCGCGTTCTTCTACATCCGGGCCGTAGACAACACCATCCGCGATGCGATGGAAGCCCGCTTTGAGAATATTGTCAAAGGCGCAGCGCTGATGACCGGATGCGATTATCAATGTTCAAAAATTCCTCATTCTTACGATGCCAATATTCCTAATGCCCCGTTGAATGGTTTAGTGATGGAACTGGTAGCGCAGTTGAAGATGGACCCGCAAACTGTCAGCAGTAAAATTTCCACAGACTTTGCCAATGTAACTCAGCAAATTCCAGGAGTAAGTTTCTTCTTCCGGGCGACACAAGATCAGATTTCATTGCATTCAAGGGAGTTTGCGAAAGCAGCCGGCGATATTTTTGCTTTTGAGCAGGCTATGCTGGCGGCCCGGGTGCTTGCCGTTACCGCCCTTACATATTTCACAGACGGAAAACTGCGCGAAGCAGTCAAGGCGGATTTTGACAGACGGAAAACGGGGAAATAGAACTGAGTTCAGGAGCTATTACATCTGCTGATTCAAGGCTTCAAGGCGGCGTTCACTGTCCACCTTGATAATCTGTTCAAAGAGCGGTTCCAGCGCACCTTCCATCAGCGTAGGGAGGTCGAAAACAGATACTCCGTAACGATGGTCGGTAACCCGGTTCTGCGGGAAATTATATGTTCTGATCCGCTCGCTGCGGTCACCGGTACCAACCTGGGCGCGTTTGTCAGCGGCCTGTTTGGCGGATTCTTCCTGCTGCTGACGTTCAAGCAGTCTTGCGCGCAGGATTCGCATAGCGATTTCTTTGTTGCGGTGCTGGGATTTTTCCTGCTGGCTGGCTACGGCAAGTCCGGTCGGCAAGTGAGTGACACGCACGGCGGAGTCGGTGGTGTTGACGCACTGTCCGCCGGGGCCGGATGAGCGATAAACGTCAATCCGCAAATCTTCCGCCCTGATCTCGATTTCAACTTCTTCTGCTTCAGCCATTACCGCTACGGTAATGGTCGAAGTATGAATGCGTCCGCCGGATTCAGTGGAGGGAATGCGCTGTACGCGATGTACGCCGCATTCATATTTCATCCGGGAAAAAGCATCTTCGCCGGCCAGTGAGAACGCTACACTTTTCAGTCCTCCAAGTTCACTGGCGGACATATCAAGGATTTCCATTTTCCAGTTCTTATGCTCGGCATATCTGGAATATGCCCGGAAGAGCTCCCCCGCAAACAGTGAGGCTTCTTCGCCGCCGGCTGCTGGACGGAGTTCAACAATAATATTCCTGGAGTCATTCTGATCCGGTGGAAGCAACGCAAACCGAACAGTGGATTCAAGAGTGGCAATTTCATTATTCAGGGCATCAATATCTGCCTGGATAAGGCTTTTAAGTTCCTCGTCCTGTTCCGCCATCATCGCCGAGTTCTCTTCAAGCTCTTTCAGTGCCGCGCACCAGCGGTTATAACTGCGGAAAAGACCGTTCATGCGCTGATGTTCGCGGGAAACTTTTTTCAACTCCAGATGATTGGCATAAATCGCCGGATCAGCTAATTTGCTTTCCAATTCTTTGAAGCGCAACTTACTGGATTCTATATAGCGGCAGATGTCTTGAGGAGTCATAACCAGCTCGTGAATAAATAAAAAACGCCTGTTAACCCGACACCATGGAAGTGTGCGTCAACAGGCGTAAATATCAAATTATTGTTCAGACTTGATACCGTAACGCTGGCGGAATCTTTCAACACGACCCGCTGTATCAATAAATTTCTGTTTCCCGGTAAAGAACGGGTGGCACTTGGCGCAGATACCGACTTTGATATCATTACGGGTGGATTTGGTTTCCCAAACTTCACCGCAGGCGCAGACGATCTTTGTACTTCCGTATTTCGGATGAATATCTTTCTTCATTTTTTTGATAAACCTTGTTTTAAAGTTATATTTAAAGTTATTAAATTAAGCATATAGTTAATGATGTTTAATTAATCAAAAGTCTGAGAATATATACCGTAAGTATGAATATGCAAGAACTTTTGGTTCAGTTTTGAAAAAAAATGCTAATTTTTGAATAAAACGTCTTTTGAAAGAGCAAAGGAATACGTATAATGAGTAATGACAGACCGCTGTGGGCGCCATGGAGAATTGAGTTTATCACAGGTGAAAAGGAAAAACGATGCTTTCTGTGCGGCAAAGAAACGGCTAATCCGGCATGGCCTGAAGAAAATCTGGTAATATTTCGCGGCAGCACGTCATTTGTTATTCTGAATCGCTATCCTTATAATTCAGGACATCTGATGATTGCGCCATATTCCCATACGGGTGATATTTCTGCATTGACTGCTGAAGAACGTTATGAAATTATGGACTTGTGCGTAAAGTCAAAAGAAATACTTCAAAAAACCATATTTCCGGATGCATTTAATGTCGGATTCAATCTCGGCACTGCGGCCGGGGCCGGGATTGCAGATCATCTGCACATGCATATTGTGCCGCGCTGGGCAGGGGATACTAATTTCATGCCGGTAATCAGCGACACCAGATGCGTGCCTCAAGCGCTTGAGGCAACAGCCGCACTCCTCAAGGCAAACTGGAAATAATGTGCTTAATCTCTACTGCTTTGGGAGAACATCGATAAGAGCATGCATTTCCTTTTCCATAACAGTAAGCATTGCTTCAGCTTCAGCAGGTTCCTGACGTTTTCCGGCCTGTTCCAGTTTCAAAGCAACAGCATTAATTCGTTCAAGGCAAAGCGTGGCGGCTTCCCCCTTCACCAGGTGGGCAGTAGAAATCCATACGGGATAATCCTTAGCCGCAATTGCCGTTTTGAGGGTTTTTAATTTATCCGGTATCCCGTCGGCAAAATACTGCAACATCTCATCCAGTAATTCCGCATTGTCGCAAAAATTTTCCAGAGCAGTTTCTTTTGCCAGAACCCGCAGACCTTCAGGAATATATTCCTCGCTCATTTTTTATCCTCCATGATTATTTAATCGAGCAAATGTGAAAGTTTATTTTTTAATACTGAACATAAATTTTCCATGGACAAAGGTTTGGCGATTATTTCGTCCATGCCGGCTTCATAACATTTTCGTTGCTCGTCCGGCATAATGCCGGCAGTCAAAGCAATAATCGGAATATGGTTTGGAGGATTGCGTTGTTTTTCCAGTTCGCGAATCGTGGCTGTTGCCTCCAGACCATCTATTCCAGGCATATTTACATCCACAAAGACTAAATTCCAGCTGCCGGAGTTAAACTGCTGCAATAGCTCTTCCCCGTCAACAGCAACACTTACAGAACATCCACACTGCTGCAGAAGACTCGCCATAATCTTCCGGTTAACCGGACTGTCGTCGGCAATTAAAACCGCAGGAACCATCTTCCACTTAAAACTATATACCATTTCCATTTGTCACTTTCAATCATATCCGATTACTGACCGGAAGGAGATTTTTTATCTTTATCTTTATCTTTGCTTATCGGAACTGCCGCATCCTTATCCTTATCTTTGCTTATCGGAACTGCCGCATCTTTATCCTTATCTTTGCTTATCGGAACTGCCGCATCCTTATCCTTATCTTTGCTTATCGGAACTGCCGCATCTTTATCCTTATCTTTGCTTATCGGAACTGCCGCGAAATCAGAAGATCCGCAGTTGGGGCACTTGTATGACTCTTCCGAGGCTTTGCTGTATTCCTCGGGAGTCATTTTATCAATATTTTTGATTTCTGGAAGTGCGAATACACGACTGCATTTATGACATTTCATTGCTGGCGCCACTTGGCCTCCGCAGCGTGTGCATTGGGCCTGGCTGATATCTTTGAGCCGGCGCTCTTCTGTAAAATTACATTTTTTACAGATAACCGTCATCTCCGGTCCCTGAAGCACCGTCTGCGGTACATCGTTTCGGGTAAAAATATTATAC
Organism: uncultured Lentisphaeria bacterium; assembly: GCA_903863035.1. Taxonomy (GTDB): domain Bacteria; phylum Verrucomicrobiota; class Lentisphaeria; order Victivallales; family Victivallaceae; genus CAIPAT01. Next base: position 51,489 of record CAIPAT010000301.1, read on the forward strand.
CCAACAATTCCGGCCGCGACAGATATTACCAGCAGCAGTACAGAGAGGGCGATTATTTTGAACTGCATCTGAGTCAATGACTTCAGTGAATCAAGCAAATTACCGACTTCAATTATTTGAATCGCATTTTTCTTTGCCGGCCGGCTAATCGCGGTTTTGACAAAAATATCATCCAGCACTACCATTCTGGCGCGGAGAAGGTCAGGATCTCTTTCCATTAAATCATCGTTTTTATGTACCGGTTGAACAGCCAGGTCGTCTTCCACCATTCTGCTGCTGCCTTTTTTCTTATCTACCTGTGACAGCAGCATGCGGCATTTGTTATATTCGATCAAGTTGGAGAAAACATTTTCTAGTTCTTCTTCAGAAGGCCGGTGCTCTGGATTTTTTTCCAGCATGGCAAGAATGGCATTTGAAAAATACTCTGTAATATTCTGGTCATAATTCCGCAATGAAGGCGGAACCAGATTGATTTGCCGGAAAATTCCGACAGAAGGGCGGTCAGAATAAAAAGGGTTGTCTCCGGTAACAGACTGGTAAATAGTTATGCCGAGGCTGTAGATGTCACTTTTTGAGGTTACCGGAAATTCCATTGTCAGGCATTCCGGAGAAATATAGCCGGTAGTGGTCCAGTTTTCCGCATTTAGCGGCATTGCCGCCGATTTTCTCGAAACGACTATTCCGAAATCACCAAGTTTGTATTGTCCTTCGGCGATAAGAATATTCCCGGGGTTTACATCAAGATGAACCAGTCCGTTATCGCGAAGATTTTTGATTCCGCGAACAATATCCAGTCCCATCTGTGCGGCTTCAAGCTCGTTCAATTTCTTGTGTTTCAGAACTTTCAGTAAATCTGCGTCCACCGCATATTCCTGTACCAGATAAATTCGCTCGTAATACTTGCCTATATCATAGATTTTCAGAACATAAGGGGAATCAATTTTACTGAATTTTTTGGCTTCTTCAATATAGCTTTTCACCATATCATCAGGGATGACGGTATCTCTGAAAAGTTTTAAAGCAAACTTTTTGTCACTGTTTTTGGTATCATTTACCAGAAATACCACGGAATGAGAACCATATCCGAGCATTTTCTCGACCCGGTATTTACCGTCAAAAACGATGTGTTCTCTGACCAGCTCAAAGTCACGCTTATGCAAAGAGGAGATGTCCAGCGTGGTTTTCAACTTTGCGATGAGGTGCGCTTCTTTCACTGGTTTTACCAGATAATCATCTGCTCCGGCATTAAGGCCGTCAAGAATATCATTTTCTTCATCAAGCGCTGATACAATAATAATCGGAACGGATGCACCGGCTGGATGTTTCCTGATTTCGCGGCATGCATCCAGTCCGCTCATAACTGGCATGTCGACGTCAAGAATCAGCAGTTCAGGAGAATTTACCAGAAAAGATTCTACAGCTTCTTTTCCGTCATTGCAAGAAATAACCTCATGGCCCATCATAGAAAGCATGCTTTCATACGACTTCCTGACAATCAGACTGTCATCGGCAATTAATATCTTAGCCATATCATTTCTCCTAATAAGGTTGTTATTGAGGCATTCCCATCTTGTAGTGTCCCATTATCTCTTTATCAGACAATGCTTTATTGTATATTAAAAACTCGTCCATAAAACCCGAAAACCAGTTGGAAAAACGTGGAGTTCCTTTTGCGTTAACTCCGTTATTCGACGCTCCGAGCACCAGGTCTTGAGTCGCCTGATAGCTGATCGGGAGGGCAGGGGTATTCCCGCCTGTCATCAGCGTTCCGTTTACATACATTTTGACCCCGACTTTGGCCTTATTGACCAATACTATATTATACCAGGTCGACGGCAGAATTGCCGGTATGGTTCTGGTTAAATTTGAATTGCCGACGCGCGACCGCAAGGAAGCGTTCAAATACAGATCATATTGAGAGTTCCCGGTAAGCGTGTTATTTTTGCCGAAAAGACACTGCACAGTGCGTGCTGTATTGAAATTGACCCACATCAATACCGTAAAATCCTGAACAGACGGATCAAAGCTTACACATTTTGTTCCGGGAACTGTCACATAACTATTGCTGCCGTTAAAAGATAACGAGTTCTTTAAGTGCAACCAGCGTCCGCCGCCCTGCACCCATTGCGGCAAATTCAGCGCGGCAGTCCTGGGATTGGTAACCGTCGTGGATAGAATCCCATTGTAACTGGCCGAATCATAACCGGGCATATTGCAGGCCAGCGCACCATTATACAGCGTCGGCGTATAAATCCCGTCAACTTTCGTCTGAAAGTCTATGGCTTCAAAGTTATAATTGATTACCGTATCCGGATCGCGATTATTCTGAGCATTGGACGCCAGCCAGCGTACGTACTTAGCACGTTTCTGCGCCTTTGCATAAGCCGGCATCATCATTCCAATCAGGACTCCGATTATGGAAATCACTATAAACATTTCAACAAGAGTGAAGCATAATTTCTGTTTCGAATATCGCCTCATGTTCTGATTCTCCCGACTTAATTTAGAAAGTCATCATATAAAATAATTAACCAGTTGCTCTCTAAAATTACAAGTCACTGGTTTCTTTAGTTAACGGCACCGCTGAAATTTCATCGGTGCCACACTTGGGACATTTATAAGTTTTCTTAACAGCTTCACTGTATTCCTCTGGAGTCATATTATTCGCTCCAGTTAGCTCAGGCAACGCGAATACATGTTTGCAATTTTCGCATTTTTCCGCCATCGCTATCGGACCTTCACATTTGCTGCATTTTGCTTCAGTAATTTCTTTGACTCTGCGTTCTTCAAGTAAATTACATTTTATACAGATTACTGCAGTCATTGGTCCCTGTATAACCGCAACTGGAACTCTGTCCGAAAAAACATGATATCCCGCCCAGCCGGCAGCGGCAGATACTAGCAAAAAGGCTGCAGATAAAGCTATTATTCTGGGATCACTGCGCTTCAGTGATTTCAACAGCTTTTTAGCTTGACGTCTGTAAAGCGGCATTTGTCCAAGGCGTTTTTCGATAGACGCAATCTTTACCTGCGGCGCCGGAGTAAATCCACGTTCGGTTGAATGTTCGGCAGTTGCTTCCTCCGCAACTAACAGTTGATTGGATGCGGCAGACACAGCCTCTTGAGACCTGGCTGCTTTTTGCTTAGCATTTACCTGATCTTCGCGACATTGATTATATTCAACCAGACTGGCAAAAACTTCCTCGAGCTCCTCTTCCGATGGTCTCTGTGCCGGATTTTTCTCCAGCATGGCAAAAACTGCTCCGGAAAAATACTCCGATACACCCTTGTCATAATTCTGCAGTGCCGGTGGAATCAGGTTGACCTGACGGAACATGCTGACTGAAGCACGCTCGGAATCAAAAGGATTGTCTCCGGTGATTGCCTGATACAAGGTTATGCCCAGGCTGTATATGTCACTTTTAGTGGTCAACTCATTTTCACAAGTCAAGTATTCCGGCGAGATATAACCGGCAGTACTCCATATTTCCGCGTTTAGCGGCATGGTTACTGATTTTCGCGGAACGACCATCCCGAAATCGGCAAGTTTGTAATGCCCGTCACTGCAAAGAATATTGGCAGGTTTGATATCGAGATGAACTATCTTTTTTTTACGAAACTCTTTAATGCCGCGGACAATGTCATAAGCGAGTTGCGACGCTTCCAGTTCAGTCAGTTTCTTGTGTTTTAGAATTTTCTGCAGATCGCCGCCAGCCGCAAATTCAAGCACCAGATAAATTCTGTCCTGGAACTTGCCGACATCATAGATTTTAAGAATACTTTCGGAATTGATTTTGCGGATTACTTCAGCTTCAGCAATGAAACACTTTACCATGTCTTCCGCGGCGAATGACTCTTTCAACAGTTTGAGTGCGCATTTGCGGTTATTATCTTCAAGATCGCTAACCAGAAACACCGTAGAATGGGAACCGTACCCCAGCATTTTTTCAATCCGGTATTTTCCGGCAAATACAGTGCGTTTTTTAGCCAGATCGAAATCCTGCCTGTGCAAAGCGGAAATACCAAGCGATGTTTTCAGTTTGGCGATAAGGTGCGCTTCTTTTACCGGCTTTACTAGATAGTCGTTAGCGCCGGCGTTGAGCCCTTGGAGAATATCGTCTTCTTCTTCCAGCGCCGAAACAATAATAATCGGAATTGAAGCGCCATTCGGCAACCTCCTGATTGCACGGCAGGCATCGAGACCGTTCATACCCGGCATCTGAACGTCAAGAATCAGCAGTTCCGGAGATTCAGTTTCAAATGCAGTTATTGCATCCTTGCCGTCTTTGCAGGATATAACATCATGCCCTAGAAACGTGAGCATGCTTTCATAAGACTTCCTGACAACCAGGCTGTCATCAGCAATTAATATTCTCGCCATTTTACTACTCCAGGAACAGGCTTTTTAATGATAATTTTACATTATCAATTTTGTATGTACAAAACCTGCAAAAACTTACAACTGACTTAAAATAATTCTTTATTTGCAATAATCAATCAGCGCTAAGTACAAATAGGGGAATATTTACCTGTGTATATGCAAATAACCAGGCTGGTAAATCCATGAAACGAATTTTATGGGCTTCAATATCGACAGTAAATTAAGATTTGAATACAATTATTTTGAGCATATTTCTATCAGCAGAAGGATGCATACTATATAAGCCGGGCCGGCAAAAATAACCGAAAGAATTCTGGCAAATTCTAATTCATCGTCTTTAACCGGCAATGCCCGAGGCGTGAATTTTCGTATGTCACCCCAAATCGACATATAAAAATCGAACAGAATAATACCGGTTACGGGCAGCACCCATATAACAGAAATCCGGTCTTTGATATCCGGGTAAAAGTAAATAAAAATCAGAAAAGCCATGTAAACGCCGGACAATAGTTCATACAGCAGCATCGCCAGGCTGCCTTTATACTTTATCCAGTAATAAATATTGGAAAGAAGAATAAGCAAATAAATGCAGACATAGGTAAGCATTATAAAACGCATCATATGCTCCGCATTTCTCTTATTCCGCTAAGCAGGCAAGCCTATTTGCCTGTGACCTTGAAGTAGTCGTTCGGCAGCACCACCGTTTTGTCGCCGTGGCTGACGCTCTCCAGAATAAGCGTTTTTTCCGCTGTTTCCGATTCAGTATTTTCAATGATTTGATCAGAGAAAATACCGGGCATTTGCTCTCTGAGATAGTTTGCCAGTGTAACAATAGTCGGACCGTAGCCGTCTTTGTAAATGAAATATTCCAAGTCTTTAGCCAGTTCAGAAGTATTTTGATAACGGTCTTCAGGACTGGTGGTCAGCATTTTTCTCAAGATTTTCTGTAATTCCGGGTCAAGTCCTCTGGGCAGTTTTTCCCAGTCAATATAATTCTCCTGTGCCTGTAGCAGGATTTCACGGAGCTTTACATCAAGCCTTCTCGTAGTATGTCCGGAAAGCATGTAGAAAAGCACAATTCCAAGTGAATAAATATCTGATCGGAAATCGATTTCTGCTTTATTGGCCTGTTCCGGAGACATGAACGGCAGCTTCCCGGAAATGGTATCGTCACTGCAGATGGTGGCGGCTCTGGCAATCCCGAAGTCGGTAATTTTAGGCAGGCCTTCCGATGTGATCAAGATATTGTGAGGGCAGATGTCGCAGTGGACAATATTCATAGGCTGTCCCAGCGAGTCTTTGCGGCTGTGCGCGTAAGCCAGGCCGCGCGCCACGCGCGCCGCCACAAACACCGCAAGATTCCGCGGGAACGGCGTGTTCGTTTTATTGTGGAATTCCATGAAATCGAACAATGAAATGCCGTCAACATATTCCAGCACGAAAAAGTATTGATCGTTATATTGGCTCAATTGATAAATCTGTACGATATTTTCATGCACCAGGTTGGCTACCAGCTTGGCTTCTTCAATAAAGCGGTCAACAAATTTCTGATCATCAGAATAGCAGCTTAATAAAGTTTTAATAGCAACTACTTTTTCAAATCCTTCCAAACCCTTCGCCAGTGCTTTGCATACAGAGCCCATGCCGCCTTCTGCAATGTGCGCAATTATTTCATACTCAACATTTCCATATAATTTTTCCATTTTCAGCTCCTTGTTAATATTGTTAATCCTGTATATTTGCTTCTCTAAATTTATTAGAACACGGTGCTCTTTCTTGCATCAATCAGTTGCTTCAGGCAGTCTGCTTTAACTGCGTCTCTCGATTCCCGGCAGTATCTGGTGAAATAATGGTGGTTTTTTAGAAAATTAATCTGAAAATCCAGCCACTCCTGATCGGTAAACAAAATATTGTAAAAGCTCATTTCCTTTCGCAGCAGCGTTGACTGCTTATCATATTCTTCCGTCCCCAGATATTGCAGATCTGCGTCACAGATAATCTGTTCTTCCAGGTTTCCCGGCTTCTGAGGGATTCTTGTTGCCAGGATCACGCGGCATATTTTTTCAATTTGTTCAGGAGTATAATCGTATTCCGGCAGAAATTCCCGGGCTATTTCTGTTCCAATCCGTTCATTGTCTACCGGCATCCGTAAATAGCCTGAGTCATGAAAAAGCGCCGCCGTCTTAAGGATGATTATTTCTTCTTCCGGCAGCCCTTCAGCCCTGCTGAATTCTTCCGCGGCTCTGATAGTCTCACAGGTATGGCTGACATTATGGTAGTATAATTTATCTGAAAGCTTTCTTTTCAGCATATCTAAAATAAATTTTTCTACTCTGGCGTAATCCATATAAATTATCTCCGGCTATTGGATTGTACTATATCTCTACTGATAATATAAAGCAATAATTTATTATTTTTTCTTCATTCAGATTTGGCCTTCATATTGGAAAATGATATGGCATACTTGGCTTATTTATAACTTATAATTGGAGTGACCCTGCATAAAAATATTGATTTTTATCTTTTCCGCCGCTATTATTCATTTGTTTAAGGCAATATAGTAATAGCTATGGTTGGGACTGTAATTGAAGCGAAAACCTTGAGAGAACCTTGAAATGACTGTTAGTTATTTATTTACTGCAATTATTATCCTGCTGTTAATTGCCGCTAATCTGGTGACTGTCGTATATATGCACCGGCGGGCGGAAAAATTGCTGGACAGCGAGAAACAGAAATACGATAGAGAGAAAAAAGAGTTTTTACATTCCACCTTGCGTCCGATGCAGGAAAAAGAAGAACAGAAATTCAGAATGGCGGAAGCCAACTTGAAGCTGCTGGAGCATCAGGAGGAACTCAAACGTCAGAAGCTGGAAATGGCGGAAGCCAATCTGCAGCTGCTGGAGCTGAAAGAACAGGTTGAGCAGGAAAAAGAACGTTCCGACCGTCTGCTGCTCAACGTTCTGCCGGAGCGCGTTGCCAATGACTTGAAGGAAAAAGGCACAAGCATTCCTGAATGTTTTGACAACGTTACTGTATTTTTCTCCGATATCGTCAATTTCACCAAATTGACCAGTACAATTGACCCGGCTGACGTCATTTGCGAGTTAAGCGATATTTTTACCGGATTTGACCAAATATTCAAGCGTAACCATTGTGAGCGGATCAAGACCATCGGCGATGCATATTTAAGTGTTTCAGGCATGCCTGAACCGGATGAAAAACATGCCTGCAATGTTCTTAAGGCAGCCTTTGAATGTATGGTTTTTCTAGAAAAACGCAACCAGAACCACCGGATGAAATGGCAGATGCGCATGGGCGTACATTCCGGCAGGGTGGTCGGTGGAATTGTCGGCATAGAAAAGTATATCTACGATGTGTTCGGGGACACGATCAATACCGCTGCACGGATGGAGCATTATTCAGAGCCAGATAAAATCAATGTTTCCAGTGAAACATATGCACTTGCCAGCGAATATTTCATTTTCAAAGAACGCGGCTCGGTTGAGGTCAAAGGTAAAGGTCTGATAACGATGTACTTCCTGGAAGGCATTAAACAGTGATTTATGCTGAACCTGAATAATTCGGGCTAACGGCGTTTTTCCAGATATTTCTTGATGGTATCATTCAGTTTGCGGTGCCGCCCTTCCGGCAGATTGAATCTTTCGCAAACTTCCAGAATTACTCTGGCTGCGTGTTCAATATATCCGCTGGCCATGTCGGCCGCTGTGCGGTTGAGCTGGATTTTGATTTGCGGAATTCGGCAGATGCAGTCAGACTCACGGTCAAGCTTCTTCAACGGTTCCGGGGTATTGGTCAAAGTCACTCCTTCAACATGATCAATTTCAATCCTGATGTCCAGCAATTCTTCATAGTAGCCAAGTTCGGAATACAACTGGCTGAGACCATTGACCGCCTCGGAAAAAAACTTCACAAGCTCGGGATACTTTATTGTTTTGCCGGAATCGCTCCAGACGCTGATGTAATGAAACATGCCTGATTGGAACATCTGCCACAGTTTTTTACCTCTTTCCGGCATGGAACGCAATGAGATGTTCGAAAAATAGCTTTCATCTAATTCCGCCTCGGATATAAAATTATTAGAGGTTTGCAGTGAAATCACATCGGAAAAAGCCCGTTTCAGCTCGGAAAGGCTAAATTTTTCCGGGATGTATTGCGGCGGCGCCACCATAATATCGATCCTGATGCCAGAGCTGTCTCCGGCTAGGTTGCTCCGGCGGTCGAAGAATGTTCTGGAATGCGCTCTTTCTTCGGCGAAATGGCTTTTGGCATTCTGCTCGATCGTCACTCGTTCTTCATAGAGTACGCCGCGGATCATCCGTCCGAGGATCTCCCGTTGATTGCGCAGCGCCCGCTGAATGATGCCGTGAATCTCGCTGGCCCGGTAGGCGGGTCTGCTGGATGCGTCTGCGGTGCGGATGTAAAAAACTCCCTGCTGGAGCTCATTTTCAAAACCATAACTGCATACATGCGGAATATTGGAAAAGCGCCGGATGACGAATATCGCATAGCGTTTGCCGTCAACGATCGGGCGCTCAATTGTGAAATCAATTTCAGGATCGGCATATTTGTTGATAAAATTGCCTACAATCGTCGGATCAAATGATTTGGCCTGTTCTCCGGTGAGTCCGGTAAACAGTGACGGCTGTCCGGCGGAATCCTCGCCGACACCGACTACGATATAACCGCCTTTGGTATTGGCCATCGCCAGGCAGTGGCGCACGAATTTCGCTTTGCTGCCGCGGTTCAATTTGCGCCAGTCGAGCCCTGCTTTATAGTCGAGTTCTTCCGACTCAACCCCGCGGTAGACGATGTTCTTCCAGTCAATTTGAATCTTTACTGACATGCTGCCATAAATTCGCCGTACTTGCCAAAACTAACACGGCTTTTATAAAGGTGTTACTTTTTAGCTTTAATGTCGCACTTGAGGCCAATGGCCTTGTTGAAATTATTAAATGCGCTCATCATTGCCGCTATTTCCAGCGCACCGGTAATTTCTTCCTCTTTCACGCCGGCTTTAAGAGCCATTGCACGGTGTGCTTCCACACAGTATTGACAGCCGTTGACGGCGCTGACCGCGATAGCAATCAATTCTTTGGTTTTGGGCTCAAGGTTCTTGCCGGCGGCGTCTGCGAGCTTCAGCAGGTTGTCCAGAAACTCCCCGCTGCGCCCCATGGCTTGAAAAACTTCCGGAACAAAACCGAAATTATTTTCGAGACTGGTCTGGATTGTGACTGCTTTCTTATCACCGGTTTTCTTGTAGAGTTTTACGCTGGCCATAATATACCTCCTGTTGAGTTTTGATGTATTCTTCCGGAGTCTGACTTCACTTTAATTACACTAACAATAACCGCTGAAAACGGTTTTGCAACTATTTCGCGATTTTTACCTGAACTGATTGATCAGGTCGCGCAACTCGATGGCGGCCTGCCTCGCCCCGCCGGCAAATTCCGCTGAGCTGTCAGCGTAAATAATGCCGCGGGATGAATTGATAATCAGGCCAAGGCCGTCAGCGGAAAGCCCGTTTTCGATAACTTTCTTAACATCTCCACCCTGTGCTCCGACACCGGGGACCAGAAATGGTATTTCCGGGCAGATGGCGCGGACTCTGCCGAGTTCTTCCGGAAATGTCGCCCCGACGACCAGCAGGATGTTCCGGTTGTAATTCCATTTTTCCTGGGCCAGTTTAGCGACGTGTTCATAAACCGGTATTCCGTTGCAGGTCAACTCCTGAAGTTCCTTGGAACTCGGGTTGGAAGTACGGCAGAGGATGACCGTGCCGCGGTCGGCATAGTCCATAAAGGGTTTCAGCGTGTCCAGTCCCATATAAGGATTTACCGTGACGGCGTCGGCGTTGAAAATGACAAATGCCTCTTTTGCGTACATTTCGGCGGTTGGCCCGATATCGCCGCGCTTGGCATCGAGGATGACCGGTATCTCCGGATAGGCTTCCTTCAGGTACGAAATTGTCATTTTAAGTTCAATTTCCACATCCTGTCCGGCATAGTATGCGCACTGCGGTTTATAACAGCAGACCAGATCGGCGGTGGCGTCTATCAGTGCCTTGTTGAATTTAAAAACCGGATGCTGGGCCCCTTTTAAACAGGCTGGCAGCTTCTTTATGTCAGGGTCGAGGCCGACGCAGACCAGTGAATTGTTCTTTACCCAGGCCTGATGGATTTTTTCCATGAATGTCATTGGCATATTCCTTAAAGATTAGATTTATTGTTAAATTCTCATGTCATCTGCAAATAATAGTTTCCATTGGCAAGTTTTCAACTGCTGAAATTGCAATTTGTGGAACATGCAATCCGCATCCCGGACATATCGGATACCGTCTGCCATGCTGAAAGATTCAGGAGAAATCAGTCAAAAAAAACAAAAACAGCAAACGCAACTTGACTTTCCTGCTGAATCAAGTTAATTTCCAACGACGTTTGTGTTTCTGTATTAGTTAATTTATGCACAGATCATTGCTCCCCTGGAGAATTTGAAATGATGAAAAATCTAGTGCTTTTAGTGGTTTTGACGGTTTGCTTTTGCGCATGCCATAGTTTAAGCGCAGTAGTCGCCAAAGATGAAGCCAACGTGGAAAGTTATCGTGAGGCCGCTGAACAAGGCGATGCGCAAGCTCAGAATAATCTTGGTATGTGCTATGCCAAAGGCGATGGCGTCGTTGAGGATAAAGCCGAATCCGTAAAATGGTATCGCAAAGCTGCCGAACAGGGATATGCGGAAGCCCAGTACAATCTTGGCGCGTGCTATGCCAAAGGCGAAGGTGTCGCCAAAGATATAGCAGAGGCGGTGAAGTGGTATCGTAAAGCCGCCGAACAGGGCGATGCAATGGCACGGTATAATCTTGGTTTATGCTATGACAAAGGCGAAGGCTTTGCCAAGGCTGAAGCCAACTCCGTAAGTTATCGCAAAGCCGCTGAACAGGGCGATGCGCAATCACAGAATAATCTTGGCGTGTGCTATGCCAGAGGCGAAGGTGTCGCCAAAGATAAGGCTGAGTCCGTAAAGTGGTATCGTAAAGCCGCTGAACAGGGATATGTGAAAGCCCAGTATAATCTTGGCGTGTGCTTCGCCGGAGGCGAGGGTGTTGCCAAAGACCAAGCCGAAGCTGTGAAATGGTTCCTTAAAGCCGCTGGACAGGGTGATGCGGAAGCCCAGTATAATCTTGGTGTGTGCTATGCCAAAGGCGAGGGTGTTGCCAAAGATGAAACCCAGGCAATAAAGTGGTTTCGTAAAGCTGCGGCAAATGATAATGAAGCGGTAAAGCATGCGGCAAATATTGCGCTGGGTGTTTTACAGGGGGAGTAATCCTGATTAGTTGTTTTGCCGCTGGTCAAATATGATTTAAGGGATATGATATTTTTCATTTCACTATTGACAAATATTAATTTTAGCGTAAATGTTAATATATACTCTGCACTGTTGAAAATTTAAGAATAGACGAGCAGGATTGTAGATTGTATTTTTTCGATCCGACTGACAGTAGATATGAATATCGCATGAAGTAGGAACGGAAAAGGACAGCCGCAAGACGCTCGTCCCGTAATTGCGGGGTTGCGATCTTTCTAGTTTGGATTCGCACTCTTCGAGGCCTTCGATACCCTGGTATCGGCAGCCTCTCAGAATACGAACCAATTCTCAAAATCTTCGCAATCTATGTTAAATTTTCAGCAGTGCAGAGTATACATGTCGAATGCTGGAAAAAATAAACGGTATGGACTTTATAAGGATTTGAAATTATGACAATACAACAAGGCCAATTATCCGTATCGCACAACGCTAATTTTATCAACTGGACGATTAGAGTTAAAGAATACGACCTGATGCTGGACCGGAAAACAGGCGAATTGACCGCGAAAATATCCAGCGGTTTTAACGAGAAAACCGGAGAGGAAATAGCCGAGTCGATAACCATTGAACAATTGGTAAAAGACAATAATATCACCAGTGTTTTATTGCCCAACGGAGAAGGGTTGAGTTTAACTGATAAACGCGAATATTTCAATAGAGCTGCCGACCATTATTACTTGAGCCATACCTCAAAAAGCTATGAAGAATTAAAAGAGAGCGACTATTTTGAATTTAAAAGAAAAATGTGGGCGGGTGATTGTAAAGAAGAAGATTGGAAAACAATGGCGGACGCCTTTGCCTGCGGAATTGAAAAGGCCCGCACGGCTATTGCAGAAGAGCTGAAAACAGACAGCGGCAGGAAAAATGAAAAATACACTGTCGTGGAATGGAATGGAGCTGAATGGGTCGGCATAGCAACATTCGAATCAACAACGCAGGTTGATGAATTCGTTAATCGTGCAAAAACAGAACTGGCTTCAATTCGTCCACTCGGAGAAATGAGGGTATGTACGGATTTTAGCGGAATCTATCCGCATGGAGCAACCATCTTTTCAAATCTTGAAGATTCGGTCAAGAAAAATTGCAAATAATCCGGTGGCGATTGCCCGGATTTAGCCTATGATTGATGCGGTGGCAGCGATGATGCCCGGCACCGGTTGCTCTTCCGCCAAATGATTGTATCCGGAATAAAGAAGTACGATATCTGACGGATTCTGCCGGTTATGCGCCGAAAGTGGCATCCCAGTCTTTAAATACAGGTTCCAGCCCGTGGGCTTTCATGTCCGCTGCCGCCTGGGCGACGGAACTGGGATCGGTTATGGTAAACTGTCCCAGGTCGCGTTTGTCTTTCAACCGTTCATATTCTTCATAGCCGCCGGGCGCGACCTGGGAACCGGCGCTGATGTGACTGGCGCAGGTCTTGACGATCCTGGTGCGGAAGTCGCGTGATTCGCGGGTGGAAATGAACAAGTCGGCTTCATGGAAGAACAGCCGGAAAGCCAGCATCATCTGCTCCAGATTCAGCTCTGATACCGGAGCCGGGACCTGAAAACCACCCTCGACCTGAGTGATGCGCGGAAATGAGAACTGGATCTTGCTGCGCCAGAAATGCTTTCGGGTCCACAGTCCGTGCGCGGCAACGGACACCGCTTCAAGCCGCCAGTCCGGATTCAGCCCGAGCAGCGCCCCCATGCCGAGGTTGTAAAAGCCGACTTCGCCGCCGGCGGCCATTGCGTCAAGCCGGTTCTGGTAATCGGTTTTAGGTCCACGCCGGTGAAGTTTCTTATATAGTTCCTGATCGTAGGTTTCCTGATAAATGGTCAAGCCGTGAACACCGGCCTCGAACAGTTTGCGATAATTATCGCGGTCCATTGGATAAATCTCGATGGAGATGTAAGAGAACATTTTCTTCAATTCTTTGACGACTTTAACCAGAAAATCCACCGGCACACCGACCGGATCTTCACCGCTGACCAGCAGCAGACTGTCCATGCCGTACCCTTTGATGATTTTAGCTTCGACCATGATTTCGTCGAAGCTCAGCCGGCGGCGCTTGTGTTCATGATATGAAGTGCGGAAACCGCAGTAAGCGCAGTCGTTGATGCAGATGTTTGAAATATACAGCGGACCATACAGCCGCACGGTATTGCCGAAATACATCTTCCTGACGACGGCGGCATGCTCACGCATTTCTTCCATTACGTTTTCCGCGGCTGGAGAAATATAGTTAAGGAAATCGGAGAACTTCGGTTCTAAATTATCCAGAGAACGGAGAACCATTTCCTGTGTAACGGTTTGCAGGTAAGAGTGGATCTCATTCTCCGGATATTTGCAATAGGGAAACATTGTATTAGTATCTTTGTTTTAAGTTTTAAGTTTTAAGTTTTAAGTTCTGTCTTTTGTCTTTATCCTGACTTCTGGTATTCAATCAGACGATATTGTCAAAAGTGTTCATTGGCGAAGTCGCGGAAGCACGGAAACCGGGAGCCGCCGGAACCGCATTGATGGCGATCTCCGCGGCTTTCACGGCCAGGGCAAAAGCCAGAGCCATGTTTTCCGGGTCGCCGGCTGCGGCGATGGCGGTATTTATCAGTACAGCATCGGCTCCAAGTTCGATGGCTGCGGCGGCGTGCGAGGGCAGACCGAGACCGGCGTCAACGATCACCGGTATGTTGGACTGTTCGATGATTATCCGCAGCATGGTTTCAGTTTTCAAGCCCTGATTGCTGCCGATGGGCGCACCCAGCGGCATTACGGCATGCACTCCGACGTCTTCCAGCCGTTTCGCCAGCACCGGATCCGCATTGATATAGGGAAGGACGATAAAGCCTTCTTTGACCAGAATTTCAGCGGCTGCCAGGGTTTCGATCGGGTCCGGCAGCAGATAATTGGGGTCGGGATGGATTTCCAGTTTTATCCATTCATAACCGCCGGCGCGCCCGAAACGCGCAATCTTGATGGCGTCCTGGGCATTGCGGGCTCCGCTGGTGTTCAGCATGATTCCAACTTTTTTCGTGTCAATTGCTGAAAGAATATCATCGCCGCCATCTCCGATGTTTACGCGCCGGAGGGCCACGGTGACAAGTTCGGTGCCGGAGGCGATAATTGCTTTTCTCAGATATTCAGCCGCGGCAAATTTGCCGGTTCCGAGAAACAGCCGGCTCTTAAATTCTTTTCCCGCGATCATTAATGTATTCATTTTACCACCAATATGTTTCAGTCTCAAATTCAAAGTTGGAATATAGCATTTTCTTTGCAATAATCAACTACCATACTTTGTTGCGGCCGATGCTTTGCGCCTGTGCGGTCAGTTAAGGTTTTCATTAACAAGTTACATTTTGTCTTTTTGTACATCATTGACACACGTTGAGTATAGAGCCGTCGACGATTGTCCTGCATCCCGAGATTTAAAGCGTTGTTCAGCACAACAGTTTTCATTATTAATTTGATTTTTAAACAACATTTTGGATACATATAAAGAGGAATATTGCAAGCGACAAAACTCCATCTGCGCAACTTTTATTTTTTTGTTTTTGTTATGATTTCTGTTGAGAGGTAAATATCGCTCATAACTGTACCCGGACATCACTTTATCTCACGTCGGGTTTTGGATGCGAACATCAGCCATACACATATTTGGGATCGGCATTTCCCGCAGTCTGCGGTTAAGGATGTCGGAATAATGGTCAGCGCGCATTAGCCGCTGACGTTCCAGAGATTAATTTGCATCATTGACTCGTCCCGCACACGGTTTTAGGATTTCAGTTCGAGGCCGTATTCATTCTTAATCGGGCTCGGCAAGGAATATGTCCGTCAAAAATTTTGACGGGCAACACGGCATTCCCAAGCACTGCAAAGGAGCCTTGCTCCAGTCCAAAATTTGGGTTCTGCCGTGGTCCCGTAAAATCATCGTTTTCTCATAGTACCTACGAGGAATTTTTCAAGATTGAACGGAACCCTTTCGGTGGCGATGCGAAAAATGGAACGCCCCTGTTTGTGAGAGAACATGCATGCGGCCTTTCTTGGACCGTGCCGGCTGACCAGCCGCCGGGCGAAAGCGTTTAGTTCGGAGAACATCCATTGAGATACGGGTTGCCGTTTTTGCGATGCCCTGCTCCAACGACTTTGCCTCCGCTCGCGTAACCAGCCGGCAGTAACTGATGAAGTGTCCGCAGTCGGCGAAGCGTGAGAAGTCATCCGCTTCATAGAGTATACTGAGGTAGATAATTGATCCCAGCCCCGGGATTGTCTGGAGCAGTTCCAGCAGCTCCCGGTCGAAGTCTTTCGCATGCCGCATCACCGCTTTTTCGATGCTCAGGATTTCCACCCTCAGCGCCTCGATCAGCCGGATATCGGCGGTGGCTGACATCTGTACTCCGAAATCGTCGGGCAGTAGCCGGGCGTAAGTCTGGAGCCTTCCGGCACGGCGCTTGAAATCTTTACTGGTGGCAGAAAAATCATAGAGATGCCCCATCTTCGTGAGATGCGTTTCAAGCGCGGCACGCAGTCGCACCAGGTAAATCCGCCGCCTGAAAAGATCGCGTACTGATGTAATTTAATGATGCAGAGCCTCCATTTAAGATTGGTTTATTATGGGAAAGCGTGTTCTAAATAAGTTTATCCCAGGAGCTCTGCGCTTTCAAGTGCACTCAGGCCATCAGCCTTCGCGAGCCTCTTTTATTAATATCACATCTGTGCAAGTCCGTTCGAGACGGACGATGCTGCAATCAAACCTCATTTTCGAGGGATTAGAGATCCATTTAATATATTATTTTCTCGTCTATGTTAAATTTTCAACCTTATTTAGAGTTTAGTACGTTATTATTAAAAATGCGACTGTTTACATATATAGTAGAAATGTCAACCAAAAGTATAAAAGCTGGTTCAATGAACAGAAAAAAGTCAAGATATTCTTTTAACTCGTAAAACACGAAAAACTTATAGGAATTAAGAAAATGACGCATGCGCTTTATTGACTTGTCATTGCAAATGGATACATTAATAAATTGGAAGACTGGGGCATGTTATCAGGTACCGCAATAAATTATGAAACCGGTGGTGATATATGGATGATATTGACGTAGAAGTTATCAAGGCCGTTGACAAGTTGTATGGAGCTCAGGGGCTGCCTGTTCGTCCGGCAGAGATATGCAACGCCGTATGTAAAAAAATCGGGATTGATCCTTACGGTTTCGAACCATTTATTATTGAAGGCGCATTGAAAGAGGATGATAATTATATTGTTGTTCCTGGGTATGACGGCGCGGATGACTTCTTCTTTTCCCGGCGCGGTTTATTCAACAAGGCGCAATTCTGCATCCGCCCGACTGCGCTGGAAATAGAGCGCGGCATATTAATTCCAGGACACCGGTTCATTCCGTTTTTTGATCGGGACAGCGAGGTCAGACTGGAGGCCGGGAGCAATCCGGTAAAAATCAAGAAGATAAAGAGTCAGTTTAACTTGTCCGTCCTTAAAATTTATTATTCATTGTTCGGCCCCAGAGGAACAATCGAGCTTATTGGTGCTGAAAATCAAGATAATCTTTTCGCTTTCATGGAAGAAATAAAACATGGAGAGGACAGCAAGGATGCCGATGTCACGGTTTCGGTCTATAACTTCAAAGATTTCTATGCCGCCAATAAGATAGTCGAAGGCGATCTGCTGCTGTTGTCTGTTGTTGACTATAAAAAGAAGATTTGCACCGTTGAGCGTCTGCCGGAAGAGAGGTTATGGCAATCAGCAAAATGGGACAGCGATTTTGCGAAAGGCCTGCGGAAGAACATTGAGGCGGTTGAGCAATTAGGTGTGATGGAACTGATGGAAACATTTTTGAGCAGGGCATTTTTTCTGGCTGGTCATAGTTTATTGCAGGCGCCGTCAAGTTTGGCAGTGAATGTGCTCAAGCACCGGAATGATTTTTATCTGGCAGCGTCCGAATCCGGCGCGGTTCTGATCTGGGAAAATGACCGCGAGTTCGATTTGATCGATATGGATGATTTTGGCGACGAAGACTTTGAATCTGATGAAGATTCTATGAAAGAAGAAGATTCCGAGCTTAATCAGTTATGCGGGATAATGGGCTTTTCAATTAATGATGAAGAACTGGCGGCTTATATGCGGGATGAATTATTTGCCGGCGGCGATGACCTTGAGAATGTGAAGAACCGCTGCTTTGATAACCGGCTTGAGCTCTTGTTTGCTGATTTGCGGGAAGATTTTGATCAGGAAATTCTCAAACTCTGGATGTCTGTAAAAAAAGAATACAATATTTTCCGTGACAATCCGCAGGGAAAAATCAGAAGAAAAGCTTTGGAACTGTTTGACGCGCATACGGCATGGATGCGGAAGCTTGATGCGAGAAACATCATCCCGGATCGCCAGTTGGAGAAACAAATGATGAAAATAATGCAGGTTGTCGGACCGGTTTCCGGCCTGGTCATATTTTTTAATACGGAGCGGAAGCTGTCGCAAAAAGAAGTCCATAATTATTCCGATATGCTTGACATGGCAATGGGTACCCATGCCATGTTGATTAAAGACATCAATAATTCACTCGGCATAAAATAATCCCGTAGAGAAGAACCCGCGAATGGAAGTACCTGGAGCAGTGGTCGCCAAGGAGACTTTCAGTGTGAGCTCGGCTCAGACTGAAAAGTCGCAAGCAGGGATGCTTGCGGTACTCTTCAGTATCCGTTGCCGCTTGAATCAGGCTCGCAATGTAATGCCTCAGGTTTATAGAAAAACGAATCGAATATACCGCGACCCCGCAGGGTCGGACAATCTCCATTCCTTTATGCTATAAACGCTCTGTATACTCGACCCGAAATATGTTGGCCGGTTGTCCCAGACGAGGACGGCATCATGCGAAAAATTTGAATATGAAACGGGCCAGCTTTTGACGGGTATGGGATTTCATACGGTTCATCATCCAGGCTTCGGCGGTACGTTTGGATAATATGCCCATTGTCGGGAATGAATGCTGTGTCATCAGAATGTCTTGCATACGGAGATTATTCTGGATTGCCAGCGTCCATTCGTTGACCATTTCACCGGAGCCTTCACCGGCAATCACCACTCCGTAAATCTTACCATGGGCTGACGCAAACACTTTAACGAAACCGATTTTGGTTTCCTCCGCAATCGCCGCGCCGTAATCGTCATAATGTGCGATATAAGTTTCGTAAGGAGTTTGCTGATCATTGAGTTCATGTGCTGACATCCCGACAGCCGATATCTGCGGTTCGGTGAAGATGGTGTACGGAACCGCATATTTGCGAAAATCTTTTTTGAATGGGTGCGGGCGCATGGAGTTCAGCAGTGCAATCATACCCTGATGCATAGCGGAATGAGAGTACTGATGCTGCCCGTTGCAGTCGCCAACCGCATAAATAGAGGGAACCGAGGTCCTAAGATATTTATCTGTGGTAATCCCGAACGGACCGTGTTTGACTCCGGCATTTTCCAGTTTCAGCCCGGAAAAATCCATAGAACGTCCGGTCACCGCAAGAATTTTACTGACTTCAACCTGCCAGCCGCTGTCCGTTGTGAGGATATATCCATTATCTTGTGCTCTGACATTCTTCAAACTGGTTCCGTTAAGCAGGGTAACTCCTTCCTTGCGCAATTGTTCCTCCAGCAGGATTGCGGCTTCATAATCGCATTTTGACAGCAGATGCTGCGAACGCAGGAACATGGTTATTTTGCAGCCAAGGCGGCTGAAAGCCTGAGTAAGTTCGCAGGCAGTAGCGCCTCCGCCGATTACCGCCATGCTCTTTGGTATCGCGGAAAGCGCAAATATATTTTCGTTGGTCAGCGGAGAACATTCTTTTAGTCCGGGTATAGGGAGAATTTCCGGTTTGCTGCCGGTCGCAATGAATATTTTGGCGGCGGAAATATTTTTACCATCGACCTGAATGGTATGTTTATCCACAAAAACAGCCGGCCCCTGTTCCATGAGTATTTCCATATTGCCGAATATTCGGCATGTTTCAAAAAATGTTATAGATAGTTGACACTTCTTTAGACGTAGCCGCACTGGAGTCTTCAAGCCCCCAGTTCAACTTCCCTCCGTATGGGGGCGTTCTGTTTCTCAGGAAGCTTTGAG
>CAIPAT010000302.1 GCA_903863035.1 uncultured Lentisphaeria bacterium
TCAAAAACTAAGCGAATGCTAAACGAAGAAGAACAGGGGGAAAGCCGTGTGAGGGAAAACCGCACGCACGGTTTGGTCGATGAGGCAGAGCCGATAAGTCGCAACTCGTTGATGCTTAGAGGTTTTACTTTAATCGAACTTTTGGTCGTGATAGCTATCATAGCTATTTTGGCTGGTATGCTACTGCCAGCGCTGAATAGCGCCAGAATTAAAGCTAAAACCATATCCTGTGTTAGTAATTTACGGCAAGTTGGTACAGCAATTAACATGTACCGAGACGATAACAATGATTATTATCCTTTGGCTTATCACTTGCAGACCGGAAAAAGTTTTTTCTGGGGAACTTATATGGCAGGTTATTTACCCACTCTTGGACCTAATATGGATAGCGCATATGACCGTGCTCCAAAATTTGATGCCAATCATGGACAAGGATTACGAAATTACGCAGCAATAATCTGTCCAGGAACCCCGCAGATATGGGGAGATATGTCAGTAAATTTCGTGGCTTACGCTACCAACTATACAGTAAATCTTTGTATGTTGGGTTCGCCTGAGTGGGGAATGGAATCTGCCAAAGGCAATCTCATCCGCAAGCCATCGACCCACGGGGTATTGTGGGATGGGCAAACCAATAAGGCTAAAACAAGCGGCCCTCTTACATGGGGCCTTTATCAGATATGGATGGACGTTCCCAATGAATTACAGGTTGACTACATTCGTCATGTCAACATGTGTAATTTCCTTTATGCT
This sequence comes from uncultured Lentisphaeria bacterium, assembly GCA_903863035.1. Taxonomy (GTDB): domain Bacteria; phylum Verrucomicrobiota; class Lentisphaeria; order Victivallales; family Victivallaceae; genus CAIPAT01. The sequence continues at coordinate 754 of CAIPAT010000302.1, forward strand.
GATGGACATGTCTTTACTGGCCGGAAACAGAATATCGCTCCTATATTTAATAATCCTAACAATGGCGATTTGCGGGACCGGTAACTAAAGCTTTCCTGAAATTAGAAAGTTGGAGAATTTATTGGCGGCAGAGGCGGTTAGCTCCGCCAATAATAAATTTTGAAAATCGTTGAATTTCATGTTCTACTCCTTTCAAGATTAAATATGAGAACATTAAAATAATTCGGTAGAAAGTTTGGGCTAATAAATATGAAAAAACAGGAAAAATCTATGTTTATAGTGATTGTGATCATGGCGTTTATCGCCGGAATGTTGTTGCCGACGTTGAACAAGAAGATGATAGTGGTTTTCGGCAGTTTGTGTATAAGCAACCTCAATCCAAATCAATCTTTATTTGCCAGTCAGGGAAATAAAGATTGAACAGTTACGGCTTGACCTTATTGCCAATGGTGCTGATATTGAAATTAAGAACATAGAATTATTGCCGGCAAAAAATATCGACAAATAAACACCCCAAAAAGGAAAAAAATCATGCTAATAATGAGAATCGCAACAGTAATATGCCTTATTGTTTCTTTCGCAGTAAGCGGGAAGGAAGTGACATTGCCGTCTTTTTCCCTGTGGCAGGCTGAAAACTATGAAGGGATTCGTGGTGATGCCGATATATTCAGGGGACAAACGCTATTTGTCAGCGGCAAAGTAACACCATTCCTCTTCTCTCCAAAATTAACGGTCAATCCAGAAGAATCGGATATTTTTGAATTTAAATTCAAATGCGGCGAAACCGGCAACGGACGGTTGTTCTACCGTTTCAAGAATGGAGAATTTAACGATACCGACCGGATCGATTTTAACATTTTGCCCGGTTCTGACTGGCAGACCTGTCGCTTGCGATTACCCCGCAAAAGTGTTGAAGGAAATAACGATAGCTCTACCGTTATTGAACAATTCAGACTGACTCTGATTCATAAAGCCAATGTCCGTGTGGAACTGGCAAATCCGACATTATCCCATCATGCTGACTTGCCGGCGGTAGATCGGTGGGTTCCTTATAATTATGACAATATCAAGGTGGATAAAAACTATTTTAGTGGACGCACTATTTTTGAAATTGGTAAGAAAACACCTTTTCTGTTCTCGCCGAACTGTGAAATCAATCTGAATGAGCCAATGGTTCTTCGTTTTCAACTTAAGACTAACGCAAGTAGTATTTGCCGATTATTTTACAGGCAACCTAGTCGTGAATTCACAGATGATGAACGGGTTGATTTCAAAATAATAACTGATCCAGATTTCAGGACATATCAGATCTATTTGCCAGTCAGGGAAATAAAGATTGAACAGTTACGGCTTGACCTTATTGCCAATGGTGCTGATATTGAAATTAAGAACATAGAATTATTGCCGGCAAAAAATATCGACAAACCTACTTTGAATGTCAGTGCTTCTGGGAGTTCTTTTGTTGACCAGGTAGCTGATATAAGTGTAATGCCTATCGACGATGGCATCGCACGTTTCGGCGTTGTTCCTTCTAATTTTGCAGTGTCTATTCAGCCTGGCAATAATAATCCGATGACCTCTCCCCGTTGCTATTTGAACTTCCTGTCGCCGGGGAATCAGTATCTAATTGAATTGGAAACAAACGGTACTGCGCATGGAGAGCTTGGAATATATTTTTATCCTTTTGATGTTTTCGGAAAAGATTTGCGTCCGACAAACTTGAAGATGGTGTTACAAGATTCAACGGTAGCTAGGGCGACTTTCCAACTCCCAAAGAGAACAGCATGGTTTAGTATCGGAATAATTCCTGGCACAAACCTTAAAATTCCGTTATCCATTAGTAAAATTAGATTATCTCCGGTAATTCGACCAGAAGACAGATGGCAAGGGAATTGGATCTGGCATAACAGTAAAACCATATCAAACAAATCCTTTTTTCGAAAAACATTTGATTTGCAAGAGAAACCATTGCATGCCAGATTGCTGATCTCTGTCGATGACGAAATTAATGCAATATATCTTAATGGCAAGACAGTTCCGCTAGGGCAGAACGCAAGTAACGTTCTTCTTCCCGACAATCTTGATGTTACATCGTTTCTCCAAACCGGACGGAACGTATTAGGAGTAGCAGGCACGGATTACGGAGGAGACAAAGGTTTAAGGTGTGAATTATCTGTTCAGGGTAAAAAAACTTATGAACTAATCCCATCTGATTCCAGTTTTAAAGCGTCTGATAACGCCATAATCGGCTGGGAAAAGGTTGATTTTGACGATAAAAACTGGGCATGCGCAACCATTATGCCACATATCTTAACGCAGGGTTATCCTCATGTTTACATGGGGCCCCAAAAGCCATTGGAATATTTTAAGATAATTGAGGTGAAAGTTGATAACGGGGAACTGAGGACAAAGTTGGAGCTGAAGCCATACGACACTGATATGACTTTGAATTGCAGTCTGCAAATGGGTAAACAAGCATATCCGGTAGGCAGCGTCTCCCTGCCTGATTTGTTTCCAGGAACAATTAATCAGATAGAGTTTGCCATGCCGATATTCGCAGGCATTCCAGCCGGCGAATACCGTATACAATTAGACTCTCCAGATAACCTGTTGCCAACAATGGAGCCGATTACCTTGCGGCTTGCCAAACCGGTACAAGCCAGCGATTTGCCGGAAGTGAAAATTCATTATGCCGACAACGGCCGAACTCCAATGCTGAGTATTAATGGCAAAATTTCTTCATTAACCCATAATATTACACCCGACTGCCATTGGGAACAAGTTAGGAATATTAAGGCCAATCATGTTCAACAGTATTGGCTTGCTTTGGACTTCAAATGGAAAAGTCCAGGAGATTATGATTTCTCTCAAATTGACCGAAAAATAATGGAATTTCTGCAGGTGTCACCGGACGCTTATATTGTAATACAAATACCTATCGATACGTTTCTTCTCAAATCAATGAAGCCTTGGCTTGATTTTTATCCCGGCGAGGTCGTTCTCAATGAGCACGGCGATAGTTTGATAGATGTCCAAGGGATAAAAATGAAGGTACCAAGTTGGGGATCGGACATTTGGCGTAGCGAAGTAAAGACTATTATGACATATCTAGTCCGTCATGTACGGAAACAACCATATGCCTCACGAATAATCGGCTTTATGCCAATTGCCGGAATGGGGGCAGAATGGATGTATTACGGAGCTCATAATAACTTGTATGTCGATTATAGTACTCCTTTTAGAAACAAATTCTGCTCCTGGCTAAAACAACGTTATGGTGACATACTAAATCTTAACCAGGCGTGGAAAACAAATTATGCTGGTTTTGCAAATGTTGTACTGCCGTCCAGAGCCGAACGCGAGACCGACGCTAATTTCACATTTATTGATCCGTCCCAACGCCGTAATCTGATTGATCTTCGGATGTTCTTCTCTGAACTAGTTTCCGATATAATTGATGACTTGGGAAAGTGTGTTAAAGCCGCGTCTGATAGACGTTCGCTCTATGGCACATATTACGGATATATAACCTATACGGCATTTCCTTATTGGAGTGAGAATGGGCATTTTAATTTGCAGAAAATATTAAATTCCCCCAATATTGATTTTCTGGTATCCTTGATTCGTTACGAAAATCGTTTCGTCGGCGGAGAATCAGGCTCCATGACCCCGGTCAATTCTTTTGCCATTCACGGCAAAGCCGCCATACTTCAATCTGATTTGCGAACCCATCGTTCTCCTGAGCGCAATCTTTACGGAACTACGTCTAATTTGCCAGATAGTGTTGCAGTTCTTAAACGTGAACTGGCATGGGCATTGGTTACCGGAACGGTTTTTGAATTTGGATATTACGGTTTTGGCTGGATTGAATCGGATACACGACTGATGGAACTCATCGGACGCTATCAACAACTCGAGATGCGCTTCAGCGCCGACCGGAAAGTTTTCAATAAAACCAGTAATCAGTTTGCTATTATTGTTGACGATCACAGTTTTAATTATATTTTGCAGAAATCTTTTTATGGGCTGATCGGCATTCATGAACTAATCCGCCAGTTACCTCATGCGGGTGTTGGGTTTGATATTTATATGTTAAGTGATTTACCTAAAATAAGTGAACATTATCGCTGTTTTATTTTTGCCAATACCTATCTTATTAGTCAGGAACAAATAGATTTCATCAAGCGGAATTTGCAAAAAAATAACCATACATTGGTTTGGTTGCATGCTCCGGGAATTACCGACGGTCAACAATGGAATCCCGAACGGGTTGCCGATCTTGCTGGCATTAGAATGCAGATAGTTTTAAAATCGGTTAATGCTGTCGTTAAAGTTTCTGACAATACCACATTTATGAAGCAGGGTGATTCTGCTTTTATTCTGCGCAACTATTCTTCTATCGATGTCGGGCCCCGTTTGATTCCCTCAAGTGGAAAAGTTTGGGCGAGAACATCAGATGGCGTGCCAGCATTAGTATGTCAAAAGTTTACCGAGTGGACTTCTGTATACAGTTGGACCCCTAATTTGTCATCTTCTGTCTTACGGGAAATAGCTTCCGTTGCGGGATTGATAATCATCAATCCTAACGAAGATGACTCAACCTATGCTGCCGGACGCCTGATTGCAATACATACCAATCTTGGTGGAGCACGCCGTCTAACCATACCAGCGACCGGAGTGACCAAACTGACAGAACTTTTTTCAAAGTCGGAGTATTCAGTTAAAGACGGTATCAGCGAAGTATATTTAGAACCGAAATCGACATATCTTTTCGTATCCGAGTAAAATATTACAAAACAACATTTTCTGCAGGAGCAACATGAGCCTTTCTTTTATGCAATCTGAAAAAAACTGTAAGGCTTTGCCGACAAAGCACTTTCCATCAACTTTTCAATCAGTGCTCTGGCGCAACTGGGGAATGGTTCCGGTTGAACGATTGGCACGGGTACTTCGTTGTAATGCGGAAGAATTATGCTCTGCTGCCGCACAACTCGGATTAAATGCGAATGACGACTCGAATTGCGCAATCTGGCATGAACGAGGGTATCAGACAATTATCCGGCAGAACTGGCATCTGCTACCAATTGAACAACTGCTGGAGTTATTGGATTGGACACCTGTACGCTTAGCATATGTATTGAAGGAAGATGACTTTCTGTGGACCAAACTGGGACAATGCAAACCCAATGCAACTCCGGTAAAGTTTTGTCAGTTGACTCCCAATGAAATAGCTCGTACTGCTGAGATCAGAAAAAGCTATCTGACTTATAGAAAAATGTTGTTACCGGCAACGGCAGCCCCGTTTGATTTTTTGAAACGAACAGCCCCCAAAATGGTTAAGGCGACACCACTAGGTACCCATCTGCGGATGATTTATTCGTATTCTGCTCTGTATGGCGATCCATTGCTGGAAGGAACGGAAAAAATTTATCCTGACAATCTGTTGGATGAATATGCTGCGGCCGGAATCAATGCGCTCTGGATACAGGCCGTACTATACACGCTTACTCCATGGTTTGGGGAAACTACATTGTCTGAAAATTGGCAAACTCGGCAAGTCAATTTGCGCCGACTGGCACAACGGATGGCTCAACGTGGCATTCGACTATTCTTGTATCTGAACGAGCCGAGGGCTATGCCAGAATGGGTATTTGACAATTGCTGTCTTGATTGGCGCGGGGCCAGCCAGCATATGGGCCTTTATTCGTTTTGTACCAGTCATCAAGAAGTACTTGCGGCATTAAGCAATGCAATGGAAACGTTGTTTCGCACGATACCGGAGTTGGGTGGATTCTTGACTGTTACCATGTCGGAAAACCCGACTAACTGTTGGTCTCATACACTTTTTGCTCCTCCAACCAACTGTTTACGCTGTCTTCCTCGTGGGCAGGCGACAGTAATTTCAGAATTGATCACTGCAATGGCGACAGGCGCGTGGCGAGCGGCTCCAGATGCCGAAGTGATTGCTTGGAATTGGGGATGGGAACAAAGCTGGGATGAACAGGTAGTCGCTAAGTTACCGGTTAAAGTAAAGTTGATGTGCGTCAGTGAAACCGGACTGCTAACCGAGTCTGCGGGGATTAAAGGTTCAGTCTGGGATTATTCGATATCAAAGGTAGGTCCAGGACCTTGGGCTCGCAGACTTTGGTCCAAAGCACGCTCTCGTGGAATGAGCATTATGGCAAAAGTCCAATTGAACAATAGCTGGGAATGTTCGGCAGTACCTTATTTGCCGACGCCAGGATTGATTGAGCGTCATTTGCAAAATTTACGAGAATTGGGGATAAATGATTTTATGCTCAGTTGGACCCTAGGTGGTTATGCCGGCGGAAATACTCGGCTATTGTCACATAGCAAAAAAGAGTTGACGGAAAATGATTTCGGACCAGGAGCCAGTCTGGTAATAAAAGCTTATGACTGCTTTGACCGTGGGTTTGCCTGTTTCCCATTCAATATGGTCAGTCAGATTTATCTAGCGCCGCAAAATTATGGCCCAGTCAATCAGTTATACCAGGCCCCCACCGGTAACAAGGCGACCATGTTGGGCTTCCCTTATGACGATCTCCATAGTTGGACCGGCGAAGGTCATTATCCGGAAGATGTTCTTGAAGAACAATATCGCAAGATTAGCAAACTATGGGCTGATGGTCTGTCACAATTGGATGCCGCACATAAATTAATTCCGGCACATCTGATGGACAATTACAAAGATTTGCGTTCGGTTGCGGACGCGGTTTATTGCCATTTTCGCAGCAGCTATTTGCAAATAGCGTTTATTCGTCGACGAGATCAAGGTCTCGATGCAGTTAAATTATTATTGGAAGAAGAAATCGAACTGGCGATAAAATTGCTGAATGTAATCCGATGCGACTCTCGTATCGGCTTTGAGGCCAGCAATCATTATTACTACACAGAAAACTCATTGATGGAAAAAGTCTTTAACTGCCAATACCTGTTGCATAACATGAAGCATAAAATCAAGAATTTTAAGCAGGAAATTGAATCAATCAATTTTGTTGCTTCATAACATATGATCGGTAAAAACAAATTCCCAAAATTGTGGACATGAAATGAGTTTTTATGTCCTGAATACGCGTTATTAACAGGAGAAAGCCAAGACCTTTTATATTGGCTCAACAGGGTGAATATCATGAAACGAAAATTCCCAGAATCGTTTATTTGGGCCACGGGCACATCAAGTTATCAGGTAGAGGGCGCTGCTTTTGCTGATGGCAAAGGGTTGTCGATTTGGGACGAATTTGTCCAGCGGCCAGGCGTCATTGTTGATGATCAAAATGCCCATGTAACTTGTGATCAATATCACCATTACAAAGAAGATGTCCAGCTTATGAAAAACCTGGGGTTGAAAGGCTATCGGTTTTCAATGTGCTGGAGCCGGGTTTTGCCAAGCGGCAGGGGGGAAATAAATCATAAGGGATTGGATTATTACAAAAATTTATGCGATGAATTGTTAAATAATGGCATTGAGCCATATATGACATTTTATCATTGGGATTTACCGCTTGCTTTGCAGAAAGATTTTGGCGGATGGGAGTCAACGCAGACGATAATGTATTACGGTGAATATGTTGACAAAATTTCAAATGAATTAGCTGGCAGAGTGAAAAATTTTTTTACCTTTAATGAATTTCTCGCCTGCGCGGATGTCGGCTATGGTATGGGATTGATTGCGCCAGGGCTAAAACTAGAAGCAAAGCGATTAAATCAAGTTCGCCATAATCTGCTTGTAGCTCATGGTACCGGATTGCAAGTTCTTCGCTCGACAGTGCCGTCTGCAAAAGTAACTATTGCAGAAAATCCATTTTTCATGATGCCGGTTGCCGATAAAACCGAGCATGTAGAAGCTGCTAAAAAAGCATTTCGTGAAGTCAATGCCCATTTTTTGACTGCTATTATGGAAGGGAAATATCTTGATTGCTATCTGGAAAAAGAGAAATGGAATGCCCCGCAATTTACCGATGATGAGATGAAACTCATCAGTCAGCCAATGGATATGCTTGGTCTGAACTTGTATTATGGCAAGCAGGTAAAAGCCGATCCGAATTCCGAAAACGGTTATATGATTTTTGAGTCACACAGAGATCAGCCAACCGGTATTGCAGATTTTTATTTCGAGCCGTCATCAATGTACTGGGGGTGCAGAATCGCCAATGAATTGTGGCACCCAAAAGAGATTTTAATTTCTGAAAATGGTATGCTTGCAAATGACCGCATTGACGCTGACGGCAATGTTTACGACTCATATCGCATTACGCACTTGAGATGTTATCTTGGTTCTCTTGCACGGGCATTAGAAGAGGGTATTCCTGTCAATGGATATTTCCACTGGAGTTTATTGGATAATTTTGAATGGCATCACGGCTATCGTCCGCGTTTTGGTCTATTCCATGTCAACTTCCAGACCCAAAAACGGACGCCAAAGCTTAGTGCCGAATGGTATCAGGACACTATCAAATACGGCCGAATTTCGTAAGGTAATTTTGAAACACGAATTAACAGGAATGTAAGCATCATCGCTATTGGTTGTTGGTCGTAGTCGTCGTCGTCGTCGTCGTCGTCGTCGTCGTCGTCGTCGTCGTCGTAGTAGTAGTAGTAGTAGTAGTAGTAGTAGTAGTAGTAGTAGTAGTAGTAGTAGTAGTAGTAGTAGTAGTAGTAGTAGTAGTAGTATATTGGGCTTGGGCGAATTGCCGGGAAAGGAGTTCGTGAAGTTTTGATTATGGATGTCCTTTGATGCAGATCAGAACATCTTCAACGCAATACGAGAACTATATGCAAGATGTTGAAAATCAAATGACTCGTGCGAAATAGGATGAAAACAGTCTATCAGTGATTTGCATGTGCAACTCATCCTGCGAGATGATATGAAAAAGCTTTGAATATTGGGAATTTTGCACCGAATGCCGGATTTTTACTGAAGAAGTTGATTTTGGGAGTGTAAGAAGCCAAGCATTTGTCAAAAATGCGTGTTGTTTGACATTTTACTCTTTTATGACGGAGACTTACGCCTCGTTTGCGAAATGTTACTTGAGCTGGCCGCAAAAAACGGAGTTAAAACACTTGGCGCTAAAGGAGAATCTGTTCATACCATATAAAAGAGGAACAGCTGCGAGCAGGAGTAGGTTTGCATACTCCCTTGCGAGACAATATGAAAGATGACAGGCCGAATGAGGTTGTCAAAGACTTAAACAGCACAAGAAGGATTGTGGAGACGGTCATTGAACAATTGAGTGAAAGATTCAAAATAGAAAAAGTCAGAGCAATGGATTTATGGCCTCTGACGGTTCGTGCAGGACGGAAATAGCTGGTGCATACGGTTGACTGTTATCTCAACCATATAGCGGGCAATCCAATTCTGCAATTCTATAAATTGCTAACTTAAAAAAATTGCATACGACGTTAAAAAGGTATTTTATGTTAAAATTACATTGCTTTAAAATGCTGCTGGCAACAGTAATTGTTTCTGTTACTTTATCGTTCCAGGCAACGACAGTGGTTCATATTACTGATCTGCATGCAGGAGGTGCAGAAAAGAAGGTTTTGCTTCAAACTATTTACCGCGTTGAGCTGAAAAAGCCGGATTTGGTGATAGCAACCGGGGATTTGGTCAATTGCGGAATGCAGACTTTTTGTGATCAGGACGCTCCTGAGGTTATGGATTATGACGATCTTGACGCCGTTTTAAGGAAAGAATGGCTTTGCGTACCGGGGAATCATGAATATGCTTGGGCCGGTTATACCGGGGCCGCCCAGTTTGAAAAAAGGGTAGGCCTCCGTCATGGGATTCGCGATATTGGCGGATGGCGTTTTATAGGAGTGGATTTTGGAGTTCCATACTTTCATGAAGCATTCATTGCCCCCCAGGAACTTCAGTGGCTGGAAAATGCTTTAAAGTCAGCCAATGGAATGCCTTGCGTATTGTGCCTTCATCAGCCGCCGTTCTTTTTCGGACAAACTGAACATATTCTCAATCAGGAGCAGTTGAAGCCGCTGTTTGCAAGATATTCGATACGCCTGGTTCTCGCCGGCCACACTCACAAAAACAGTATTTATACCGCATACGGAGTTCCAGTTATAGTCACCGGCGCAGCATTTGAAGGTTGGTATTCCACCCTTAATTTCCAGGGAAATAAAGTGGATGTAACCATTAAAAACGGGTTAAAAACAGAGTTGCCGGCGGTTAACTTTACTCTTTACGATAAGCAGGGGAAATTAGATACTCAGGGGTTCATCAAAAACAAGGCAGTCTCCCCGGAAAATATTGCAAATGAGCCCCATGCTTCCAGGATGATTCCAGAATCTTATATGGTGGAACGAGCGGCGATTTATGCCCCGGTAGTTCGAAAAAAAGACTGTTTGTATTTCTCTAATTCCATGGGGCATCGCTGGGAATTGCGTCTGCCGCCGGTCGGTCAGAAATTTACACAGGAGACTTTCCGGGCGTCACTTAAGAAAATAGGTGATTTTAAAGGTAATCTGGCATTTACCTTCTTTGATCTTGAAGGGCAGGCATGTTCTCTCTCCGATCATGGACAATTGATTTTCCCGGACAAAGAGATTGATTTGAACCGGATAATTTCTTGTCAACCCGTTGTCTGGAATGATACTTTGGTTATTGGCACTTTAGCCGGAACGGTTATTTTCTATGATTTAAAAGAAAAGCAAGTTCGACAGGAGGTAGATTTTAAGTCTTTTCTGGCAGTGTCGGGCATTGCGGCTGACCAGAGCGGGATTTATGCATGCTCTATGGATGAAACAATTCGCGGTATCGACTGGGATGGAAAAAAACGGTGGATCAACAAATTAACCCGGAAGAATTACAGCTATAGTGCCTATCCGGCATCACCTCTGGCTGTTAATGGTATTGTTTATGTTACTTCAAATGATAATAAAACGCTGGCGTTTTCCACTCAGGATGGTACCAAACGCTGGGAGCAGGAAACAGGTAAATGCAATACTTTCACGCCGCTTGGGCTGACCAGTAATAATGCTTTCCCTGAGCAAATTGTTGTCGGCAACAGAGATGGTCTTTTAGCGGCATTTAATCCTTTGTCGGGAGAAAAGACCATCCTCTGGAATTCAGCGGGACTTGAGATTCGAATGGGAGCAGTACAGGGTAAAAATATTTTTCTCTACTGTTGGAATGGCACAGTAGTTCAATGGAATCCTGAAACAGTACGGATTTGGAAATTCAATCTTTCTAATCAGCAGACAAGTCATCCGCCGATTCCTCTTGACAGAGAAGTACTCCTACCTTGCTGGAACGGAACATTTCTTTCATTCCAATTAGAGAACATATCAGAGCAAAAGCTGTAACGTTTGCTATATTACAGCGCCATCCGTATCGGGCGGCGCTGTTGACCTATAAAGTGCCATGTCAGCGACGACTGAAAATGTCCCAATTTCGCTGATCTCGAAAGTCTCGATTTCGCCGACAGACAATAAAATTGCGAGCTCCCGGCGGACAAGTCAAGCAGGGAGTTAAGCGTTTTTCGGTTACTTTCAATTCGGCGGTGATTACTCCGGTTATGAAATTTTGTATAAGCTCCCGGCAAACCCGTGAGGAAGAGGAACGAAATACTACTAAATCTCTGATAGAATAAGAGCAAAAAAAGGTAATAGAAAAATAATTAGCAATCTATTGTTGTAGAGAGTTAATGCTTTGATCGTAAGAATACAAATTAGTAAAATAAGGAAAAATAATGAGCGAAGTGTCATCTATTCAAGTTAATGCTGCAACCCATGAGAAACGTTATCATTGCGGGACTCTGACTTACACGAAAGCCGGGCTTGTTGCATTGTTCGGCTGGCTGCTGTGGGGGGACTTCTGTTTTACGCTGATGGAATCAGTGGTACCGAGCGTACTGCCGCTGAAACTGAAGGATCTGGGTTGTTCCAACTGGCTTATGGGATTGATTCTGACAACGGGGCCATGTATTCTGAATATGACGATCTGTCCTTATGTCAGTTTCAAGAGTGACCGCTACCGCAGCCGCTGGGGCAGACGGATTCCGTTCATCGTCTGGACGATGCCGTTTCTGTGTATTTCCCTGGCGCTGCTGGGCTGGAGTGATGATATCACGATACTGTTGCAAACGCATGTTGGATATTTCCGGGACCTGGCTCCGGCGACCATGACGATTGGTTTGATTGCAGTATTTATGATTACGTTCACTTTTTTCAACATGTTTGTAGGATCGGTATTCTGGTATTTGTTCAACGATGTGGTGCCGCCGCAATTTATCGGGCGTTTTGTGGGAATGTTCCGGATCGTCGGGACTGGGGCCAGCGCTTTGTACAGTTACTTTGTTTTTCAATTTGCCGAATCGAATATGCGGGAAATTCTAGTGGGGGCTTCGATTCTGTATTTTGTCGGCTTTGGCTTGATGTGTTTTTTCATGCGGGAAGGACAGTATCCTCCTTTCGAAGAGGACAAACCCGGTCAGGGCGGAAAGGGACTGGAAGCGATTAAGTCATTTTTCAGGGAGTCATTCACGCATAAACTTTACTGGTTGATGTTCATTTTTACTGCTTTTCAGGCCATTGCCGGAGCTATCGGTACGTTCAATGTATTTTTTTTCAAGAACATGGGATTGTCACTGGATCAAATCGGCAAGTTAGGGGGGATAACAGCAGTAGCGGCGCTGGTGGCGATGTATTTCGCTGCAATTTTCATTGACCGCTGGCATCCGCTGCGAGTAGCCGTATATCTGACGGTTTTTTCAGTGATAACCGCGATAATGAACTGGGTTTGGATTTTTGTCGAGTTACCGGCAGTATATTTTTTCTGGTTTAATCTGGGGATTGGTCTGATTACGGCATTTCAGGTGGCGCTGGCCGGCGGATGCGGCCTGCCGCTGTTCATGCGTTTGTTTCCGCAGTCGCGGTTCGGTCAGTTTTGCTCGGCGGCAGCACTGGTGCGCTCGTTCGGTTCAATTTGCGCAGGGGTAACGGCTGGGTTATTTATTGACTTTGCCAGGTGGTGGTATTCGGGTTCTGATTTTGGATACCGCTATATTTTCATCTGGACCACGGTTTTCACCACCGCGACAGCAGTGTTTTTCATCATGACTTACCGTAAATGGTACAGCCTTGGCGGCGACGCCCATTATCACCCGCCTGCGCCATGGAGCGAAAAGGGGATCGAGGAAATGGCAATTACGACGACTGTCGGGCCGCAGTCCAGATGGTTGAAATGGACGTTCCGGATGTTCCATACAACGATGGGGCTGTCGGTTATAGGAATCGGACCGTTGTTGTGGTGGATGTACTATCAACATGCCGGAACCGCATTTTACTGGCACGCAATATTATTATTGCCGTTATCGCTGGCCGCATGGTTCTGCTGGATAATACTGGAAAAACGGATATGGTGCGACGTAGCGAGAGCGCGGGCCGGAGATGTATTGCATAACGGTATTCCTCATCACGGACTGCTTATCGTGGTGGCGTCACAATTTCTGCTATTGCTGGGATTATGGATCATTCAGGTAGTGATTTCCATTAACATGAAAATGGAAACAGGGGCGATTGTCTTTACGGTTGCGAATGTGGTCACCAACTTCCTACAGATTGGCGGAGTATGGCTGATGTGCAGAGTGGAACGCGGATACTGCACAGTCGTAGACGAAAACTTGTCCACCTGCGCGGACGATCTGGAAGCGGAAGCATCTGCCGATATCAAACTCACGGCGGCTGTATAACGAAGATAAATAATTGTCGGTTAAAGTTTAGAATAACTTCGGCTGGATGCGTGATGATGTATAACGGTTATTACTCGATCTCAAAGCTGAGGGGATTGATAATATTGATGACGGGACAGTGGGGACAAACTAATTGATATTCAATCAATGCTGCAATATTCACGATAATTTTAGAGGAATTACCATCGTAAATTCTTTGAAGAGGAGAAAAAAAGATGGACAGGATTTTCTGGGAGTATTTAGAGGAGTTGCCGGAGCAGGAGGCAGCCTGGCGAGAGTGGCAGCTACGCTTGACGAACTGGCATCGCTTTAACACCTTCTATACACATTACCTGAGGGTTGATGGCCGCCGCGCCAAACTGCTGAATTGCCCGTCGCCATGTGAACAAGGCTATCCGCGCCAGGTGGTGGAAAATTCCCCGTCCGACATCAAGGCGGTGGTGCCACCGGGGTACAAAACTTCTTTTCCCGTGTTTTCGCTGCCTGAATACCGGGAACAATATGTTGCTTCGCCGGGAATATAGAGTACCTCAAGCTTCCAGCTTGAGAAGAATCGCACCGGCCAATCTATGAGTGGTCCCGCAACTGCGGGAATGCTTGCGGTACTTTGGTGGGAAGAAGCGCAAGCAGCGGCTAAAACCACTGGTCCCGCAATCGCGGATCCCGCGACTGCGGGAATGCTTGCAGTACTCTTTTGCAGCCCCGCGGCATCGAAATGATTGCGGTGCTTTATAAAGCGCTTGTTTTTACGGGGTTTAAGATTATTGTAATCAATAGAGCCAATTGCAAAACTCACGTTTTGCATGAATTCAGAATTTAGAATCTGGAATTCAGAATAAAATTCGAACTAAACCCGGATTTCTTCTGACTCCTGAATTCTGACTACTTTAGCAATTACCTCTATGGAGACAGGCTTATGATGGTCAGGTTTGTCTGCCGCAGCTGCGGACAGAAATTTAAAGCGAACGAGGAATATGCCGGACAGGCGTCGCAATGCCCGGCCTGCGGCGTTATGGTGCAAATCCCTGTTGCGCCAGCCACTCATTCCGGCCCCGTTCCGGTCGAGCCTGAGATGAAACAGGATATCCTTAAATTCAAGCCGGTGTTCAACAGGGAACCAGCCCCGGCGCAAAACATTGTCGTACCTGAGCAAAATATACCTGCCATTGACTCAACTCCGGTTCCGGAATCGCCGAAACTTAAAATGAGATTGCGCACCAGTCCGGAACTCAATGACAACGCCTCTACGGCGAATAATTCATTATCCGTCATCGAGCCTGAAGCTTCATCGCAACTTAGAATGCCTGGAAATGTTCCTCCGTCATCCGGAATCAAGATGCCGGCGGCGATGAAAGCTCCTGCCGCCAATCTGGTAAAACCTCAGGCGGCAGCGCCCAAACAGGCATTCCCGGTGGGATTCACCCCTGTAAGTCCGAAACTGCCTCCCGGTCTGACACTGATTGAGGATTGAGGAGTGAGGAGTGAGGAGTGAGGAGTGAGGAGTGAGGAGTGAGGAGTGAGGAGTGAGGAGTCGTGTTAAGTGTTAAGTGTTAAGTGTTAAGTGTTAAGTGTTAAGTGTTAAGGGTTAAGGGTTAAGGGTTAAGGGTTAAGGGTTAAGGGTTAATGGTTAGGGTTAAGGGTTAAGGGTTAAGGGTTAAGATCAAAACCTAAAATATTAAAAGCAGTAGTCAATTTTAAAACAGTTTAAAACATAGAAGTCTAAAACAAAGGAATCAGATTATGTTTATCAGGACAATTCTCTCAGGAACAGTATTGCTTGCCGCATTCTCAATCATGGCTGCCGACTGGCCGGTTTGGCGCGGCGCTAAAGGCGACGGAACAACAACAGAAGCAGTCAGCACCATCGGCGACGCTCCGTTATGGGAAACGAATGTCGGCAGCGGTTACTCCGCAGTCTCTGTTTACAAAGGCAAACTGCTCACAGCCGGGAATAAAAACGATCAGGACATTATTTACTGCCTGGACGCCGCCACCGGCAAAGAAATCTGGACCTGCGCTATCAAATGTGCCGCAACTAAAAATTATCCCGGTCCGCGCGCCACCCCGGTAACCGACGGCAGCAATGTCTATATGGTCAGCCGGGACGGCGATCTGGCTTGTGTGGATTTTAACACCGGCAAACTGAAGTGGAGTAAGTCCAGGCTGGCGACCGGCGAAGTTAAAAATTTGAAATGGGGTCTTGCATCGTCGGTTCTGCTGTACGACGGCATGGCTATTGTCAATATCGGCGACAAAGGCATGGCCTTTAATGCAGCGACCGGCGTACCGGTGTGGCAGAGCCAGGGCGAAGGCAATTATTCCACTCCGGTTGCTTTTACATATCAAAACAAAGCATGTCTGGCTATATTTTCTGCTGAAAAGCTGTTAATTCTTGAACCGCGCACCGGTAATGAAATCGCCTCATATCCATGGATAACGAAATACAACGTCAATGCCGCCGATCCGCTTATTACAGCAGACGGCTCCAGAATTTTTATTTCGTCGGGCTATGGTCACGGTTCAGCGCTGCTGGGATTTGACGGCCAATCGCTGAAGAAGATTTGGGAGAATAATAAATTGTGCAGTCATTTCACCACCCCGATCCTGATCGACGGCATTGTTTATGGCGTCAACGGCACCGGCGGCAAAGGCAACTTGTGCGCAATTAAATTGTCTGACGGCTCACTTTACTGGCAGTCAGAAATTAAATTCGGTTCATTTATTCAGGCAGGTGACAAGTTTGTATATATCGAGGATAATGGCACGCTTAATTTGATTCAACCGTCCGCCGAAAAATGCGGCCTTCTTAAAACGGTAAAAAATTCCAAACTGGGGTCCGCCAAATGCTGGACAATGCCGGTGGTGGCCGAAGGCAGAATTTACTGCCGCAATGCCAATGGTCTGCTGGTCTGTATTGCCGCACAATAACGCCGGGAATATATGGCTGCATGGGATAAAATCATAATCTGCTGCTGCGCTGAGCGCGGATGGGTTATTCCGGAAAATATCAAGCTGTTATGCGCATCCGCCAAGGCTTCCGGAGTCGCGATAGAATTGCATGCCGATTTCTGCCGCACCGCGGCGGAGCATCCGGAAATCCTTTGCAAAATAGCCGAATCAGGCGACGCATTAATCGGCGGTTGTCTGAACCGGGCGATGAAATCCATTTTCACCGCGGCCGGTTCTTCATTGCCGTCAAAGTTTCTCGATCTGCGCAGCGCCGTTCTGACTCCGGAAAAGCTGCTGGAATTAGGACTCGAACCCGTTGAAAAGGCTGATACTGAAATCGAGCTCCCTGCCGCCGATCCCGGCTGGAAAGCCTGGTTTCCGGTGATAGACCGGGAACGCTGTGTCAACTGCGGTAAATGTCTGGATTTCTGCCTGTTCGGAGTCTACGAATTTGACGCGGAAAAGCGGGTTCAGGTGGTCAACCCCGCCAATTGCAAGAACAATTGTCCGGCCTGTGCCAGGGTCTGTCCGTGCGAAGCGGTGATCTTCCCGAAATATAAAGATCCGCCGGTAAACGGCGCCGAAGTAGGCGGGAAAACGTCCAGAGGAGATAATGTTTTTGACGCCAAAGCCGGCGATGATTTATACAAAATGCTGGCGGAACGCAAAAAAATAGCCAGGAAATTATTCCGGGACAAGGACGCCAAAGAGTGATTGAAAGAATAGCATATCGTCTGTTAAGGGAAACCTCGCCGAAGATTTTGTGGAATTTCGCCTATAACTTCGGCTGGAAAAGTATGTGCTCGGTAAACGCCTTCAAACGTCGTCTGAAGCACGGTGAATTTTTCCCCGCATTCATGGTGCTGTCGCTGACCAACCGCTGCAATCTTTCCTGTCAGGGATGCTGGGTGTCGCCAACCGATCCGCCGCGTGAACTGTCGCTGGAACAGGTCAACAATGTGATTAACTGCTGCAAAGCCAAAGGGTCATATTTTTTCGGACTGCTCGGCGGTGAACCGCTGCTTTACAACGGCTTGCTGGACATTATCGCCGCTCATCCAGACTGTTATTTTCAAGTATTCACGAACGGGCTGCTGCTGACGGAGGAGATCGCGCAGGCGATGCGGCGCCTGGGCAATGTCACTCCGCTGATCAGCGTTGAAGGACTGGAACAAGTCAGTGACATCCGGCGCGGCGGCAAAGATGTTTACAAGCGCGCCGTCAGCGGGGTAGCAGCCAGTACCGGGGCCGGGCTGGTGACCGGGGTCGCCGCCAGCATCTGTAAATCGAACTTTAACGAGCTGGTAAACCGCGATTTCGCCGAAGACCTGATCCGGCGCGGGGTTCACTATCTGTGGTACTACATCTACCGTCCGGTCGGCCCCAGGCCGACGCCGGAACTGGCGCTGGACAAAGAGCAGATTGTCGAACTCCGCAGATTCATTGTAAATCTGCGCTGCGAAGTTCCGCTGGTAATAGTTGACGCCTACTGGGATAAGGACGGCAAAGCGCTGTGTCCCGGCGCAGTCGGACTCAGCCATCATATCAATTCCGCCGGAGATATCGAATTCTGCCCGCCGCTCCAGTTCTCAAAAGACAACATCGGCACCGGCGCGGATCTGCCCGCCATAATCGCGAAGTCAGACTTCCTGGCGTCTTTCAGAAAAATGGCGGCGGATTCCACCCGCGGCTGCATCATCATGGAGAACCCGGAATTGATGAAGCAATTCCTTGAACAGCAGCAGGCGGCCGACAGCAGCGGACGCGGTTCCGGCTATGAAGAACTGTCCGCCATGCAGCCGCGGCCGTGTCATCATCTTCCGGACAGCGAGATTCCGGAAAAACACTGGGCTTACCGCTTTGCCAAAAAATACTGGTTTTTCGGCTTCGGCGCTTACGGCTGACGGAGGACTGGCGTGATTGGTGACTAGTGACTGGTGAATGGTGACTGGTGACTGGTGACTGGTGACTGGTGACTGGTGACTGGTGACTGGTGACTGGTGACTGGTGACTGGTGACTGGTGACTGGTGACTGGTGAATGGTGACTGGTGACTGGTGACTGGTGAATGGTGAATAGTGACTGGTGAATGGTGAATGGTGAATGGTGAATAGTGAATAGTGAATAGTGAATGGTGAATGGTGAATGGTGAATGGTGAATGGTGAATGGTGAATGGTGAATGGTGAATGGTGACTGGTGACTGGTGACTGGTGACTGGTGAATAGTGACTGGTGACTGGTGACTGGTGACTGGTGACTGGTAACTTACCGTACACAAATTACGTTTTGGTATTTTTAAGATGTTACTCCATAGATATTTGCGGTAAATTTAACCTAAGATATTTTACTTTTTGTCGTCATCAGTGATAGATTATATAAGCGATTGAAGGGATAAGCATCATGAAAATAAAGGTTGATATAAAAAAAGTTCGTTCCGGACAGAAATCTGGAGGAGCGGTTGGCAAAGATATACGAAACGCTCCTCCGCCAGTCCGCCCGA
>CAIPAT010000303.1 GCA_903863035.1 uncultured Lentisphaeria bacterium
AACTCACAGCAAGCGTTTCTGTTTTATTAGTGCTCCCGCCTTGCGGGATGCCAATCGTGGATAAAAAGGGTTTCCTTAGTGCGAGAAATAGGATTTGGATTTATGGACGTATTTAAATTTACGACTAACCGGAAAAGTCCCCGAGGAGGGATGCAAGGGTACCCTGCAAACAAAAATTCTGTTTCCCTTGCTCGCCACCGGCGGCCCGCCGGGCGTGATCCAACGGTCCCGCAGTCGCGGGATTGGTCGCCAAAGGCGAAATGCATAAAGACGGTCTGCCGGGACGGCTGACCCTACCCGGAATCCTCTATTCATGTACTTCATGGTGAGACTGCCTTTTCTTATCCTGCATATCCTGTCCATCCCTGTTAAACCTTTTGGTTGCGGCTATGCCGCGCTAAGTTTTTCGTGGTTCCGCGACTGCGGGAAGGATTTCTCTGTGCCTTGCTGGCTCTCAGGCTAGTCCCGCCATGCGGGATGTCTCTGTGGTTAAAGTCCCGGCGCAGACAATTGAAAGTTGAAATATCTAAAGTTTCTGCAATTATATCGCCAGAAAGTGGATCGTTTAAATGTATAAATTAACATATAGTCATTTGTAAAAATGTATTTAAACCCTATATTAACCACGTAAATAACAGGAGGACTGCCATGAAACGATATGCGATGCATGAACTTGAACGCTGGCAAAATGATCCGCATCGTAAACCGCTGATCATCCGCGGGGCCAGACAGGTTGGTAAAACATGGTTAATGAAGGAATTCGGAAAACTTGCTTTCAAAAGTACCGCCTATATCAATTTCGACAATAATGAAAGAATGCGACTGCTGTTTGAAGGCGATTTTGACATTCCCCGGTTAATCGCGGCGCTGCAGATAGAATGCGGCTGCCAGATTGAGCGTGGAAATACGCTCATTCTATTTGATGAAGTCCAGGAAGTACCACGAGCGCTTGCTTCGCTAAAATATTTTTACGAAAATGCGCCTGAATATGCGATTGTCGCGGCAGGTTCACTGCTTGGGGTCGCCATGCATCACGGCAGCAGTTTTCCGGTGGGTAAAGTTGCGTTTCTGGACTTGCATCCAATGAGCTTCACCGAATTTCTTGATGCCACCGGCAATAAGTCATTATCGGAATTACTGAAAAAACAGGACTGGAGTTTGATAACTCCGTTCAAAAGCAAATACATAGATCTTTTGCGCAATTATTACTTCATTGGCGGAATGCCTGAGGCGGTTCAATCTTTTATTGAAGAGCATGACTATTTGAAGGTCAGTGAAATTCAGAGCAGGCTGCTGGATGCATACGAGCAGGATTTCTCAAAACACGCGCCGCCGGAGATAGTTCCGCGCATACGGATGCTCTGGAATTCAATTCCGGCCCAGCTGGCAAAAGAAAACCGTAAATTCATCTATGGAATGTTACGTGAGGGTTCCAGAGCAAAGGATTTTGAACTTGCACTGCAATGGCTGATTGATTGCGGTCTCGTTTATCAGGTCAACCGGATTACTAAGCCGGCGATGCCCATCGACGCGTACCGCGACAACGCCTTTAAGCTTTTCATGCTGGATGTCGGCCTGCTGGCGGCTAAAAGCGGTCTTGATATTAAATCACTGCTGGACGGCAGCCGCATTTTTACCGAATTCAAAGGTTCGCTTACAGAGCAGTATGTGCAGCAGCAGCTTCGTGCCGAGTCAGGGATAAACCCGCTTTACTGGTCGGCTGAACTGGGCAGCGCGGAGATTGACTTTGTATTCCAAAGCGGAATGAATATAATCCCGGTTGAGGTGAAAGCCGAAGAAAACCTCCAGGCTAAAAGCTTAAAGGCATATTGCGCCAAATTTTCACCCAAAGTCGCAATCCGCGCTTCAATGTCTGATTATCGCAAAGAATCATGGTTAACCAATTTACCGCTTTATGCGATAAGTCAAATAAAGCAAGAATGCGAATAACTCTTCCTGACTAAAAGACATAACCTCATAATACAGGGGTAATGGGTAATTGAGTCCATCATTCTTCCCATACTTTAGAACTCCAGCACTTTAGAATTCTAGACCTCCATGCCTCTATCTATCCTGTCCATCCCTGTTAAATTGACATTCATTGCCACATAACCTGAATTTTCAAAATGTATTTCACCGCGTTATCTGAGCCTGTTTTCTCCGTTCCTGTTGACAGAATCACTAATAGTAAAAAGACATAACTGGTGACTGGTGACTGGTGAATGGTGAATGGTGAATGGTGAATGGTGACTGGTGAATGGTGAATGGTGAATGGTAACTTACCGTACACAAATTACGTTTTGGTATTTTTAAGATGTTACTCCATAGATATTTGCGGTAAATTTAACCTAACATATTTTACTTTTTGTCGTTATCAGTGATAGATTATATAAGCGATTGAAGGGATAAGCATCATGAAAATAAAGGTTGATATAAAAAAAGTTCGTTCCGGACAGAAATCTGGAGGAGCGGTTGGCAAAGATATACGAAACGCTCCTCCGCCAGTCCGCCCGA
>CAIPAT010000304.1 GCA_903863035.1 uncultured Lentisphaeria bacterium
AGGAGACAGGAGACAGGAGACAGGAGACAGGAGACAGGAGACAGGAGACAGGAGACAGGAGACAGGAGACAGGAGACAGGAGACAGGAGACAGGAGACAGGAGACAGGAGACAGGAGACAGAATGATGGGAAATCAAAAGAAAAACAAAGGCCTTATGCTCAATGACTCTCCAAAGTGTCGGAGTTGGGTGAAGGCGAGAAAAGCGAGAAAAATTATGAAACCGTTATGCTCAACAACACTCCAAAGTGTCGGAGTTGGCTGTCCAAGACGAATAGAAACGGATTTCTCTGTGCCTGTGGTTGGATGTTGTCCAGAATGACAAAAATGGGAGAGAGGGAAATTGGTCAGAATCATGAAAAGCGTTGTGTTCAACTGGACTCCAATATCTCGGAGTGTTTATGGAAACGGTAAAACATTATGCTCAACAGGGCTCCAATATTTCGGAGTGGCTGTCCAAAATGCGGGCGGCATGAGGCCAATGGGAATAATGGGGGGAGTTATGGGAAGAATGGGCTGTAGGGATGATGTTGTCCAAAATGAGCTGGCATGGTGTCCATGAAGGTCCAAATCATGAAACGTATTGTGGGAGACTGGAGTCCAGGCTGTCCAAAATGTCGGTATTTTTTATTTAGGATTATTGCAAAAGCGCATAGCTGTCGTATTGTAAAACGGGGTTTCTCACAACAAAACAGCAATCAGACTTATAACATATATAAAGGGACTGCATAATGAAAGTTTATAATTTCAGCGCCGGTCCGGCCATGCTGCCGGAAGAAGTAATGAAGACAGCCCAGGAAGAATTCTGTAATTTCAGAGGTACCGGCTGCGGTATCATGGAACTCTCCCATCGCGGCAAGGAATTCACCGAAGTAATCGAACGCGCCGAACGCAATATTCGCGAACTGATGAACATCAGCGACGATTACGCGGTGTGTTTTATTCAGGGGGGCGCCAGTCTGCAATTCGCCATGGTCCCGATGAACCTGCTCCCCGCCGGAGCCACCGCCGATTATGCGGACAGCGGCGTATGGGCATCCTCGGCGATCAAGGAAGCCAAAAAATTCGGTAATATCAACGTCTGCGGCAGCAGCAAGGAAACCAATTATGACCGGATTCCGGAAATCCGTCACTGGAAGCCCACCCCGAGCGCGGCATATCTGCACATTACCAGCAACAATACGATTTACGGCACCCAGTACCATGGGTTCCCGGAACCTGGCAGCACCCCGATGATTGCTGACATGTCATCTGACATCATGTCCAGAGTGGTCAATGTCAATGACTTCGGCCTGATTTACGCCGGCGCCCAGAAGAACCTCGGCCCCAGCGGCGTCGTACTGGTCATCATCCGCAAGGATCTGGCCGCCAGAACTCCGGAAAACATTCCGACCATGTTGAAGTACGGCACCTATATCGAACACAAGTCCCTGTACAATACCCCGCCGACTTTCGGCATTTATATGCTGGCGCTGGTCACCGACTGGATAAAGAAACTCGGCGGACTCAGTGTGATTGAGGAAATCAATAATACCAAGTCCGAAGTACTGTATGAACTGCTCGACAGCAGCAACTTCTACCGCAGTCCGGTACAGCCCGACAGCCGTTCAAAAATGAACATTGTCTTCCGTCTGCCGACCGAAGAACTGGAAGACAAGTTCGTCAAGGAAGCGGCGAAACTGGGCATGACCGGACTGAAGGGGCATCGTTCAGTCGGCGGCATCAGAGCCAGCATTTACAATGCCATGCCGCTGGCAGGAGTTGAAGCTCTGATCGATTTCATGAATGATTTCGAAAGCAGAAACAGCTGATTTTACGTGTCTTATGATATACTCTGCACGTTCGATAATTTTAGAATAGACGAGCAGGAATGAGGAACGGAAAAGGACAGCCGCAAGACGCTGGTCCCGCAATTGCGATCTTTCGAGTTTGGATTCGCGGTCTATGTTAAATTTTCAGCAGTAATGCAGAGTATAATATTCCCGCCGGATGACCGGCGGGAAAGTTTCAGGTTATTGTTATCTGATTGAATTCCAGCACAGGAGGATACCGATATGTCTGAGCAGTATTACATTCATCCGGCATCCTGGTGGGAGCCTTGCGCAGACGGCAAAGTAAAATGCCGGTTGTGTCCCCGTAACTGCATCATCGGCAATGGGCACTTCGGATATTGCGCAGTCCGCGAAAACCGCGACGGCAAGTTGTTTTCCATCTCTTACGGCAGACCGGTAGCGGTTCATGTTGACCCCATCGAGAAAAAGCCGCTGGCCAGATTCATGCCTGGAACGTCAACTTTTTCATTCGGCACTTTCGGCTGCAATCTCGGCTGTCTGTTCTGTCAGAACGACTCAATGTCGCGAGGCAGTTATGAGTCTCCGGGCAATTATGAATTTGTCAAACCGGAGCGGATCGTAGAGCTGGCGCAGCAGTATAAATCAGACTCAATTTCATTCACCTACAATGAACCTGCAGTATTCGCCGAATACGCGATTGACGTCGCCAGACTGGCCGGAGACGCCAAATTGCCGCGGGTGCTGGTATCCAACGGTTACATCACCAGCGAAGCCGCGGGTGATTTATATCCGCTGATTGACGCCGCCAATATTGATATGAAAGGGTTCTCTGAAGATTTTTATCGAGAAATGACCAAATCCCATCTGCAACCGGTGCTGGATTCGATCAAGCTCCTTTATACGCTCGGCAAACATATTGAAATCACTACCCTGATCATTCCGGAAAAGAACGATTCAATCGAAATGCTCAACCTCTGGCTCGACTGGGTGGAACAGAATCTCGACAAGACGGTTCCGCTGCATTTTTCCGCGTATCATCCATGTTATAAATATACCGCTCCGCCTACCCCGCGAGAAACGCTGTATGCAATCCGGCGCCAGGCCAGGGCCCGGGGCTTCAATGAGGTTTTTCTGGGCAATATTTAGTCATAACCAGGTAATTTCACCTTCATCTTAACCTTTAATCTATCCTCGTATTAAAAATCTGCGGATTTATCAGATTTTCCTTTGAAAATATCCTGTATCATAATAAATTAGAACGTTTAATAACAAAACAGGCAATATTAACCTGAATGATTCAGAAACGATGACGCATTACTGCAATCTGCCCGTTGTTATCAAGCCATTGCCGGCAGTATGTCTGCGGAGTCGGCGATGTCTTGCTGTTCGAGCAACAATTCCGCATCGCATTCATGTCTTGTATATGAGCAAATCAGCAGGAAGCACAACAGGAAAAGAGCTGTATTCATGAAAATAGTATTTATCTATAGCGGCGCAGAAAATTTAGGTATAGAATATATTTCAAGCTTCCTTAAATCCAAAGGACATGAGGTTCACCTTCTCTTTGATCCAGCGGTTTTTTCCGGAGACAGTTTTGTAAACAGCAAACTATTTTCAAAAATCCAGAATATCGATGCGAGAATAATTGCAAAGGCCATTGAGTTGAAACCGGATATTGTCGGTTTTTCAGCATATACCGGCAATTATCGCTGGTGTCTGAATATCGCGCAGGAGATTAAGAAGATCGCCAATATTCCGATAGTTTTCGGCGGAGTTCATACTACCGCGGTCCCGGAGAAAGTGCTTGCTAACGCTTGCATAGACTTTGCCATAATAGGCGAAGGCGAATATGCCGTGTTAGACTTAATTGAACATCTGCAGAAAGGCGACAAGATTGAAGCGCTATTGGATACTCCGAATATATGCTTCAGATACCAGGATGGATTCCGGATAAATCTGCCGCGCCCCTACATTCAAAATTTAGACGCGCTTCCTTTTCCGGACAAAATGCTTTTCTATGAAAAAGTCCCTTTGCTTGAGAAACAATACTACATTACAACATCGCGCGGCTGTCCTTATAGCTGCACATACTGCAGCAACGATATGTACCATCAGATTTATTGTAAAGAGAACAATCATGTGCGGAGACGTTCCCCGGATAATGTTATTGAGGAATTAATGTTTTTTAAACAACGGGGCAAAGTAAAATTTATTTCATTCGTCGATGATGTTTTTACTTTTTCCCAAAGCTGGCTGGAGGAGTTTATCCCGAAATATAAATCCAAAATCGGATTGCCTTTTTTTTGCAATGTACACCCGCTGGCAGTTACTGAAAGAAAGGCGCAACTGCTAAAAGAAGGAGGTTGCGGCTTAGTGACAATGGGGGTTCAAAGCGGTTCTGAAAGGATAAGAGCGGAAGTATTTAAACGTCAGGGCAGCAATGACAAAATTGCTGAATCCGTCGCACATATTAGAAATGCCGGCATAAAGATATCGGTAGATAACATTTTTGGAGCGCCGTCGGAAACAGAAGAAGATTTAATTGTAAGTTTTGATTTGTACAAAAAACTGAAGACAGACCGTATCTTGACATTCTGGCTTACTTACTATCCGAGAACAAGCATAATTGATCTCGCACTTAAAAATAACTGTTTATCGAAACAAATGGTTGAAGATATAGAACAAGGATACGCCGGATATACTCATGGTACCGGTTCAGTAAATAAAGAACAGGCAACTATGTATTATAAATACGAATTGTTGTTTCATATCCGCAGTCTTGTCCACAGCAGAAAATTGTTTAACGTATTGTCAAAAATTGCCATCTTTATGCCATTCAAACATCTGATAACCAGAATAATTATCGTTATAAATGCATTGGCAAATAAAGATTCCAAGTTCTTCTATCTGCTGAATTATATCTGGGCTCCCAAAAATACACCTTAACTAACCGAAATTCATAGCAAAGAGAAATAGCCCGAAGCGATGTTTCATATGCTGGAGTTGCTGACCAAGCCAGGCTAAAAGACGATTTCAGTATCTGCATTTGACTTTTTCAAAAAGTATCGTTATATTTGGTAACGTTACGACATTTGGCAGTAAGTAACGGGGCGGCGCGTGCCTTAGCTTATAAACATATAACGAATATTCGAGTCAATTAATTATTAAGCAACTGTGTAGCTGTACTGGGTAAATGTCCCATATAAATGGGAAAAGTTGAGTTTCGTACTCCTCAGTCAATAAAAGGCTGTTCATTAAGAAATGCTTGAATTCATGAACTTATCCGAAATATTAAAATTCTCCAGAATCTACCAACTCTTTCAAAAAGCAGTTGGCGGAAACAATTTTAGAAAAGTTTTAGCCGATGAATACATCCGGCCGCATTCTCGAATGCGGATATTGGATATAGGTTGCGGCACTGCTGAGATTCTGGATTTCATGCCGGAAGTAGATTATTACGGTTTTGATCTAAGTGAAGATTATATTGCCTTTGCCCGCAAATATTATGGCAACAGGGGCCATTTTGAAATTGCTAAGAGCTTATCTACTAATAATTGACTTTTGCTGAACTTGGATGTATATTATTCCCGGTAAACTTAAAAATGACATACCGGGAGGCAGACATGGCGATGCAGCGATTAAAAACTTGGGAAATTACGGATGAGTTTTGGGC
>CAIPAT010000305.1 GCA_903863035.1 uncultured Lentisphaeria bacterium
AAACAGTCGAAAAACGAAAGAGAGAAAATCAACAAAATTCTCTCACGGAATCAAGGAGTTATATAAGGAAATGATAGAATGAGACTAATATTATTGAATTTGGTTATTTTGGTTATCCTGATATTGGCAACTTCTGCGAGAACTGAAGATATTATAGCAGGGCTTAGCAAGGAGCAATTGAAAAAAGAAGCTGGCGACATAAAGATTGAAAAAGGAGACAATGCTATTTTGACGGAAAACGCCGTCAAACTCACTGCCGACATCAATCAAGTTGTTTCCCTGCCCAATAAAAGTGTTTTAGTTGATGAGAATAAAGCTGACTTAGTTATTCTTCATCCTGATTCAATCGCAGGCAAAGCCGCCGCCGACCAGATTATAGAATCCATTAGAAATGTTACCGGGGTTACTGTTCCAGCCAAAGTAGGCGGCATTGATGACTGGAATCCGGCAACTCACGCAATCATGCTGGGTAATATTTACAATAATTGCGCTTTGCGCGTCCTCTATGCCAGACAAATGACACTGGTCGACGAGTTTTTGCCAGGCTCTGGAGGCTACACGGTGGAATCTGTCATTGAACCATTTCGTGCTGGCGCTGATATTATTGTTCTCGGAGCATCGGACGATACCGGCTTGAAACTGGCCGCCGCAGCATTTATCAATAAAATCAAACAATTTGGACAAAAAGGAAAACTCGAACTTCCTGTAATTTTCGAAACTAAATACACGGCCAAGATCGGTCAGCCCAGATTTGACTCCAACTATATTGAAAAAGGTATTGCTGATGCTCATAATCGGTTAAAAGAAGGAGTACACATGTCGCTAGGCAAAAAACTTGCCGAAATAGGCAATAGGTATCGTCTTAACCGTAATTCACTCGATGCCAGACTCTATGTCGCAGTTGCTAAAATTTATCTCGCCAGTGCCAAAGCTGATCCGCGTAAATTTGACGGACAGTGGGGTTTTGACAGCGACTTTGCCTCTTCCGAAGCAATCACGGGCTGGGATTTAATCGAACACGACCCGGCGCTAAGCGCCGAAGATCGTTTACTCGTCAGCAACATGATTTTGCGCTGGCTCAATGAAGCGATTTTCCCCGAGGCATTTAATGGACGCAATACTGATGGTCCAGTCAACAACCACTTGACTTTCGCTGCGCTTGGTACGCTGATGGGTGGATTTTATTATCAGAAATATTATAGTGCAACTGTTGTGCAATCCAGCGCCTGGCTTGATACCGCCCGTAAAATCTTCAGTAACCAGATCAATTACGCCAAAGCCCGTGATGATTGCAATGCTTATATGTGGCTGACATGGCAGCACGTGATGGTCTACAGCTTAGCTTTCCCCGACAATCGAATAGTTGAAAACGGTGTGGGCGACAAGGTGATGCAAGTTTGCGGTATCACCATGGATAATCTTTATACACAAGCTCCGTACGGCGATGAATATGGCTGGGCATCGTCTTCAGAATTTATCGTACTCAACCTTTATTACGCGCTGAGTCGCAACAATTTGGCGGCACTGATGATTGAAAAGAAACGTCCTCGCTTCAGTGCGAAGCCCGGCACCTTTTATGCAAAGCTTTCCACCAAGCCGGAAACAGTACTTGATGGAGTAAAAATTATTGCTTTGGATAAAGGTTTTTACGATTACTCAAATATTGCGTCAGTAAGGGAAGGCTTTGTACCTGCTTTGGACAAGGCCTTTGACAAATTCTCGTTCCGGCAGAATCTCAATCCGGAATCCCTCTATATTCTGGTTGACGGGGTCAATATTGGCGGACACCGCCATGCCGATGCCAACAGCGTATTGCGTTATACTCAATTTGACCGGGAGTGGCTGGCTGAAAGCGGATATAAACTGAATCAACAAAAATACCACAATTCCATGTTGATGCTGTTTAACGGCGAAGCATTTACTCTGCCAGGGCTGATGGAGTTGATTGACCATGGGGAGAACGATGTTTTCGGGTATGTAACGGTTCGTGCTAATCAATACGGTCCAACTGACTGGATCCGTTACTATGTCTGGCTCAAGAGAAATCAGGCATGGCTGGTTATTGACGAAATTGCTGCTAAAAAAACAGGCAACTATCGTCTGACTCAACGCTGGAATGGCGTTGGCGAAATCACGATCATGGGTGACGGCTATTTGCTGGAGCAAAAAGGGGCTGGCATCCGCTTTCAAACGACTCCTGA
>CAIPAT010000306.1 GCA_903863035.1 uncultured Lentisphaeria bacterium
GCCGGACGGGGGGATCTGAACCTCTCCCGCAGAGCGAGAGCACTACACCGGCCATTCTGCACAGCAGTGTCTAAATTGTCCAAAATGTTGTTTGAAAATTATAAACGGTTGTGCTCAACGGTTCTCTAAAGTCTCCGGAATTGAGTCTGAATGTATTCATGGTTTATTCTGTCTCCTGAATTCTGTTTCCTGAATTCCGGCTGTTACAGATTATAATTGCGTTTGCCGAAAATGGCGGTGCCGATTCTCAGGAAAGTCGCGCCTTCGGCGATAGCGGCAGGAAAATCTCCGCTCATGCCCATGGATAATTCAGGGATACGGAGATTCAGGAGTTTTTCTATTTTATCACGAAGCTGCCGCAAAGCACCGAAAATACGGTGCAGTTCGTCGTTGCCGGCATCATAGGGAGCCATGGTCATCAATCCCGTCAGTTCCAGATTGGGGGCGTTTACCGCCGTTTCCGCCATTGCCAGGATGTCGGCTTCGGCGGATGCTCCGAACTTGGTGGTTTCGCCGGAGATATTTACTTCCAGCAGGATTTTCTGCTTTTTTCCGGCTTCGGCCGCCAGCCGGTCAAGGCGCTGGATCAGTTTCACTGAATCAACGGAATGAATATATGCTGCGTATTGTACGGCTTTAACCGCTTTATTGCTCTGGAGGTGGCCCAGCAGATGCCATTCAATGTCTGCCGGCAGATTTCCGGCTTTCTGTTCCAGCTCCTGAACCTTATTTTCGCCGAAGCGGCGTTGTCCGTGAGCGTAAGCCGTGAGGATATCCTCCCGTGAAAAAGTTTTGCTGACCGCGATCAGTTTCACCTCATCCGGCAGCCGTCCGCAACTTGCTGCGTCCCCGGCGACGGCGTTCCTGATTTCGTCCAGTTGTTCCTGAATATATAGTCCCATACCCGGTCTCCAAGTAAGTCAAGACTATTTATCCGCAGCCTGAACGGGAATTTTTTTGCGCAGTTCCGGCGGAGCCATGGAGATTTTGGAACCGGCCGGGACACTTTCGGTCATCCATACATTGCCGCCGATGATGCTGCCTTTGCCGATTACAATATTGCCCAGCACGGTGGCTCCGGCGTAGATGGTGACGTCATCTTCAATTGTCGGATGCCGTTTCGCGCCTTTGATGATCATGCCGCAGGCATCTTTCGGGAAGCTCAGCGCGCCGAGGGTGACGCCCTGGTAAATTTTAACGTTGTTGCCGATAACGGCAGTTTCGCCAACGACGACTCCGGTGCCGTGATCAATGAACAGGCCTCTTTCGAGATGTGCGCCGGGATGAATATCGATGCCGGTAATGCTGTGTGCGTATTCGGTCATCATTCGCGGAATCAGCGGAACTTTATGATGGTACAGGACATGCGCAAAACGCTGGATGGTGATGGTTTTAATTCCGGGATAACTGACCACGATTTCGTCAATGGTGGCGGCGGCCGGGTCGCCGCTGAATGCCGCCGCGATGTCCAGCTTCATGGTTTCGCGGATTTCCGGGATCGCGTCAAGCAGGGCTTTTACCGCCTCTTCGGTTTTTGCCGGAACATCACAGTCGTCGCAATGGCTTTTGCCGCATTCATAGCTGAAAGAGCGTTCAATCTGATCGTGCAGTTCCGAATAAACTTCGGTCAGGATGTTGCCGATATTAAATGATATGGTTTTCAGACTGTAGTTCTGCACTCCGCTGAAACCAGGGAAAACGATCTCCATCAGCCGGTTGATGATATCGTGAATTTCCTGCTGGCGCGGCAGATTGAACCCTTCAACGTGATTAATGCCTTTGGCGTCTTCGTAAGTGTCGCAGATTTTCCCGACCAGATCACGCAGATAGTCGCTTGACAGGACGGATAATCTATGGCTGCAATATCTATCTTTCATTCTAACCTCCGCAGTTGAACAATTCTTGTTTTTGTTAATATTTAGTAATCAAATCATTCTTTTTATAGAGTATAGCGACAAAATACAGTTCAAACTTGCGGGTTGCGCCGTGTGGGCATATCTTCGCTTTGCTTCCTGAAAACTGCGCCCGGGTTTTCGCAACTGCGGAAGTCAGGTTAATTCTAACTTCTCCAATGGCTGCTGCAGAGTTATGCTACTCTATGTTTTGAACTTGTTCTCTGATTTTTTCCAATTCGGTTTTAAAATTTACGACCAGCGGGGAGATTTTGCAGCCTGCGGCTTTATTCCCGAGGGTGGTGATTTCCCTGCCCATTTCCTGCATCAGGAAATCCAGGCTGCGTCCGACCGAATTCCCGTCTTCGTTGAGGAATCCTTCGACCTGCTGAAAATGGCTCCGCAGACGGGTAATTTCTTCGGAAACATCCGATTTGTCAGCGTAAATAATAATTTCCCGCAATATCCGGTCGTCATCGCAGGGAACAGGGAGCTGTGCATTTTTCAGTTTTTCCAGGATTTTCATTTTCTGGATTTCCGGCATCTCCGCAGCTTCCGGTTCGATGGTGTCAATAATGTTTTTAAGGTATTTCAGCCGCTGCGAAAGATCTTGTTTCATCGCGGAGCCTTCGCTCATGCGCATTTTTTGAAACGCGGTCATGGCCTTTCCGACCGCTTCAATGAAAGTATGCTCAACTTCCGGAAGGTTGAAGTCCTGCAGCGACTGTTCAATCACCCCTGGAATCGCGAGCAGGTCGCGAAGTTGAATGTCGCCGCTGAGTTTTAGGGATGACTGCATTTCGCGGCATTTCTCTGTCAGCGCTTCCAGCAGTGTGCAGTTGAGTTTGACCGATCTGGCGGCAAAGCTCTCTTCGACAGCCATATCAACGCGGGCGGCAACAGCACCGCGGCTGATTTTATCGGAAATAAGTTTCCTGAGCAGCGGTTCATAACCAGCAAGTTCCCGCGGCAATGCCGCCCTGATTTCAAGCTGTTTGCGATTGACGGCGGAAATCTCCACGGCAAAACTGATGCCGCTTTTGGAATTGGATGCGTCACCCTTGCCGAATCCGGTCATACTGTTCATATTTCAACCCTCCCCAGGCCTGTCATATATAGAGAACTTCCAGCCTACTGCTCAGAGTTCTGATTCAAGTCGCTGTCTTCCATTTCCTGTCCGAAAACCGGAGTCCAGCTCACAAAGTCCGCGGCACCTGCACCGCAAACCACAATTTTCTTGCCTTTAGTTAATGATTCCCAGACAAAAGAAGTTTGAAGCGGTAACGTTTTAAGCCGGGTGACTTCTTCCGGCTTTAGTTTTCCCATGGGGTCGAAGTCCAGCGGGAATTTGGTTTTCACGGTTTGCGGAACGTCGAAACGTACCCGGTTGCGCTGCTCCGTTGACAGATA
The DNA here is from genome assembly GCA_903863035.1 of uncultured Lentisphaeria bacterium. Lineage (GTDB taxonomy): Bacteria > Verrucomicrobiota > Lentisphaeria > Victivallales > Victivallaceae > CAIPAT01. The sequence goes on from CAIPAT010000306.1 coordinate 3,303, forward strand.
AAGCATATTGTTCATGGCATATTTTGCCGCGGAATCATAAGCTGCAATCCGGTTGTATTCTTTTGTCTGGTACGTTTTGCGGATCAGGCGGTACGGGCTCCAGTTAAACAGCCGGTTGTCACTGGTTCCGAATACAACAAAAGCATCTTTTTCCCCCGGCACTACCCAGGCTATGCAAACCTGAGATGTTACTCCGCAAATGACAGATGTTTTTGCGCCGGCATAAGTACCCAGAATATTTTCCGCCATAATCACCGGTTTATTGAAACGGATATATTCCTGCTGAATGACATCCAGATCTTTGGCATTTTTCAGTACATACTTTCTGGCGCTGATAACAGCCTGTTCCCGGTAATAATCGTCTGACTGGCAAGACACCAGAAATATTGAAACGCAGGCAAAAAGCAGTCCCGCCGCGATTGACACTGTTTTTTTCATTACTTGCTCTTTATAGTTTAATGGTTTAAATCAGGTTAATACCGCTTCACAATCTTAAAGCAAGTAAAGATTGCGGATACCGTCTTTGCCGGGATGGACTGGATGAGTCGGCGCTACCTGGGTAGCGACTGAACTCGTACAGCACATTATCCGGCATGGCGGGAACGCAACCGCTCTGCGGCAAGGCCCTTTTGCGTTTATTTGAAAACGGCTCCGTTCGCCGATATTCATATCGGGGTTCCGTCGCTGTTTCCAAATAATTCTCAAAATTGCTCTTGTCTTTGCTTTCTTTAAGATTGCGAATCGGTATAAATATAATCTTTGTATTTCTATAATGCCAGCAGACAACCGGCAAAGCAGTATGGAATTTTACATTGAAGAGACTTCTTTGGAGAAAAAACAGGCGGACAAATGTGAATCATCGCCTGCCGGTTCAAGTGACGGCGTGTTCTGCCGGCAGATATCCCTGGCCAGCAGGCAGCGCGGATGGAAAGCGCAGCCCGGCGGCGGCGCAAGCGGCGACGGGACATCCCCGGGAAGCACGATTCGCTTTCTGCCGGTTTCACGGTCTATTGCCGGAACTGCGGAAAGCAACGCTTTTGTGTACGGATGTGCCGGATTGGCGCATATTTCCGAACTTCTTCCGCTTTCGACGATTTTGCCCAGATACATGACCAGAATGCGGCTGCTGATATGTTCCACTACCGCCAGATCATGCGCAATGAAGAGGAATGCGATTCCGGTATTTTTTTGAATGTCCATCAGCAGGTTGATGATCTGGGCCTGGACGCTTACGTCCAGTGCGGAAACCGGTTCATCCGCGATGATCAGCTTGGGATTCACCGCCAGCGCTCTGGCGATTCCGATACGCTGGCGCTGTCCGCCGCTGAATTGATGCGGATAGCGATGCATCACCTCTTCGCCCAGACCAACCATTTTCAGGAGTTCGGCTACTCGAATGACCCGTTCTTCGCGATTTAGTTTAGTATGTAATTGCAAAATTTCATTCAGCGCGGTAAAGATGGTCATTCTGGGATTCAGAGAACCGTAAGGATCCTGAAAAATCATCTGGAAATTACGACGGGCCCGGCGCAGTTCAGCCCCTTTCAATCTTCCGATTTCCACGCCGCCGATACGGAAAGTACCTTCCATGGGGGCTTCGAGCCTGACTAGAGTTCGTCCCAATGTGCTTTTCCCGCATCCGCTTTCACCGACGAGACCCAGCGTTTCGCCGGACTCCAGTTGAAACGATACGCCATCTACTGCTCGAACGTGGCGCGTCGGACTGAACCAGCCGTCCTTGACCGGATACCATACCTTCAGATTTTCTACTTCAAGCAATGCCATTTTTGATGATTTCTGTCCAGAATTTATTTTGTCTCTATATCTTTACTCTTCCAGATGCTGTTTTCAAGGAGAAAAAAATTATTAAACCGGTAAATTAATGAAAAAGGAGTGCGGATTTTTGGGAAGGTGTGCCGCTTGAAGAAAGTGGTTAATCAGTACTTTGCATTGTCCGGAGGTGCTCTATGGCCTGGCGGTGAAGAGCGAGTCCGTCATTTTCAAAATCTTTTATAATATCACAGGATTCAAAAGAGTCGCACAGCCCGCAATTATCGAACTTTTTTGCAATAACGCAACATTTTCTGACTTCGCACTTATTCCCGCAACGGTTGCCGGCGGAATGGCATCCGGCGCATTGAAATTTTTCGAGGATGGCGTCCGGGCTTAATCCGGATTCAAGTGCGATGTCTGATAAAACTTTGCTCAAGCCGGCATCTTTACAAAGGCTGGCAAGCTGGCATTTGTCACAAATAGTTCCGCAGGCGCCAATTTCCATAAGCTATATCCCCAAAATTAACAATCGTTCTCTTTTTTAAGAAAAGAACTGATAAAGCTCATTTTGTCAATAGGCAATAACAATTTTTTATAGTAAAACATATAATTATTCTTAAAAAAAATACTGCACTTACATAAAAAACAGTTTTCTTGACGAATAAACCTTTTAAAAATGAAAATATCTTCTATATTAAAGATTCACTGCATCATACTATGCGCCCGTAGCTCAGCTGGATAGAGCGTCTGCCTCCGGAGCAGAAGGCCGGGGGTTCAAATCCCTCCGGGCGCACCATACTTTAAGCCTTAATAATCAATAATTTATACATAAAATACACCATCTTGTTTTTAACCTAAATCTTTTATAGCTACAGAAAATGCTACATTCGGCTTGCTTTATTCACGATAATCCGCTATTATTATTTCAGAAGGTTTTAATATGTTTATCAAGGCACTGTTACGGAGGCAGGACCATGTCTGAGAAAAAGGGAAAAATTGTTTTACCGAAGTTATTCCCGCGCGGGAAGAAAGGTTTCTATTATTTCCGGCGACTGGTTGACGGCAAGGACTGCTGGGTCAATACCAAGATGGTTGAACTGGAAGAAGCCAAGAAAGTTGCTACAAAACATATCAGGGCCGAACTGTCGGTCGAAGCCTTTAGCCACCTTGAATCCTCAGCCTCCAAACTGGCCGATACCTATGTCGAAAGCTTAACCGGCAAGAAGAATACCCGCACACCGATCAGCGCGGCCCATCAGATCTGGATTGACCATTCCAAAAAATATAATGATGTTATCGCCAGGACCAGAAAGTATTATCATACGATCTTCGACCGTTTCGCCATCTGGTGTAAAGCTGAAGATATAGAGAACGTGGAAGAAGTTGACCATTCTGCTGCGACCCGGTACAGCAAGGCGCTCTGGGAGAGCGGTCTTGGCGGCAAGGCTTTCAATGACCATCTGAAGCATCTGTCGCGGATTTTTAGTTGCCTTGATGCAATTACGCCGCTTCCGCAGCGCGACCCTTTTCAGCACCAGAAGATTTCCCGGATAAGCCAGAATGATGCGCCCACCGAAAGTCATCATGCCCTGGAGCCGAAGCAACTCAAGGCTGTAATAAAACAGTCTGCCGAAGAGGGCCGCGACTTTCGGGATCTGATTATCCTCGGCAGTCAAACCGGGATGCGCTTGAAAGACGCGGCCCTGCTGAAATGGAAATCAATCTCCGGACAGTTCATTGAGATAATACCTTTTAAGACCATTAAGTCAGGCAACTCCGCCAGAATCCCGATTTCGCCTACGCTGTGTATATTGTTGAAAGAGCGGCGTGCTGACAAAGACAAGAGCGGGTATGTGCTGCCGGGCATAGCTGAACATTACCTGCGGAATGAAAGTTTTGTTTCTAAGAAGTGTAAACAGATATTTGAAGATGCGCTCGGCAAGGAGGCGACCGTGACTCAGGTGGATGATAACGACCACCGCCAGCGGAATGTTAGTATCTGCTCGTTCCATAGTCTCCGGACAACTTTCATGAGCCTGCTGGCAAGTAAGGATGTTTCCACTCGCGATGCCATGCGGATCATGGGCTGGGAATCGTCCGAGATGATACAGGTTTACGAGAAAATGCTTGAAGAGGCGCGGGGGGATTCCGATAAGCGGGCGCTGGCACTTGTCAATGACCTGACAGCACTGAAATTTTCCTTACCCCCGCCTGCAATCCCGCAGAAAGCACTGACCCCGACGGATGAAGCGCTCCGGGAGTTAGTCGAAAGGTATTCCAACGTGACTATCGGCAAAGTTTACGGAATCAGCAGTACAGCTGTCGCCAAGTGGTTGAAGAAGTTTGGAATTGAACGCACCCGTCGGATTGAGTCGGCGGACGTCAGTGCCGATGAAATACTGGCAATCCGGGAGACTTTGAAAAATGTCTGACATCGTTTATGTGTCGAACGAAAAAGAATTGGAAGCGTCTTTGCCTGGCAACCATGGATTGACAGTTATAGCGGCAGATTATGAGCCTGCGATCTTCGATGGTTACAACATCCAATATTATTTCAATGAAACTCTCAAGCCGGGTGCAGGTAAACTCTATACTTTAAAGCATATTTTCATGCCGGATACAAGCCTCGCTGTTATACTCAAGTCTGATATATACAGCAAGCTCCTAAAAAAAATAACCGATCTCAATCATTCAGTCGCTTTTATTTTGTCGATAAACAATGTCAAGCAGCTTCGACTATGTGAATGTTTTACTGCTGCATTGTACAGCGCAAACGATGAAAGAGTGATTTCGACCCCGAGTATTATAGGTAAATCCAAAATCTCTCCAGGAATATGTGTGCCGGTGTGGAGTCCATTGGGGAATCTTGATTGGCAAGATTTGCCGGGAGTATTAACGGATGCCTTCTCCGATGTGTTCAAGGGGAAATACTATTCTGAAGAGGGCTTTACCCTGTTACTAAAGTTACTTACTGACAAAATACCAGAAATCACCGGAGGCTCAAAACTGAGGATTTATAAACCTTCTATGCGCCATAGCCGAATAGATATTGAAGGATCGCATAAAATGCTGGATACCGGGGATTTCGTTAAGAGAATAGAATCTATAGCAACCGAGCTGCTGAATTTGCTTAAACCACACGAATTAATATTCCCTCCGAATACATCAATTAGCCACTTATACCCAGCCCCGCGCAGTGCACACACTGCTGTTGAACAAATCAGCCCTCTGATCTTTGAATATTCTAATAATAGCATGTCGGAACAGGAAGTTGAGACTTTTTGTGAAGATGCTTATGGAACTGTGTTAACTCTTACGCCTGATGCCATTGATAAAAGGGGGAATAAGTTTGGAGACGATAATCGCAGTGACGACATAGGCAATATTCACTCTTTTGTGTACAAAGTATACGATACATTCGATAGCGGAAAACTTGTCGTATGCCCTGAAGGCAAAGAAGATTTAATCTCGGAATTATTTGGAGTCCAACCGAATAAAAATTCAGCCGTCTTTACCCACGTAGCCGATGCAGCAAAACAAGGGAATAATAATCCACGGGGTAAGGTCACGACGGACGCGCGAGGGGTAGTGCCGATGAATCAAAGTGATATACCATCCAAGCCTTCCAGAAAGAAAAAAGCCCCAAAGGGAAAGATGCTGATAAAGGTAATGATTACCATGCTTGAAGGCCGGAAATCTTTTTCTATAACTGTTAACTCTAAAGAAAGAAATGCAACCTCAAACCAGGTACTAAAATTCCTGGCTATGTATGCTGCCAGCAAAACTCTAGGGGCGCATTTCTTATTCCTGAATAAAGGTAAAGTCATAATACGAAAAGGTGAAAAAAATTCCGATTGTGAAATCGACTTAAAACATATTTTTTCAAACACTACCAATGTGAACAGTGTTATTGATAAAATAGTTCCTGTGTTCCTGCCGAAGGGTTCTGTCTTGAACAATTACATCAAAAAAAATGAAGACGGAAAATATCCTTCCTTCCAGAGCCGCAAAGAAGTAAAATTTTGTACTCGCAATGATATTAAACCCGCTAACGCTACCGATATCAATCTTTCTGTTGAGCTGGATACCGCAGCGAAAAACGCAATAAAAGCTGCCTTAGAGCATAAATCTGCTAGTCAAGACTTGATGAATTTCATACTAGCGGTCTTTAAATAATTTTCGTCATCTATTTTTATTCCATACTGATTGAATTATAATCTCTCTGGAATACCATAATTCCACCTGGCAAAATTAATCACTATTTCCATTTAGTATTCCTCCTCTTTTTAATCAAATTGCCCCCCCTGTATTTAGCGGCTAATTTAGCGGCTAATTTAGCGGATAAAGTATTCGTAATAAACGGCTTGTAACATATTATTGCGGTGGCAGTGTATGGGTAGACAAGCGGCACTATGCCGAAACAATTAACAATAGGAAGGTGTTTAAATGGACCCAAAGCAACAGCAGATTTTTGAGAAGACATTGTCCCCGGGGATATCCCCAGAAAAGTTGGATGCCGCACTCGCGGCGCTTAATGGTGAAAATGAACATAACAAAGGATCAGCGGGATTCATTTCCGAAAAACAAGCTCGGGCTTACCTCGGCGGTATTTCACGCACAAATTTGTGGCGCTGGAGTAAAACAGGCTTAAAGTCATACAGTGTAAACCGGAGAAAATTATATAAAACTACCGATCTCGACAGTTTTGTGGAAGCACATGCAGGGAGGCAAACATGATTAGAAAAAATAACGTCGCTACCGGCCAGGGTAGCGACAGAAAAAAAACTGAACATCAATACAATACTATTCAGCCGGCCAATAGTCAAATATCGGCAGACTTATTGTTGGATAAGATTGACCGCGCTTACGCCGACATAACTGAAGATTGGTGGCGCATTTTAGCCGCATACCGTAATTCCGGCGGTTCCCTTGAAAGATTTCAGGAATGGAGCCGCACTGATAAATACAATGTTCCGAGGCAGATCGAGCGCGGGTGGAATAACTGCAAATTAACGGCCGGAATCGGAACGCTGACATACTACGTCAAGCTAAGTGGCCATGCCGATATTATTCAAGAATTGCTGCGTCAGCATCCCGGACAGATTTCATTACGACATAATTTGCCAATATCAACTCCAAAACCGGTTGTCGATGTTGTAAAGGCACGGCAAATGCTGATTGATCCCAGGGCCGGCTCAGATGCCGCTGCGCTGGAGCACGAATTGGAGGAGCGCAGCAATCCCATGCCGCAGGGTAGTTCAGGGGCGGGCGATATGCTGACAGTGCTGGGCATGTTCAAGCCCCATGATATTCTCACTTTTCCGCAAGATCCCTACGACATTTGGACTGCCAGCCGCGATACCGTAAGTGGATGGCGCAATCGCCTGCTTGCCGGTGAAAAGCTGCGTGAATTTTTCATCCCCAACCCGCACACAGGTTTTGAAGGCACAACGCAGGACGGAAAACCGAGCTGGCGGGCAGATACCTGCTTTACGCGACGGTTCGTTTTAATTGAGTTTGACACGATGGCCCTTGCTGACCAGTTACGACTTTGGCTATCATTGATTAATCTCGGCATTCGCCCATCGGTACTGACCTTTTCCGGCAGCAAGAGTGTCCATGCATTAATTCCAGCCACAACGGAAGCTGAGGTCACTACAATCTTCAACATCTTCCTGCCGCTGGGAGCAGATCCTCACACAAAAAATGTGGGGAGATTGACCAGGACGCCGGGAGCGATCCGCAAGGATAAAGGTACCGTTCAGCGGCTGCTGTACATGAATTTCGAGGTGGCAAAATGAGTAATCAAAATACTGCTAATGTTGCAGATAACCTGACAAATCTATTCCAGGACAAAGGACTGGTCACCGCTCCGGTGGTTGCGGAACAAGATCCTAAAACCGAAGAAAGACAAGAAAATCTTGATGAACAAAATACTGAAACCAGTACAAAGCAAAATGTCGATGGTTATAAATCCCAGATAATCCTGCCGGGCAGCAACAGGCTTATTTCAGAATTTGGAAATGATCTTGCATTGGCTCTGTATCCTATGGGAAGATTCTTCAATTATAGTGGTAATCTCGTACAAATTTCAGAAATAGAACGCAGGGACGCGAATGGGAAAATACACAAGATAACCGGATTTTCGCCGGTTCATTCTTGTGGGTTCATCCCGGATTACGAACAATATGTTGAAACAGGATATTATAATAAAAAGGGTTTCATTAAGGCGTCGCTTTCAAAAAGCGACTCGGATACGCTCGTAAAGTCAAGTTCATTTAAAACAAAATTTCCACGCATCAATGGACTGAGTGATATACCGCTGCCGTATTTTCAAGAAGATGAACTGAAATTTACACATCCGGGATACAACAAGAACCTCGGAATTTTCGTTCTCGACGACAGCATTACAATCGCTCGGATGAGTGTAGATGAAGCTCTGGAATCATTGACCGAAATACTGGACGGGTTCTGCTTCTTGGACATTGTTGATTTTTCCCGCTCGCTGGCCTATTTATTAACCATGCTTCTGCGCCTGATTATCGGTGAAAGCCGGACAATGCTGTTTCTTGTTGATGCTAACCGGCAGGGGGCGGGCAAGGACTATCTTCTTGGTCTGGCTTTTTTGATTTTCACCGGACTGATACCATGTTTTTATCCGCCTTGCAACCATGAGGAGGAATGGCGAAAGCGAATTATGGCCGGTCTGATAGCTTGCGAACGTTTCATCCTCATTTCAAACCAGAAAGGACATTTGGACTGCGGAGCGCTTGAGCACACGTTGACCTCTCCATATGTTACTGACAGAATATTGGGAAAGAGCGAAAATATAACACTGCCGAACACTGCAATATATGGCATTTCC
>CAIPAT010000307.1 GCA_903863035.1 uncultured Lentisphaeria bacterium
AGTTTTTCGCGGTCTTTTGGATTTAAGATTATCCAATTGGGCCAAACCCATTCCTGATGAGGATGTCGTACACCAACATCAAGTATTAGCCAGTGCAGTTTACTCAATTCCACATTCGGATTGCCTAATTTGTGACTAATCCAAGGGCGAGTTATGGTCAAAAGATTAGGGGCGAGATCGTATTTATCTTTTCCGAGAAAGAATGTAAGATCGCCGGATTCAAGAAAACAAATTTCAATCCCTTCGTTAGTATGCCATTCCAATCCCCAATCCTGAAGTTTTTTGATATTCCAATAACCTATACTTTTAATACCGGTCAGCTCAGATTTACTAAGCCTATTCCCCGGATAGGCATCACGGGCAAGTGTTGTTAGTTCTAATTCACCCTTGTCTGCTGCGCCTTTTAAAGGACTGCAGTTATCGGCTTTGTATGACAATTTGCCGCCAGGATCGTAGAATTGTGCCCGTTTTTCCATATCTAAAAATAAAATTTTACACTGAAAGATTTTGAACAAATACATTATGCAATACACTTACTTTTACTTTGCCCGGAAGAAAACAACCGGTCGAAATAAACTAATGATTTTGACAAAAATACAAATTTTTAAAAAGATAAAGCATGAACGGAATAGTAAGGCTGGGAATCAACATGGAATTTGTCAGACATCACGATATGTCGTTTGCAAATGGTGTTAAAAAGGCTGCTGAAATCGGCTATGAGTACATAGAGCCAATGGTACATCTTGGCCGTGAGCTTTTAAGTGAAGCTGGTTATTTTCACTCTGTTTCTCTTTTCGATGACCCATTGGCTATAAAGGAGATATGCGAAAGGAATAATGTTAAACTTTCAGGATTATCGTCACATACTCCGCTTTGCAAACCTGAGATTAGCGTTGAATACCTCAAAATGGCAATAAGGTGGGCTGCCCATGCAGGAGCTCCCGTGGTCAACACTGACGAAGGGCCGAAACCTTTTTGGACTTCGAAAGAGCTTGATTATCAACTTATGACTTATACGCTTACTGAGGCTTCGTTGGTTGCCGAACGTCACGGAATAAAAATAGGGTTAGAGCCACACCAACAATACAGCAAAACACCCGATGGTCTTGACAGCATTTATAATCTGGTGGCATCTCCCTCCATTGGTATTAATTTCGATACGGGTAACAGTTATCTCGCCGGTGGTTCTGATGTTTATGAATGGCTCGAAAGAGTTAAGGATCGGCTTGTCCATCTTCATGCAAAAGATATATCCCTGTCGCAGAGCAATGCAGAGCGCGGTAAAGTTAGTGGGACTCCGGTGGGTTGCGCTTGTGGTGACGGAGTTGTTGACTGGCAACGGGTAATTGAGATTGTAAAGTCGGGTAACCGTGACATAGTTTTCAGTGTAGAATGTGGTACGATAGAGCAAGCAATACGCAGTTTTGAACATCTGTCCAAATTTTTATAAAATTGATATATTATGCTTAGATTTCTCCTCCTCCTTTTTGTCAGTTTTATTGCATTTTCTGTTGAGGCTACTTCAAAATCTCCATCTTCTGTTCCTAATGATAATCAGATCAAGGTATTGATTTTTAGCGGAAAAAATAATCATGACTGGCAAAATACAACTCCATTAATAGTCAGGATATTTAAAGAGACAAAACTTTTTAATGTAAGCGTTACAGAAAAGCCTGACACAATGTCGTTCAAAGCGTTGAAGCAGTTCAATCTGATTATTAGCAACTGGAATACGTGGCCTGACAACAATGTAAGATTGAACAGTCAATGGGAGAACGATTTTACGCGATACGTAAAAGAAGGTGGAGGAGTTCTTTCACTTCATGCCGGAACATCTTCGTTTTATGGCTGGGAAGATTACCATCGTATTGGCATCGGAAGATGGGGTAAAGAGACTCGGCATGGTGCTCCTACCCGCGGTAAAGTTTATGGATTCGATCAAAGCCACCCGATTACTCAGGGGATGGGAACATTTTACATTATGGATGAAATCTGGGAAAATACAGATATTTATCCGGGTTCGAAGGTAATTGGTTCGTTATCGGCTACTGATGAAAAGGACGGTCACGCAATTGAAGTTGCCTCTGTTTTTGTTAGTCAGACAGGAGAGGGAAGGAGTTTTTTTACTACTCTGGGACATGACGAGCGGGCATTGCTAAACTCGG
>CAIPAT010000308.1 GCA_903863035.1 uncultured Lentisphaeria bacterium
CAAAAAAAGTTTTGGAGGAGGGATGCAAGGGGGAACCTTGAACTGTCAATCCCGCAGGGCGGGACCCTGCAAACAAAATATTGTTTCCCTCACTTGCCACCGGCGGCCCGCCGGGCGTGATCCAACGGCGAGGCGTTGGTCGCCAAAGGCGAAATCCCTAAAGCCGGTCAGACGACCGGCGCTCCCAGGGTTTCCTTCATTTCCTTCATGTTCTTCATGGTGAAGCTGTATATGCCTTTTTTCGTGACTTTTCGTGTTTTTCGTGGTTAAAGTGTATTTATTTATCTCTTTTGGTTGCGGCTATGCCGCGCTAAGTCCTTCATGGTGAAAGGTATTTTCTTATCCTTTCTATCCTGTATATCCCTGTTAAAATACAAATTCCTATACGATGAACTTAACCGGCTGCGCAGGGACTTCTTTGCAATGTAGCGCGGGCATTCCTGCCTGCGAAATGTCAGACAGGAATGTCTGACCTGCATTAATTAAATACAAATTCCTATACGATTAAATTACTGCTGTCCGGCGATTATTCTTTGAATGTCAGGTTTGACATCGCGCAGGATGAAGTCAAGAGTGGCAAATACCGTCAGGATTACAAGCGCGGCCAGCAGCAGCCAGGAACTGTTCAAATAATATAGCAGCATAAAAATCCCGCCATACAGCATAAATTTCCGTTCCCGGATAAGGTATAGAAGAATTCCTGTGCTTAAGGCAAGCGCGATTATTCCGCAAATATAACTGCCCGGAACCTGCGACGGCAGAATGACCCATTTGAAATAAAGCGGCTGATAGCAAAATATGCTTACCGCAAAGATGAGGGACAGAAATGATACTTGAACACGATTTAATTCTTTCCATGGAGCTGCGCAGACGAATGCCGCCAGCAACGGCAGATAAATGCTTAAAATGTAACGGACCGGATCGCTGGTTGTGGTAATGTGTCCGCAGAAGTAGATGGCGGTCGGGGCAGCCATCAGGACAAGAAAGTTCCGGCAGTACTTATCTTTGCAGAAAATCATTCCCCAGATGCCCAGGACGAAAAACAGGAAATTACAGCCGATCAGGAATTTTGTATGCAGCGGGACCAGGGCCGGGACGAACCCTTTTTCCGTACCGTTGCCGACCAGCACATACGGGAACGTCAGAAAAGATCCGACGTGCAGTTTATTGAAAACAAATTGAACAGCAAACGCTATCAGAAAGCAGATCAAACTGCCGGCAATATAACGCATTATCTGCGGCCAGGTTTTCCAGGATGATTTCAACCTGTACCAGAAAATAAAGGCGATCAGCAGCGCGAAAAAGATGTTGTTCAAGCGAATCAGGCAGGAGACTCCGAACAATGCGGAAACCGCGGCCGCCATTTGCCAGCGCGGCGGCATAAACAATGCCAGAAAGATCGTCAGAAAAACAAAAAGTGTCGAGAATGCGTCGGTCAGGTTATTATAATTGAGCGCCTGGTGCAAAGAATAAAGCCGCCAGCTGAAATGGAATTGCGGAAGACCGATGAGCGAACCAAATATATCCTTGTCAAAATCCTGAATATTAAAGTAGAAGAACGGGATGATTATCCAGAGCAGTACCGCAAAAAAAGCTTTGAATTCCGACCCGCATACTTTGCGGATAATAAAGAACCCAAGGACGAAGCATAGCGGCATCAGCACAAAGCCGTTAAACGCGGCAAGCTGGGGCGCAACATCTATAAATGATTTGGCCGCCGGGAGCAGCCAGATGAACGGGATATAGACAAAACAGGTGCCGATTGACCGGTCCCATGGATTGTTGAAATTAAGATTTACGATATCTCTGGCCATGTTGAAGTAAGTATTGCCGTCAGGGGCCAGCGTAACCAGACTGCTGTCGCAGCCCAGCATAATAAGGAGCTGGAAATACCTGGTCAGGACGAGCAGTGCGAGCAGTCCGACGGTCTGTTCAACGGGTGAAATCTTTTTCAACCCGAGCCGCAGCGTCTGCTGCGGAAAAAGCTTTTCGCCAATGAAATAAAGGGCGATGACCAGAATAATCAAACCGCAGATTACCGAGGCGGTTTTGTAATTAAAATTATCCGGCTGAATCCGGTCTATTGTTTTTTTGCCGTCTTTTTCGACGATCCGGAGATTTTCGCATATCCAGCCAGCTTGTCCGCCGGGAAGTTTTACTTGATTGAAATCGAAGTATCGCCCGAAAGGATGCTGGCGGAACATGTATCGCTGAACCGCAATAACGTCGTATTCGGCAGTGCCTTCCGTCAAGGCAATGACTTTGGCGCCGATTTCAGGAGCGGCAAGGACAGGAATCCCCGGTTCCGGGTATAAAGTCGTTCCGACGGCAACGCAGGTAAAAATCAGAAAAGAGATTATTCCCGTCAAAAATTTGTTCATTAATGCTTTTACCCAAATTTAAAGGTTTGATGCCGGTTATAACTTTAATATAATGTGAAAACAGGTGATTTCTATATCTATAAAGAAAAGACTGGGAAGTCAGGAGACAGAAGTCAGTAGTCAGCGTTTGACTGCGGTACCCGCAGTTTTATCAAATAAGAAACGAAAGATAATAATAGAGCGTGACTGGTGACTGGTGACTGGTGACTGGTGACTGGTGACTGGTGACTGGTGACTGGTAAAAAATAAAAAAATGCAAACTTTTCTCTGTGCCTTGCAAACTATCGGGTTAATCCCGCGACTGCGGGATGCCTCTGTGGTTAAAAGAGTTTCATATGAGAATAAAACGGTATTACGGCATTACAGCTTAACGGTATTACAGTCAAACCGTAAAACCGTTAAACCGGAAAGCATGCATATCTCTGTGCCTCTGTGGTTAA
>CAIPAT010000309.1 GCA_903863035.1 uncultured Lentisphaeria bacterium
ACAAAACAAACCAATTTTCACGATTAAGATCTACAACAGTAGAAATTTGGCTGAGCCTTTAAACAATGCGTATTACTGGGGCGTGGTGATATCTACAACAGTAGAAATTTGGCTGAGCCTTTAAACACCGGGCTGAAAGGAATCACCCAGAATATCTACAACAGTAGAAATTTGGCTGAGCCTTTAAACTCAACGGCGAAACGGAAAATATTTTATCTACAACAGTAGAAATTTGGCTGAGCCTTTAAACATATTTATCTTTGTTAATAATATTTAATCTACAACAGTAGAAATTTGGCTGAGCCTTTAAACAGTAAAGACTCAACTTTATGCTTAAAATAAGTCATTTATTTCAGAAAGCAAATTTTGTTTTTGAGAAAATCTTCCTCGACTGGGAAAAATTAAGACGCTGGTTTGCATTAATCCCAAATCAGGAGGTCGGTTTCTTCATTAACCGGGTAACCAAAACGTAGAATGTTAGCATTGTCCGGAATATCAAAGACAAGCACACTATCTCCCTGCGTGAACTTTTTCTTATAACCGGCTTCTATTTCAGTCTGGATGTTGGCAATAATTCTCGGACTGTTCTGTATCTCAAAAACAGAATATTGTATTCTGCGCCCGAATTGTTTCAGGAATTTGGCAAATTTTGAGCGAAGCCGGTCAGATTGTATGTCATAAACAACTATAAGCATAATTAATCGCTTCCTTTGATTTGGAAAACCGGGAAATCATCCAAGTGTTTATTTTTCATGAACCAGCGGTAATATGCCTGAATATACAGAAAAATGTCTTCTTTGTGATCCAAAATATCTTTGACAAACATTTTAGTATATTTGCCCTGTTGCTTATACGCAAGTTGATATTGATTATTGTCCTGGAAGAAGTCTTTTTCATCAATCTGTTTTAAATTATGCGCTTTCCGAAGCCTCAGATCAATGATGCAGCGAAATGGTTCGACGAGGTCGCAGACAAGCGATTTTCGCTGATAGAAGAACGTGTGAAACACGCCGCAGTAGACATCGAACCCGTAGATTGCCGTCATTGCCTCGACAAAGTGAAAGAGATAAGTATAGCCAATATCAAGTAAAAGATTGTTGACATCCCGCTTCGTCCTCGGTTCCCGGCGGGTCCAGTTCATCTGACGAAAGTAAGCAGGAAAGAATATTTTACTGGCATTGCCCTCAATGCCCATTAATTCCTGTGCAGTTTGTGCGCCAGCCAGCGAAAGATCGTTCAATTTCTGTATGGCTTCCGTTTCCGGCGCAGCCCGATAGCGCAAATCCTGAAGCAGCGCTATCTGATTATTCATCTTTTGAGTTACCAACTCGCGAGCGATCAAAAAATTCAGCTCTCCGGAGTCATACTGTTTTCTGCGGAGCAGGAAATTTCCCTCCGCCCGGTTGTTGAAATAACTGTCTAGTCTGAAATTACGGGACAGAAGCAGGACAGGGAACGCGAATTGTTTGGCTTTTTGCAAAACAACATTGGTCAAAGTGATATTGCCGATGATGAAGAGGGCAAACACCAGATGGCATGAATGCTGTTGAACAACTTTGCCCTCTTCATCTTCGATAATTATATTGTCCGCCCTGAAACGCAACTTGCTCTTATCGTCAGACGGAAAGTAGAAGATGCACTGTTTGTACTTGAAATCCGGCAATGACATCATAATTAATCCTCCCTGTAAATATCGCAAAGCGTATTGTAAATACAATTCCGGCATTTCTGTGGATTTTGACTGAAAGGAGCGTTTAGTGAAAAGCTGCGGATTTGAGCTAGGACATCCTCGAAATCCGCAATATCATTGCTGTCCGGCAACGGCACCGAATAGCTCTTGTTGCTTTTTTTTGAATAAATTTTGAGATGTTCAACCTTGTACCCCATTTCCAGGAGTGCAAAATACTGAGCATAGAGCTGATAGCGGAAACCGTCGTAGACACGGGTTACGGAATATTTTCGTTCGACCAATTCTCCGGTGGTCAAATCAAGCGTGTCAATTTTGCCCAGAAGCTGGTATTTTTCGGAATAAACGGTCAACCCCTGCAAAACATCCTTCCGGCTTGAATAATGCCCTTCGTCCACTGCTTTGTGCGCGGCCTGCCCGATTTTCTGCGGAGTCTGATGATACGTATCTTCATCATAATTCTGTTGATAGATGTTATGGAAATAGATAGACCTCGGGCAAAAGATGAAATCATTCAATTGAGTAATGAGAAGATATGCTTCCATCGTAATACCTCCGGCAAGCAACAAAAAGGGCGGCCGCATGGCCACCCTTGATTGTGCTTATTTATTGAGCTTGGCTGTTTGCGCTTTAACCACCGCATCAGACTGAACATATTCCTGCCAATCCCGCTTTGAGATCAAGAGATCAATTTTAGACAGATTTTCTGCTAAGTCAATCTTACTCAGCATGCATATGCCTTTGCGGGCAATGTTGTATGCGCCGTTGGCATCGCCGTTTTCCGGCAGTTTCGTATATCCTTTGCGGCTGTCAAAGAACGGCTCGACCGGCGACAGGATAAAATCGTTCTCATCAGTTCCGGACTCTTTGTCGGAGTCTGTCACCCGCATAGTCATAATCGCGTTGAAAAGACGCACAAGCCTTTCCAGAAACTCTTTCTCCTTAATTTGGCATACTGCATTACGCAGATCGTTGCCACTCAAATAATCTATTTTTCCATTGAAAAGGTTTTTTAACTCTTGATTGACATCGCGGAGTTCGTGTGTCTTGTTTTTCTGATTATACGATGAGCGAACCACGCAACTGCAAACCGTCCATCGCGTTTTGGATATTTTTTCCTCGTCTTTTTCTCTATCCATACTCTTGCTGGCAATCCTGCCAAGCGTGTAGGTGAATTCAAAGCGATCTTTGCCCGGATCATAAATGATGGAATCAAAGCTTTCCAAAAATCTCAAGCTTTTCTCAACACTTTCGTAAGCGGCATAAACATTTTTCATAAATCCGGTTACCGGGTCGGTAGTCGAGGTATATGATGCCACAGTGTAGAAGAGTATCCCGCTTTGCTTTCCCATCTTTTCAAAACTTTGAAACTGGTTAGTAAGCTGATACGCATTCAAATAATGTCCCGGCTCCAGACGATTCGTTTTATCTTTGAATACCATATAATTCAATTTATCTATCAGTGCTTTCTCAAATTTCTGATAGACTTGTTTCTCTACTTTAAAACGGCCGCGCTTAAAACCTTTGTTAAGGTCTTCAAGCACGACGATGGCGTTGTGCTTGATAATCAGTTGCGCCAGTTTGTGAACTACCTGCGACAGATATCCCGCTTTAAGTTCCTTTATGTTCTCAATCGCCGACCATGATTTTCTGGCTTTGTCGCGATTTTCTTCCTTTTCGTCGAGCTTTTTGTGGTAGTCTATTTCGCGCCCCATAAAACCGGTAATTGTATTCAGAGAACCCTGCTCAATGACATTGCCGGTACGGTCAGTAACAGAGTAGTAAAGCAAATGCTTTTCCCCCCGGTCAACCCCGATAATATTCACATCCGGATTATTGCGCAAAAATGCGTTAATTTTGTCATTGAATCTGCCCGGAATGGAAGGAGCTTTAAAATTCAATCCTATAGGACAGTGAAAGAAAAACTTGTCTTCCGTAAATCGGCGGTCTTTGATGATTGGATAGTTGAATTTATTTTTCAATTCTTCGTAATGATGCCCTTTCACCTTTTTCTCTTCGGTTAATTCAACCGATGCCTTACGGAAAAAGATTTCGGCCTGTCCATTCAGTTTCAGCACGGTATCTTTGAGGTTTTCTGCATCAAAAAGCAACTTAAAGTAACTGGTGTGCAAATTATCATTGCCGCAGCCTTTTTTATTTTGCGAAAAATCTTTGCTGTAAATCTGGAAAAGATAAAGTTCCCCTTTTGCTACTTTTTCATCAATATATGACTGTTTGATATTGTCGAAGCTAATTCTGTAACCGCGAATCTCAACATCTTTATAGAACTCATCCACAGAACGGTATTCGGTCGTCTGCTTGAAAGCATTTTCTGAAAAGCCGAATGCTTTGCTCCATTCCGGATGGAGGCATAAAGATGTTTTACAGAAATCAATATAGTCATACAGGTTTTTAATTCCGTGTTTTTCGATTTCGGCCTTACCATATAGTTTCTTTTCCTTAATGTTGATGATTGCCTGGCTCGGTCTGAAAAAGCTTGCATTTGATTCTGCAAAAAATACTTTTGGCAGCATCTTATTAGGACCGGGAAGCAACTTATAATTAACTTTGCGGAATGAAGGCTCGCCTGAAGAACACATAACTCTGGCAGCAAGATTTTGTTTTTCCTGCTTCTTGTTTAGCGAATCAGCATCAGCAATTTCATAATCAAAAATATTGTTGGAATCCGGGGTCATGATGCCAAGAAAGTAAAGTCCGCTTTTTTCGAGCAGAACACCGTAATTACTGGATTCTTTATTGCGGTCCCAGCCATCAAGCAATGTGCTGTTATCAAAGTTGATCTTCAGTTTTTCGTCAGAATACGCCTTTTGGGTAACATGATTCCGCACCATATTGTAAAGTTTGATAATCGGGAACTGGTCGCAAAATAGTTGCATGGTTTCATACCATACGCTATTAATATTTTCCGACTGCTTTTTCTCTTGCAGCATCCAGTTCTTGACAAACCCTAGAATTTCAATGGAATTGTCCAGGAATCCCTTGATTGCAGCGACCTGCTCAAATCCTTTATCGCCTTCATTTTCGCGATTTTTATCCAGAACCTTTTCCGCAAGTATACTGCTTTCATCGAGAATCTTCCAGCTTGCTTCAACAGATATAAACAATGCATTGAGTCGTTTTGAGAAGAAATCAAACAAGATATTTCCAGAGGGACTTTGATATTCTGCTTTAATATTCTGATCTTGAGATGAGAATATTACGCCGTCAACTTTTGCATTCAGCGCATTGTCAATCTGTTGAATAGAAAAGCAACCACTTTGGTTAAAGGATTTTTCGCCAATTTCCGACAGGAGACGCAGATTGATTGTGTTATATGAGCCGGTCAGTTCCTGTGAAATCCGCGTTAATCTATCTTTACTGATGAAAATATTGGATTTTTCGTCCAGAGATTCAGCAATAAGTTTGGTGATCTCTTTAATAAATTCCTGTATTACCGGCAGCTTGCCGACTTCCGTTTCAACGAAACATTTTTGACGGAAATCTTTGACCCGGTCAAACATTTCTTCATCGGTCTCGAATGCGGAGATAAATATTCTGTCACTTTTGCTGAGGATCTGTTTATAAAATAGCTGCAATGGAGGAAATTCGTTACGTTTAGCTCCGGCCTGCTGGCGAACAAGATTTATGAATTCATTAATTCCCTGGGTTTTGGTTTCCCCGCCCTCCTGCGCCAATCCACCGATAATTTCATTATAGCGGTCAATGCCGGACTGATTGATAAAATTGATAAACGCCTCAGCCGAGAACACATTCCCAGCGGCAAACGCCAGACGGTGTTCACATTCGGCAAGCCTGGCATGCCAGTCATATCTTTTTGCCGTAAAATCATTTGCATACTTTTCGAGCGAGGCTTTGATCTTCTCCCATTTTTGAATGTTGCTGAAATGAAACTGCATGTTCTGCATGAATATGCGGTGAACCAGTGAGGTAGATTTCGCGCCGGTAACATCGTAGACATTGGCCCGGTTTTCATTAAATCCGGTAAAGTATGTGCAGAAATTATCAAAATTCCGGATATATCTGACAATATGCTCCTGAGGCATTGGGGCATCCGAATTGCCCTGCTTGATATCTTTAAAACTGGGGCGTACTTTGCCGCAACGAACCGCCCACTCCAGTAATTTGAGCGGATCTTCATTAGAGCCATATAATATTTCAATTCCGTTTTTCTTAAATGTCTGGCCATTTTCGCATAGTTTATTAAGTTTTGCGACTATGCGTTCAAGATTCTTAATTTCCCTTTTATCCGTTTCGCCAGCTATTCTATTTTTCAGCCCGTTAATGTCTTCACGCCAATATTTCGGCATCTCCTGCTGATACAGCTTTATCCATTCATCAGCTTTATCATCTAAGATCTGCTTGAGAAGTTTGCCCGGCAAATCGGCTTCTTTGATTTCATCTGCAATACAGAGTTCAATAATCTTATCTTTCAGAGCTTTTGCGTGATCGGCTTCCGGGTCAAGTTTTAGCGCATCTTCAATGAACTTACGGTGAAGCTCATCCAGCAGCAGCTTTGCATACGCGTAATTTTTCGCCCGGTCGGCATCCTCGCCGGTAAGATTACCATCCTCTACGCCAATGATATTATGCTTTTTAATCCATTCCGCAGTTTGGCCAAACGGTTTAAGTTCGAAACGCAAGGTTTTCGACAATTGATACTGATTGGTGAAATTTGCCAGTAATCTGCTATTGTCCGCCATTTAGTTTTCCCCTTACTTTTTTTAATGCAATTTTCTAATCATTGAATGAATTTATGCGGTAATATAGCATCCGGGGTAGGACATTTTGCGTCCTTTTGTGAAAATTTTTATTTTTTTCTGTATTTATTTACAGCGGCAGACAACGGATACCTTGATTGACATCAAGTTTATACTCTGCACTGCTGAGCGCTTAACCGGCTGCGCCGGGCTTTAACCTCAGAGACATCCCGCAGCAGCGGGACTAGCCCGAGAGTTAGCAAGGCACAGAGATAAAACAAGTAGTCAGCAAATTATTGCGGGAATACCCGCCATAATTCGCTGACTGATTTTTTTCGTGCTTTTTCGTGTCTTTCGTGGTTAAGGTGTATTTTTTGGTTGCGGCTATGCTGCGCTAAGTCTTTCGTGGTTAAACATGTTTTCCTTGGTCCCCAACTTCATGCTCTTCACGGTGAAAGTTTTTTTCTTATCCTGTATCCTGTCTATCCCTGTTAAAATACAAATTCTGTACGATAAACTTAACCGGCTGCGCCGGAACTTTATTTGTAAAGTAGCGCGGGCATTCCTGCCGGCGAAATGTCAGACAGGAATGTCTGACCTACATTAATTAAAATCCAATCCCCGGTTCTGCGGCTTAATCGCTAACCCAAATCCACTGGCGCATTATCAAATTAGTAATATCATTTTATATTATGCATTGAAATAATATAGATGGCGCAATATAATAACAGTATAATTTGGAGGATTGACTGTTGCTGTGTCAATTTATAACAGTGCGTATTGCTTTTAATTTAAGAACAGGAGGTTTGTAAAAATGTCAACGTCCCTGGAAATTGCATCATTAATCGCTTTGATGTTGTTTATTATTCTGGTAATCTGTCTGATTCCTACGGTTTTTTATGTACGGCGCAAGCTGGCGGATTTGCTGCTGGCAACCAAAAACCTGGAATCGGAATTGCACATCATCGTACAGGACAGCCGTGAACTGGTACAGAATGTCAATGCTATTACCATGCGGGTCAACGAACAGATAGACGACGCCGGCAAAGTAGTGCATGTCGTGGCTCAGTGGGCCGGCATGGCAAACCGGCTCGTAACGGCGGTCGGCCTGATAATTGAGCCGCCCATTACAGGGCTGGCTCGGAATATAAGTATTTTCCGCCTTGGACTTGCCGTTTTTACGCAAGCCCTCTGCTCGAAAAAAACAAATAAACAACCAAAAGAGGAGGAAGATCATGTGTAACGAGAACTCATCACTGGGGACAATTTTGGCCGCTTTCGCAGTCGGAGCTATCGCTGGAGCAGGAATTGCATTGCTCTATGCGCCGCAATCCGGCAAGGAAACGCGTGAACTGCTGGCTAAGCGGACACGCGAACTGAAAGACAAAGTCGGCGAAAAGGTAGACGACGCCAAAGAAATGCTGGCTGAAAAGAAGGCCATGATTGCTGCCGCATATGAAGCCGGCAAACAGGCCATGAACGAGAAAAAAGCCAAAGATTCCAATCCCGCCTGATCCGGCGGCCGCGCAGATTAAAAATATGGCGAAATTACCCATTTATTGATGGATAATTTCGCCGTTTTAATTTATGCCGCAACCAAAAGGTTTAACAGGGATGGACAGGATTAAATTTTGCGAATGCCGGAAGCGGAAAACGGCATAACAGTATGACAGTTTAACAGCAAAACTGTAATACCGTAGAACTGGGAAACCGTAGAACTGATTTAACAG